>JAKFET010000035.1:0-13375 GCA_036675575.1 Acidimicrobiaceae bacterium
GACGGCCGGGGCCACCGTGTCGTCCACCTCGTCGGGTGCGGGGGCGCCCGCCCCCGCCGGGTCGGACCCGTCGCCGTCGTCCGCGGCGTCGTCCACGGCCACCGGCGCGCTGGAGCCCACCACGCCGACGAAGCCGTCCGGCAGCTCGGGCTCGCCGGGGTCGGGCAAGGCGTCCGCGAGCTGGCCGGTGATGTCGTCGAGGTTCTCGCGCACGAGCTCGTAGGCGGCCAGCAGCCGCTCCCGGCCGGCCAGGAGCCGCTCGATCTGGTCGCGCGCCGCGTCGCGGCGGCGCTGGAGGTCCTCGAGCACGCGGGTGCGGACCTCCTTGGCCTCCTGCACCATGCCCCGCCCCTCCGCCCGGGCCTCCTCGAGGATGCGCTCGACCTCCGCGTCGCTCTCCGAGCGGCGCTGCTCGGCGGCGGCCAGCTCGGCCTCCGCCAGCTCGGCGGCCTGGGTGGTGGTCTCCTCGGCCTCGGCTGCGGCGGCGTCCCGGATGCGGGTCGCCTCGGCGGTGGCCTCCGCCGTCGCCTCCTCCAGCGCCTGCTCCGCGCCGCGGGTGAGCTCGGCGGCCCGGGTCCGGGCGTCCTCGGTGAGCCGGTCGGACTCGGCCGTGGCCTCCCGGATCATGCGGGCGGCCGACTCCTCGGCCTTGGAGCGGATCTCGTCCGCCGCCCGCCGCGCGGTCGACAGCACCGACGTCGTCTCCTCACCGACGAGGCGGACCAGCTCATCGTCGTCGAGGTGGGCCAGCTGGGGCGGGGGCGCCGGCGCCGGGACGGGCGGCGCTGCGTCGAGCTCGGCGACCCGGGCTCGGAGCTCGTCGACGAGGGCGTTGGTGGCGGCGATCCGGCCGGCGACGGTCTCGAGGAACTGGTCGACCGAGCGGGCGTCGTAGCGACGGGACGACCCGGGGAACCGGACGTTCCGGAGATCGGCCGGGTCGATGCGTGGGTCCTCGGTCATCGTCGGGCCACCCTACGTGCGGCTGCCGCGGGGTCGGTGGAGCCTGCCGGCACCCAGAGGACGTCAGGGGTCTCCGAGGCCGAGCACGTCGAGCAGGCCGTCGACGACCTCCTCGCCCGGGTCCGGGACCGGGTCCAGGATCCCGCCGCCGTCGGGCGGCGGGGTCGTCGTGGTGGTCGTCGCCGTGGTGGTCGGGCCCCCCGCCGTCGTGGTCGTCGTGCCCCGCGTCCGGGGGCGGCCCGAGGTCGGGCCGGTGCCCCCGTCGGTCCCGGCATCGGAGGCCCCGATGGCGAGCTCGATGGTCTCGAGCACGGGGGCCGAGCTCACCCCCTGGTCCAGCGCCACCAGCCCCCAGGCCGCGCCGGCGGACCGGAACGCGAACACGGCATCCCACCGCTCGCGGAACGTCCCCCGCCGACCCTGGGCCACGATCACGGCCCCGACCAGCGTCTCGCCGGGCGAGCGCGCGGGTTCGAGCAGGTCGTCGTTCAGCTCCCGCTCGTCCTCCAGCGCCGGCAGCACCGACCGGAAGAACTCGGCCGAGCGTCCGGCACCCGGTGGGAGGTCGCTCGTGTAGCCCCGGGCGAGCGCCTCGAGGCGCTCGCCGAAGGCGATGGCCTCCCCCAGGAAGCGCCGGTCCCACGCATCGGTGCCGTCGAAGGCGACCGGCTCGGGCGTCGCGCCTGCGACCAGCACCAGACGGCGGAGGCCCAGCAGCTCTGCCACGTCGCCCACGCCGGTCACCCGGGTCCGCCCGGCGTACGCGGTCGCCACCGTCTCCTCGGCGTCGACCCGCAGCGCGCCCTGCGCGGTGAGCGTGGCCGTGTCCACGGCGACCTGGGCGGGGAAGCCCTCCGCCACCAGGAGGTCGCCCGCCGTCACGCGAGGCGCCGCCCCGACCTCGAGCGCGGTGCCGACGCCGTCGCGGTGGCGGAGCTCGTAGGTGGCGCCACCGGCCAGCTCGAGGACTGCGGTCCCCTCGTCGAGCACGAGCTGCTCGCCGAAGTCGAGGATCTCGGTGTCGTCCGCCACCGTCCGGCTGGCGCCGTCCACGCCGGTGACCGTGGCCGACCCGTCGACCTCCAACCGCGCCTGCTCGGGCCCGGGGCCGGCCTCCCGGCCGCGCAGCACCAGTGCGGCGACGCCGGCGGCCAGGACCGCCACGACCAGCATCGCCAGCGCGCCCCGTCGGTTCACCGGGGCCCGCCCCGGTCGAGCGGCAGGAGCATCCGCACGGTCGTGCCGGACCCGGGCTGGCTCGTGCACGACAGGTCTCCGCCGTGGGCGCGCACGATGCGGCTGACCAGCGCCAGGCCGAGGCCCAGGCCGCCGAAGCGCCGGGTCGTGGAGCCGTCGGCCTGGGCGAAGTCCTCGAAGATCGACTCCCGGCGGTCGGGATCGATGCCGACGCCCTGGTCCTCCACGGCCAGGACGAGGTGGGCCCCGGTGCCGTTCTCGTGCAGCGAGGCGCTGACGCGGATGCGGCCGCCGTCCGGCGAGTACTTGACGGCGTTGTCGATCAGCTCGTCGAGGGCGAGGTCGACGTAGCGCCGGTCCAGCACCGCCTCCGGCATGCGTCGCGCCACCCGGCGGGTGAGCTGGTGGCCGTCGGGGAGCCGGTCGTTCCACCGGTCGGCGACGGAGTCCAGCAGGGTCCTGGGCTCGACGGCCTCCTCGTGCAGCTGGAGCCGGCCGGCAGCCAGGGTGGCGAACTGGACCAGCTGGTCGGTGACGCGCAGGAGCTTGCGCGCCGACTCGTGGATCTCCCCCGCGAAGCGCTTGGTCTGCTCCGGCGCCAGGTCGCGGGTGGCGAGGATGTCGGCGTAGCCGAGCACGGGGGTGAGGGGCGTGCGCAGCTCGTGGCTGACGTTGGCGATGAACTCCGTCTTCATCTGCTCGATCTCGCGCTCGCGCCGCACGTCTCGCAGCACGAAGACCGCGCCGGTGAGCATGCCCGCCGGCCCCCGCAGGGGTCCGGCGGAGACCGCCACGGGCACGGTCGACCCGTCGGTTCGGGCGACCTCGAGCGCGGCGGTCCAGGAGTCGACCACCGGCTTCACGAAGCGGGCCGTGACGTCGACGCCGTCCTCGCCCGTGATGGTGCACGCCTTCGCCAGCGTCCGGCCGAGGACGTCGCGGGCCGGCACGCCGAGCAGCTCCTCGGCGGAGGCGTTGAAGTCGGTGATGCGGCCCCGGTCGTCGACGGCCACCAGGGCCTCGCCCATCCCGCCGACCACGCCTTCGAGCCGGCCGCGGAGCGCGGCCTCCTGGTCGGCCGAGGCCCGCAGGTCGTCGGTCATCGACTGGAGCGACGCCGCCATCTGGTTGAAGGTCGACGCCAGCACGCCGAGCTCGTCCTCGGTGTCGACCGCGGCGCGGGCCGAGAGGCGGCCCTGCTGCAGCTCGCCGGTGACGGTGGTGAGGCGACTCAGGCCGGCGCCGATGCGGTTGCCCGCGTAGCCGGCGAGGACCATGGCCAGGGCGGCGGCGCCGAGGGCCACGAGGAAGAGCAGCCGGAACAGGTCCTGGCGGGTGGCGTCGATCCGGGCCTGGGGGACGGCGATGGTGATGGCGAGGGTGGGCGTGCCGTCCTCGTCCAGGACGGGCACGGCGACGACGAAGCGGTCCCCGTCGACGGCGGTGCGGCGCTCGCCCTCCCGCAGCACGTCGCCGGCGAGCTCGAGGGTCTGGGGCGTGCCGCCCAGCTGGCCGGTCTGGGCGTAGATCCGGGAGCGATCCGCGAGCGCCATGCCCACGCCCTGGTCGACCGACGAGGGGTCGGCGACCCGGGAGGCGAGGAACTCGTCGTCGAGCCGGGCCGTCACGACCGCGACGCCCAACGGGACGCGGTCGGCGCCGATGATCGGCGCGGCGGCCACGGCGAAGGTGCGGTTGCCGACGATGCCGACCGCATCGGCCGGGAGGCCGCCCTGGAGCACCTCGGCCACGACGTCGTCGCCGAGCAGCGGGATGGCCACGGCATCGGGCAGGTCGAGGGATCCGGCCAGGCGGCCGTCGGCGCCCACGACGACGAGGGGGCCGGGGTACTCGAGCTGCAGCACGCGCGAGCGGAACGCGTCGAGGGCGACGCCGATGCTGCCCCGCGCGGCCTCGGCGTCCGCCGGGGCGGTGGTGGGGTCGGTGGCGGCCCGGATCTCCGCCGCCCGCTCGGCGGGCAGGACGAGGGCGAGCAGCTCGGCGGCGCGCAGGGCGGAATCGCTCGTGTCGGCGAACACCTGGGACTCGGTGTCGGCCCGCGCCTCGTAGCGGCGGGCCACCTCGTCCTCCACGTTCTCGGCGATGACGACCGACAGGGCGATCGACAGCACGGTCACGACGAGCAGGACGACGGTGGCTGCCGCCATGGCCACGCGAGCGGCGATGGCGCGCCGGGAGGCGAGCACGAGCCCGATGCCGAACAGCACCGCGCCGGCGCCACGGACGCCGTCGGCGGCGGTCTCGAGGTCGGCGGCGACCAGGGCCTCGGCCCCGGCCAGGGCCAGGACGCCGGCCGCAGCGGTGCTGCGGGCCGAGGCGGGCGTCTGCCAGCTCGCCACCGCGGCAGCCACGGCGGCGATGCCGCCCAGCCGGAGGCCGATGAGCACCGGCGCGGCGCCGTCGTCGACGAGCAGCGACCCGTGCAGGAACGCGGCGCCGGCCAGCGCGGCCGCGCCGACGACCAGCAGGAAGCGCCCGATGGCGCGACGGCCGAAGACCTCGGGGCGCAGTGCCGTGACCGCGATCGCGGCGATGGCGGCGATGAACAGCGTGAACTCGGCTGCGAACTGCAGCTGCGCTGCTTCCGTCGTCATGCCTGTCCTACCGGATCAGCGAGGGTGTCAGCCCTCGTCGGCTGCGGTCCCCAGCCCACTCCCACCGAGGGACGCGAGCGCATCGAGGGCATCACGCAGGGTATCGACCGAGATGACCTCGAGTGCGTCCCCTGCCCGTTCCGCGGCTTCCTGGTACTCGCCGCTCGGCACGAGGAAGACGTCGTAGCCCTCGTCGATCGCGGCTGCGGTCTTCTGGCGGACGCCGCCCACGTCGCCGACGTTGCCCGCACCGTCGATGGTGCCGGTGACCGCCACGTCGAGGCCGCCGGTGAGCTCGCCCGGGGTGAGCACGTCGAGCACCGCCAGCGTGAAGGCGAGCCCGGCCGACGGACCGCCGACGTTGCCGCTGTCGATGTCCACGTCCACCGGGAACGCGTACGCCGGGCTGCGGGGCTCCAGCGAGATGCCGATCAGCCCACGGGCCGGGTCGTCCGGGGAGGCGCCGAGCACGACGTCGACCTGCTCGGGCTCCTCGTCCTGCAGGGGCTCGACCGTGAGCTGCACCGTCTCGCCCGGGGCCCGGCCGGCCATGATCCGCGTGACGTCGTCGATGTCGTCGAGCGGTTCGCCGCCGATGCCGACCACGGCGTCGCCCTGCTCGAGGAGGCCCTCGGCCGCCGACCCGTCCTGGACGCCCACGACGACCACCCCGTCGATCGACACCGGCACCTCGTAGCCGAGCTCGAGCAGGGCGACGCGGATCGCGTCCTGCTTCGAGGTGTCCATCAGCTGCATGTTGAACTGGCGGTTCTCCTGGGGCGAGCGGTTGCCGAGGATGAGCTCGTCGGCCACCACCTGCACGTCGTCGTCGAACCACGCCCACACGTAGGACGCGACCGTGGACTGCCGCAGGGAGACCGTCGTGAACGCGATCTCGCCGGCGGGCGGGTGGGTGGGCACGTCGGCGCCCACGCTCACGAGCTCGGCCGTGGGACGGGCCGACCCGGGACGGAACTCGAAGTGCCCGATCTCGACGGTGAAGGCGGCGAAGAGCGCGGCGGCCGTGCCCAGGAAGAGGAGGGCGGCCAGCCACCAGGGCCACGTCCGGACCCGCGAGATCGGCGCGTCGGGGGTCGGCGGGGCCGGCTCCGTGTGGTCACCGGCCCGGGTCGCCGCCGGTACGCTCTCGTCCTCGGTGCTCACTCTCATCCTGCTCGTGGTGCTCGGCGGTGGCGCCGGCCTGATGGCCGTGTGGCTGATCGATGCTCGCGGGCTCGCAGGCCTGGTCGACCGGAGCGGATGGCGCAGCCTACGGCGCACCCCCCGGGGTGGCACGACAGCAGCAGCAGCCGCTGAACGGTCCGCCCGACCGGCCCCGGAGCCCCTCGCGGCCACGACCCCCGCCGATCCGGAGCCGGTCACGACGACGGCCCGGGTCGCGTACGAGACGGTGGAGGCCCCGCTCGAGCCGCTGCCCACGCAGAGCCCTCGGCGCGACGCCAAGCGGGTGCCGGCGGCCTACACCGCGGTCGAGGGCGCCTACCGCGACGTGGCCCGCGTCCCGCTGTGGCGCAAGCTGCTGAGCCTGGCGTCGCTGCTCGGCATCCTCATCGTGGTCGCCGCCACCGTCGCAGCCCTCGCCGGCGCCACCATCGGCCTCGTCGCCGAGCTGGTCGACGGCGCCATCGGGTGAGCAGCGACCCGTCGTCCCGCCGCCGGCGCGACGCCGCCGTCGCCGGTCACACGGGCGACGAGGCGACCCCCCGACGCCTGCTCCACGACGACGACCCGAAGGTGCGGGCGACGGCGCTTGCCGCCCTCGACCGGCTCGGGGTGCTCGGTGACGACGAGCTCGCCACCGCCCTCGGCGACCCGGCGCCCGGCGTGCGCAGGCGGGCGCTGACGCTCGTGGCCACCCGACCCGGCAACCGCCCGCCGAGCTCCCTGCTGCTCCTCGACGACCCGGACCCGGTGGTCGCGGAGACGGCGGCGTGGGCCGCAGGCGAGCGCCAGCCACCGGAGCCCGCTGCGGCGGCCGAGCTCGCCCGGCTCGCCACCGGGCACGAGGAGCACCTCGTGCGCGAGGCCGCCGTCGCCGCCATCGGTGCCATCGGCGATCCGGCGGGCCTGCCCGCGGTGCTCGCCGCCCTGGGCGAGCGGGCCACGCTGCGCCGGCGCGCGGTGCTGGCCCTCGCCGCCTTCGAGGGCCCGGAGGTCGACGCCGCGCTCACGCGTGCGCTCGAGGACCGCGATCGCCAGGTGCGCCAGGCCGCCGAGGACCTGCTCGCCTGAACCCGGACGCGCCGGTGGCCGGCCCGAGGGCCGGCCACCGTCTGGTTCGTCAGCTCAGATGAGCGCTGGGAGGGTCAGCCCCCGACGGAGCCGGTCTCACCCTCGATGTTGATGATGTCGCCGACGGCCTCGTACTTGCCGAGCTCCTCGCCTTCGGCCGGCGGGACGTAGCGCACGAACTGCGCGGCCTCGACGAGGTAGGCGTCGTTGACGCCGTCCGTCTTGTACGTGCCGCCCTCGAGGCCGAGGGGGTTCGTGAAGTCTGCGTTCCACACGGCCTTCATGAGGTTGACCCGGTTCAGGCCACCCTCCATCTCGGCTGCCGCCCGGAGCACGTTCTCCACCGTGTGACCGAAGATGACGCCGGTGTAGAAGGCGCCCTCGTCCGGGTTGAGGTTCGCGGCCTCGAGCGCTTCGCGGGCGGCCATGACGTCGGGGTCGTCGAGCTCGCCGGCCTCCTTGGCGGTGGCTGCCACGAGGACGCCCTCGCCTGCGGGGTCGATGGGCTTGAAGTACGTGGCGATGCCCTGGCACGTGTTCGACAGGATCACCTGGGGCTGCCAGCTCGACTGGGCGATGGCGGCCATCGCCTGCGGGCACGGAGCGCCGGTGGTGCCGAGCAGGACGACATCGGCATCGGAGGACGCCAGCGTCGTGATCTCGCTGGTGACGTCAGGCGCTGCCGGGTCGTGGCGGACGCTCTCGACCAGGTTGATGTCGCACTCGTTCACCGTCTCCTCGTAGGCCAGACCGAAGTCGTTGTCCATGAAGAGGGCGGCCACGGTGGCGTCCTCGCCGATCTCCTCGGTGATGTAGGTGCACCACAGGTCGGCCTCGGTGTTGTAGCCGAGCAGGCCGCCGATGGTCCACGGGTACTCGGCCGGGTCACCCCAGGCCGGGAAGCCGGTGGAGTTGAACAGCTGCGGCATGCACTCGTCGCCGAGCAGGTCGCGGATGGCCAGGTTGTTCGGCGTGCCGATCATGTAGGTCATGGCGAAGGGCTCGTCGGTCTCGAGCACGTCCTCGACGTTGCTCAGCGTGCGGGCCGGGTCGTAGGCGTCGTCGGCCGAGACCAGGTTGATGGTGCGCCCGTCGATCGGCTCCATCTGGTCGAACCAGGCGCGCATGCCGTCGTCGAGACCACCGAGGGCGGCCACGGGACCGGACTCCGGGAGGCTCATGAAGAGCGTGATCTCGTCGTCGGTCAGGCCGGCCTCGGGATCCCAGTCGGACGGGCAGTCCTCGGTGTTGATGGTGGTGCCCTCGGCGAGCTCGATCTCACCCTCCACGGCTCCGCCGTCCTCACCGCCGTCCTCGCCACCGTCCTCGCCGCCGTCGGCGGCGGTGTCCTCGGTGTCCTCGGTCGCGGTGTCGGTGTCGTCGTCGTCACCGCAGGCGGCAGCGACCAGCGACAGCGCCAGCAGCACGGCGAAGATCCGCCACAGTCGAGATGCTCTCACGTTGGTTCTCCTTGGTTGGTTTGCTGTGCTGATGCCGGGACCACGCGGTGCGTGGTTCCGTCTCCAGTCCCGTCGGGGTCGACGACGTCGTCGTCGAGGTCGAGCGCCGAACCGCCGCCGTGCCTGGACATGAGCCCGCCGGTGGCGTCGCCGGCCGAGACCAGGACCTCTTCGCCGCCGGCCACCTCCTGGGGGGGGACGACCTGGACGAACCGAGCCCGGATCTTGCGCAGGCCGTACACGATCCCGCCGGGGAGGAAGAAGGTCAGGACGATGAGCAGGACCCCGAGGAAGAAGGTGCCGGTGGGACCGCGCAGGAAGCGCTCCGGCACCCCGGGCACCGACTCGATCTGCGACGCCCACACCGGGACGAAGACGATGACGAGGCCGCCGATGACGGCACCGCTGAGCGTGCCGACGCCCCCGACGACGAGGCCGACGATGAGGAAGATGGCCAGGTTGATGCCGAAGACGTCCGGGGCCACGAAGCCGATGGCCATGGCGTACATCGTCCCGGACAGGCCGCCGAGCATGGCGCTGAAGCCGAAGGTCAAGGTCTTCGTCATCGGCACGTTGACGCCGTTGACCGCGGCGCCCGTCTCGTTGTCCCGGATGGCGATGATCGAGCGACCGGGACGGCTGTAGATGAGGTTGCGGGCGACCCAGAAGGCGGCGCCTGCGAGCAGTGCGAGGAGCAGGTACACCCAGATGCCGTCCACCTCCCGTCCGCTCACGCCCTCGCCGTAGGCCCATTCGCCCAGCACCGGGATGGACGAGAGGACGTCGCCGATCTCCTCGATGGGTGCCCAGTCCGGGGCGTCGAGGTCCGAGGTGATCCGCTTGCCGTTGGCACCGCCCGTGCGGTCGCGCAGCTGCTCCATGCGCACGATGGACGGGAACACCGCAGCCAGGCCGAGCGTGGTGAGGGCCAGGTACAGGCCCTTGATGCGCAGCGCAGGCAGGCCGACGAGCATGCCGACGACGAAGCACACCGGCAGGACCACGATGAGCGTGGAGAGGAACGACCAGCCGTTGTCCGTCACGAGCGACGCGGTGATGTACCCGCCCACGCCCATGAAGAAGCTGTTGCCCAGCGAGATCTGGCCGTTGTACCCGACCAGGATCCCGAGGCCGAGCACGCCGACCATGTAGGCCACGGCGTGGTTGAGGTTGCCGAGGCTGAACGTGAGCGTGGATTCGCCGACGCTGAACGCCGGGGTGTGGGCGGCCCAGAACGGGGCCGTGATGGCGACGAGGGCGAAGATCGCCCACGGCACGTAGCGGTAGACCTTGTGGGCGCTGGTCCCCTCGGTGATGCGGCGCGGCTCGCTCATACCCGCTCCACCGCCTTCGAGCCGAACAGGCCATTGGGTCTGATCAGCAGCACGATGATGATCGCCACCACGGCGGCGGCGAGGCTCATCTGGTTGGGGATCCACGTCACGTAGCCCACGACCATGGACTCCACCAGGCCGAGGATGATGCCGCCGACGAGCGCACCCCAGAGGCTGTCGAGCCCGCCGAGGACGGCGGCTGCGGCGGCGAAGATCAGCACGCGCTGGGCCCACGTCGGGTCGAGCTGGCGGAACGGGTCGGCCACGAACAGCGCGCCGGCCAGGGTGCCGACGGCGGTGGCGAGCATCCAGCCGAACTGGAGGGTGGGTCCGGCCCGGACCCCGACGAGGCCGGAGGACTCGAGGTTGGACGAGACCGCGCGGAAGGCGAGGCCGACCTTGGTCTTCTTGAGCAGGAGCGTCAGCAGGACCAGCAGCACGAGGACGGTCGCCAGCGTGCCGACCGTGTACCAGCGGAGCCGGGCGATGCCCATCGTCCAGACGTCCCCCTCCGGGAACATCCGCGGGAAGCTGCGGGGGTCGAAGCCCCAGATCATGCCGGCGACCGCGTTGATCACGAGGAACAGGCCGAGCGTGATGATGACGAGGGGCAGGTGGTCGGCCGGGTCGAAGGGTCGGATGAGCACCCGCTCGATGCCGGCGGCGAGGACGGCCGAGAGCACCATCGCCAGGACGATGGCGAGGTAGATGGGCATCCCCTGCTCGACGGCGAGGATGTAGGCGATGAAGGACCCGAGCATGGCCAGCTCGCCCTGGGCGAAGTTGATCAGCGTGGTGGCCTTGTAGATCAGCACCAGGGCCACGGCGATCACGGCGTAGGTGCCGCCGGAGGAGAGTCCGTCGAAGAGGCGGGCGAGGAAGAGCTCCAACGTTCAGGTCTCCTGCGGGGAGTGGGCGGGGGCGGCGGTCACGGTCAGTACCCCAGGTAGGCGGCGCGGACGGCGTCGTCGCTGCTCAGGTCGGCCGCCGCGCCGCTGAGCACGATCCGGCCGGCCTCGATGACGTAGCCGCGGTCGGCGATGCCGAGGGCGAGGTTCGCGTTCTGCTCCACGACCAGCATCGTGGTGCCGAACTCCTGGCGGATCGACTGGAGGTTCCGGAAGACGTTCTGGACGATCATCGGCGCGAGGCCGAGCGAGGGCTCGTCGAGCAGCAGCAGCCGGGGCCGGCTCATCAGCGCCCGGGCCACGGCGAGCATCTGCTGCTCGCCGCCCGAGAGCGTGCCGGCCTGCTGCTGGCGACGCTCGCCGAGCACGGGGAAGACGTCGTACCAGCGATCGATGTCGGAGCGGACCTCCTTGTCCTTGCGGACGAAGGCCCCGACCTGCAGGTTGTCCTCCACGCTGAGGTCGGCGAACGTGCCCCGGCCCTGGGGCACGTGGGCGACGCCGAGCCGGGCGACGTCGGCGGACCGCTTGCCGCGGATCTCCTTGCCGTCGAGGCGGATCGATCCGCTCGTGTCGACCAGGCCGCAGATCGCTCGCATCGTGGTGGTCTTGCCCGCCCCGTTCGCCCCGAGGACGACGACGACCTCGCCCTCCCGGACCTCGAGGTCGATCCCGTGCAGGACCCGGACCATGCCGTAGGCGGCGTGCACGCCCTCGATCTGCAGGATCGGCTTGCCGGTCGGCGCCGTGGCGGCGGGCTCGGCCGTGGTCGGATCGGTCATGCCGGCGCCCCCAGGTAGGCCTCGATGACCCGCTCGTCCCGCTGGATCTCCGCGGGCAGCCCCTCGGCGATCTTGGACCCGAAGTCGAGCACGACCACCTTGTCCGAGATGCCCATGACCATGTGCATGTGGTGCTCGACGAGCAGGACGGTGAGGTTGCGGGAGTCGCGGATCTGCTTGATCACACCGGCCAGCTCGTCCACCTCGCTGTGGGTCAGGCCGCCGGCCGGCTCGTCGAGGAGCAGCAGCCGGGGATCCGACACGACCGCCCTCGCCAGCTCGACCCGCTTGAGGGTTCCGAAGGGGAGGCCGGCGGCGGGGTGGCGGGCGAAGCGCTGCAGGTCGAGCTCCTCGAGGGCGGCGTACGCCTTGTCCTGCAGCTCCCGCTCCTCCTTGCGCAACCCGATCCGCAGCGCCGCCGTGAGGAAGGACTGCTTGGAGGTCGTGTGCATGCCGACCATCACGTTCTCGAGCACGCTCATCCCCGGCCAGAGGGCCAGGTTCTGGAACGTGCGGGCGATGCCCACCTTGGCGATCGTGTGCGGTGCGAGGTCGGTGATGTCGCGTCCGTCGTAGGTGACGATGCCCTCGGTCGGGTCGTACACCCGGCTGACGACGTTGAACAGGGTGGTCTTGCCGGCGCCGTTCGGTCCGATGAGGGCGCAGATCTGGCCCTCCTGGATGTCGAACGACAGCCTGTTCAGTGCGACGACCCCGCCGAAGCGGACGGTGACGTCAGCGACGTCGAGTAGTGCGGCGATGGCGATGTCCCCCTGGATCGGCCCGGTCCCCCGGGCGAGCCGTGACCGGCGCCCAGGCGATCCGGAGATCTACTGGACGCGTCGTCACTAACGGGGCGCAACCTACACCGACGGGCGAGCCGGTGCGACGCATGTCACAACGTCGTCGTCAGACCGCGCGCCCGCCCATGAACATCACCTTGAGGTCGTCGTAGGCCTCCACGCACCGCCCGGCGCCCAGCACGACCGACTCGAGCGGCTGCTGGACCAGCTGCACGGGGATGTCGGTCTCGACCGACACCCGGCGGTCGAGGCCCTGGAGCATCCCGCCGCCGCCGACCAGCTGCATGCCGGTGCTGATGAGGTCGTCGGCGAGCTCGGGGGGTGCCTGCCCGAGGCAGGCGATGACCGAGTCGACGATGGCGGTGACCGGCTCGCTGATGGCCTCGCGCACCTCGGGCTTGGACAGGATCACCGTCTTGGGCAGGCCGGTCATGAGGTCGCGGCCCCGCACCTCGGCGCGGACCTCGTCGTCGATGGGCCACGCCGAGCCGATGGCGATCTTGATCTCCTCCGCGGTGCGCTCGCCGATGGCGATGCCGTACTCCCGGCGCACGTAGGACTGGATGGCGGCGTCGATGTCGAAGGAGCCGACCCGCACCGCCTGCAGGGCCACGATGCCGCCGAGGCTGATGAGCGCCGTCTCGGTGGTGCCGCCGCCGACGTCGATCACCATGTTGGCGACCGGCTCGTGGATGGGGAGCTCGGCGCCGATCGCGGCGGCCATGGGCTGCTCGAGCAGCTGCGCGTCGGCGGCGCCGGCCCGGCGGGCCGCCTCGGTGACGGCGCGGCGCTCGACCTCCGTGATGGCCGACGGCACGCAGATGACGACCCGGGGCCGGTTGAACCGGTTGACCCCCGCCCGCTGCAGGATCAGGCGGATCATGCGCTGGGTGATGTCGAAGTCGGTGATGGCGCCCTGGCGCAGCGGGCGCACGGCGATGATGTAGCTGGGCGTGCGCCCGATCATCTGCCACGCCTCGCGGCCCATGGCCAGCACGTCGCCGTTGCGCTTGTTGAGCGCGATCACGGTGGGCTCGTTCATCACGATGCCCTGGCCCTT
>JAKFET010000041.1:0-1884 GCA_036675575.1 Acidimicrobiaceae bacterium
GCGCACCTGCAGGTGCGGCGTACGGGTGGCAGCGCACAGGCTGCCGATGTCGACGCCGTGCGGTGTCCCGAAGAGGGTGTCGAAGCGGTCTGCGTACGCCGGCGCGCCCTGCTCGAGGGTCGCGAAGATCGAACCGCCGTTGTCGTTGACCACGACGATCGTCAGGTCGGGCCGGGCCTCGCGCGGCCCGAGGACCAGGCCGGTGGTGTCGTGCAGGAACGTCACGTCGCCCATCAGGGCCAGCGCCCGCGTCGACCGCGGCCGGCCCAGCGCGGCGCCGATCGCCGAGCTGATCGTGCCGTCGATCCCGGCCAGGCCGCGGTTGGCGATGACCTTGCGGCGACCGCCGACCTCGTAGGGCGCGACCATCAGGTCCAGGTCGCGGATCGGGTTGGAGGCACCGACGAAGAGCAACCCACCGGGCGGGACGGCCCGGCTGACCGCGCCCGCCACCTCGTACGGCGTCAGGTCGGGCTCGGCCGCGAGCAGGTCGTCGAGAGCCCTGCCGGCCACGCGGTCAGCAGCCCGCCACTCCTCGAGCCAGGCCGGGTCGTCCGCGGGCCCGACGAGCAGGTGGTCGGCCTCGTGGGCGACCGCGAACGGGCGCTCGGTCCAGATCCCCCGGTGGCGCGCCGACACCACCTCGACGTCGTCGCGGGCGAGCAGCCGGGAGACGGGGCGGGACAGGGTCGGGTGGCCGAGGACGACAGCGCGTTCGACCTGCCGGCCGAGCTCGCCGTCGAGCAGGAGGCGGTAGGTCCGGATGACGCTGTCACCGGTGCGGCAGCCGCTGGACGGCTCGGCGAGCAGCGGCCAGCTGGCGGTCTCCGCGATCACGCGGGCGATCGGTCCGGCGTCGTCCCCGGCCACCACGACCGTGCGGGGACCGGGCTCGAGGACGTGCGACGTCTGCACGGGGCCCGGATCGAGGTCCACCCACTCAGTGGCGGTGCCCCCGTCCCACGCGTCTTCCGGGAGCAGCGGGTCGTCGAGCTGGACGTTGAGGTGCACGGGGCGGCGGTGACCGTGCCTCCGCACGAACGCGAGCAGCACCTCGATGTCCGCGGTCGAGACGTCGAGCGTGGGTGCGAAGGACCCGAAGATGCCCACCTGGTCGGTGGTCTGGTTGGACCCCGTGCCCCGCAGCCGCGCCGGTCGATCCGCGGTGACCACCACCAGGGGCACACCGGCGTGTGCGGCCTCGACGACTGCCGGCAACAGGTTGGCGACCGCCGTCCCTGACGTGCAGACCACGGCCGCCGGGCGACCGCTGACCTTGCCCAGCCCGAGCGCGAGGAAGCCCGCAGTGCGTTCGTCGATCCGCGTGTGCAGGCGCATGCCCCCGGTCTGCGCCAGGTCGAACAGGGCGAAGGACAGCGGTGCATTGCGGGATCCCGGGGCGAGCACCGCTTCGCGCACGTTGGCGCCGCGAAGCGCCGTCACCACGGCACGGGCGAGCTCGGTCGAGGGGTTGGTCATGCCGGGGAATCCTGCCCTACGTCCTCGAGCCGTCGTTGCCAGTGGGCCACGCGCTCGGCGGAGGCACCGAGTCGGGCGAGAGCCGCCTCGTCGACATCGGGCCGCGAGACCGGGAGCATCCCGTCGACGGGCAGGAGCGGCCGGGCCGCGACGTCGTCGGTGAGCATCTGGACCGTCGCGAGGCCACAGGCGTGGTGGAGCTCGGGCAGGGCAGCGGCGAGGGCGACCCCGGCCGCGATGCCGACGCTCGACTCGATCGCGCTGGACACCACGACCGGCAGGCCGATGTCCTCCGCGATCCGCAGGCAGGCCCGCACGCCGCCGAGCGGCTGCACCTTGAGGACCGCGATGTCGGCGGCCTCGAGGTCCCGCACGCGATAGGGGTCGTCGGCCCGGCGGATGGAC
>JAKFET010000019.1:0-1880 GCA_036675575.1 Acidimicrobiaceae bacterium
TTGATGTCGGTCGCCTCGATCGCCTTGCGCCAGTTGTCGAAGCCGACCTGCGGGTCGTCGTCCTTGTTGACGTGGCCGCCGTGGACGATCAGCCCCTTCGCCCCGATCGAGGCGGCGGCGTCCATGTGCTGCTGGAGCAGCTTGCGGCTGGGGATGCGGATCCGGTTGTTGGTCGTGGCGACGTTGACGATGTAGGGGGCGTGGACATAGAGGTCGATGCCGGCCGCCGCGGCGTCGTCGCGCAAGGCCTCGGCGCCGGTGGCGTAGCGGATCTCGGGCCCCTTGTAGCCCTGCGGGTCGCCCAGGAAGAACTGCACGAGCGGTGCCTGCCGGGCCTGCGCCTCGGCGATCGGGTCGGTCTGGTCGACGTGGGCTCCGATGCTGATGCTCATGCCCACCAGCCTAGGAGCAGGGTCAGACAGCCGACCACCACACCGAGCAGGGCGAACACCGCGGCCCAGCCCAGCCAGTCGACCTGGTGCCGGACCTCCCGCCTCGAGCTCGTACGACGCCCGCGCGGCGCCGGCCCGAGCCGATCGGGGATCGGTGGGCCCGGCTGCGGCGGCACGTCGAGCCGGCGGAGCAGGCGCAGGGCGGCGTCGGCGCTGGCGAGGCGCTCCTGGGGGTCGGGGACGAGGAGTCGCTCGACCAGGGGGCGGAGCGGGTGGGAGGGGATGTCGCCCTGTCGTGACGGCGGCAGCCCGGTGATCAGCTCGAGCGCGACCCGGCCGACGGCGTAGAGGTCCTGGCTCGGGTCGGGCAGCGCACCGCGGGCCTGCTCGGGCGCCATGTAGCCGTCGGTGCCGATCGCGCCGGGGATGGTGGTGAAGCGGCGATCGGCGATCGGGGCCGCGACGCCGAAGTCGCCCAGCCGCAGGTGGGGTGCGTCGGTGCCGGTGGCCTCGAGCAGCAGGTTGGCCGGCTTCACGTCCCGGTGGACGAGCCCCGCACCGTGGGTCGCGGCGAGTCCGAGCAGCAGCTGTTCGAGGAGCAGGGCGACCAGGCCGGGCGGTAGTGGGCCGTGCTCGCGCACCAGGTCGGCGACCGAGCCGCCGGACACCAGGTCCATGGCGAGGACGACGAGGTCGTCCTCGGCCGCCCAACCCGTCGGCGCGACGACGTGCGGGTGGCGCACACGGATCGCCTGCTCGCGGACGAACCTCGCCAGGAGCGCGGCGCTGTGCTGGCCGAGCACCTTCACCGCGACGTGGACGCCGGTGCGATCGTCGTACGCGCGCCACACCGACCCCATGCCGCCGGACCCGATCTGGTCGAGCAGGACGTAGCGTCCCGCGACCACGGCACGGGGTCGGGACGCGACGCGGCTCAGCACGAGATCGACGCTAACCGGACCCGCCACCGGGCCGCTCGCGTCATCCACAGGACGCTGATTTCATCTTGGTCTGGGCCACAGGCTTGCCCCCGGCCCCCGAGGTACGTCATTCTCGCCGCGGTTGGCCCCGCTCATGGGGCCTCGAACGGGGAGAACCTCATGTCCGATTCCACGCCGCCCACCGGTGAGCCCACGCCCGAGCCCACGCCCGAGCCCACGCAGGCCTCGGTGCCCAGCGCCAACGAGGCGGTCGCGACCCTCAAGGGCGCCGACAAGCTCGACCTCGGCCTGATCGGCGCGGGTCTGCTGGCCTTCCTCGGCTCGCTGCTGCCCTACTACACGATGTCCTACGACCTCGGGGCGTTCGGCGGCGAGACCAGCGTCAGCGCCAGCGCGTGGCACGGCTTCTTCGGCTGGTTCGCCGTGCTCTGCGCCGTCGCCGCCGCCGGGATCCTGGCGGCCCACCTCCTCGGTCTCGCCATGCCGTTCCCGGTCCGCCTGGTCGTCCTGGCCCTCTTCGGCGTCGCACTCCTGTGCACCGTGCTCG
>JAKFET010000208.1:0-1874 GCA_036675575.1 Acidimicrobiaceae bacterium
ACCGCCACGGCCTCGTCCACCGTCGCGCCCCGCACGACGAGGACGGCGGCGGCGAGCGTGCCGGCCCGGCCGATGCCGGCGCCGCAGTGCGTCAGCACGGTCCGGCCCTCGTCGAGGTGGGCGGCGACGGTGCCGGCGAGCGTGAGCGCCTCGTCCACGGCCGGGGCGCCGAGATCGGGTACCGGCGCCCACAGCACCCGAGGGTCGGTGCGCAGCCAGGCGACGTAGGCGGGGTAGCGGTCCTCGAGCTCGTGGCGCTCGTTGAGGCAGACGACCAGGTCGGCGCCGACGCGGGCGACGGCAGCGTCGGGGTCCGGGCCGATCAGGTGCTTGCCGCACAGCCACAGCTCGCCGGTCGCGCCGGCGACGGGGACCCGGTCGATCCCGCCGTTGCGGGAGCGCTCGCTGCCCCGGATCGCGCTCGAGGGGCTGACCGCGTCCACGTGGCGACGCTACCGTCGGTCACCGGGACGACCCAGGGGGACCGATGACGACCGTCGACGACCAGGCCAGCGACGTGCAGCAGCAAGGCGACCAGGTGCTCGCCGAGCTGTTCTTCACGCCGGAGGGCATCGCCGATCCGGCGGCCAAGTACCAGCGGCTGCGGGCCATCGCGCCCGTCCACCGCAGCGGCACCGGCACGATCTTCCTCACCGGGTTCGACGACTGCAACGAGGTGCTGCGGGACAACCGCTTCGGCAACGGCGACAGCGACGCAGGCCTCGGCCTGCCGAGCGCCGACCCGGCCACCGACGAGTTCCGCCGGCAGCAGCGCCGCCGGATGGCCGACCGCCCGGCCTCGCTCCTCTTCCTCGACCCCCCCGAGCACACCCGCAAGCGGCGCCTGGTCTCCCGGGCCTTCACGCCCCGTCGGGTGGAGCAGATGCGCTCGACCATCGCCTCGCTCGCCGACCGCTTCGTCGACGACCTCGCCGAGGCGGGGCAGGGCGACGTGCTCGACCTGGTCGGCTTCCCGTTCCCGGTGTCGGTCATCGGCGCCCTCGTCGGGGTCCCCGAGGCCGACTGGCCCCGGTTCCGGTCGCTCATCACCCGTGGCGCCGTCGGCATCGAGCCCACCGCCACCATCGAGGAGCTGCGGGACGGCGAGGTCGCCAACGAGGAGACCTGGGACTACTTCGTCGACCTGGTCGCCGAGCGGCGCGCCGCCCCCCAGGACGACCTGCTGTCCGACCTGCTCCGGGTCGAGGAGGAGGGCGACCAGCTCTCCGAGGCCGAGGTCATCGTGGTGGCGATCCTGATCTTCGCCGCCGGCTTCGAGACCACCACCAACCTGATCGGCAACGGCACGGGCGCGCTGCTGCGCAACCCGGGCGAGATGCAGCGGCTGTGGGACGACACGTCGCTGCTCCCGACGGCCGTCGAGGAGATGCTGCGCTGGGACTCCCCGGTGCAGTTCGACGTGCGCCGCGCGCTGCGCCCCGCCGAGGTCGCCGGGCTGTCGGTGGACGAGGGCACGGCCATCGTGACCCTCCTCGGCGCAGCCAACCGCGACCCGAGCCACTTCCACGATCCCGACCGCTTCGACGTCGGGCGCGACGAGGGTCCGCCGATGTCGTTCGCCTCGGGCATCCACTACTGCCTGGGCGCCAACCTGGCGCGGGCCGAGGGCCAGGAGGTGTTCCGGGCCATGATCGAGCGCTTCCGCTCCATCGAGCTGGCCGGCGACCTGGTGCAGCGGCCGCGCACCACGCTGCGCGGCTACGAGTCGGTGCCGGTCCGGGTGGCCAACCGCTAGCAACCGTTCCCCGAGTCAAGGGCGAGTTGGGGCGCGGGTCGTCGATCGGAGGGCTGTCGTGTGCCTCGCCGTCGAGCGGCCCGATGGTTTCCGTCGGTGCTCGCTGACCTACGCGAGC
>JAKFET010000111.1:0-1871 GCA_036675575.1 Acidimicrobiaceae bacterium
GGCGGACTGGCCGCCTGGACGGGCGCCGACCAGCCGACAGGCTCGATCCCGGTCGCAGGCCCGGAGGCGCTCGACGGGGCCCGGGTCCTCGACATCCGACAGGGCAGTGAGTACCAGGCAGGGCACGTCCCTGGCGCGGACAACATCGAGCTCGGCGCGCTGACCACCCGCGCCGCCGACCTGCCGGACGAGCCGCTGGTGGTGATGTGCGGGCACGGGGAACGCGCCATGGGCGCTGCCAGCCTGCTGGCCCGCGCCGGCCACCCGCACCTCACCGTCCTCGCGGGCGGCCCCCAGGACTGGGCCGACACGAGCGGCACCGCGCTGGAGACCGGCCGGTGAGCGCCCCCACCCGACCCGCCGGCACCGGACGCCACATCGAGCTGGGGCTGCGCCAGAACGCCGCGCAGTTCACCCTCCTGGTCGTGGTCAACGCCCTCGTCGGAGGCATGCTCGGCCAGGAGCGGACCGTGCTCCCGCTGCTCGGTCAAGAAGAGTTCGGCATCACCGCCTACACGGCCGCGTTGAGCTTCATCCTGGCCTTCGGCATCTCCAAGGCCGCCACCAACTACTTCGCCGGGACCTGGTCGGACCGCTTCGGACGCAAGCCGGTCCTGGTGGCCGGCTGGCTCGTCGCCGTGCCGGTGCCGTTCATGCTCATCTGGGCACCGTCGTGGACCTGGATCATCGTCGCCAACGTGCTGCTGGGCATCAGCCAGGGCCTGACCTGGTCCACGACCGTGGTGATGAAGATCGACCTCGTGGGACCGGCGCGACGCGGCCTGGCCATGGGGTTCAACGAGGCCGCCGGCTACGCCGCCGTCGCGGGCACCGCCCTGGCCACCGGGTACATCGCCGAGTCCTACGGGCTGCGTCCCGAGCCGTTCTTCCTCGGCATCGCCTTCGCCGCCCTCGGCCTCGGGCTGTCCACCCTGGGCGTCAAGGAGACCCGCGAGCACGCCCGCCTCGAGGCCACGGGACACGTCGCGCGTGCCGACGGCAAGCACGACCACCTCCACGGCGAGCTCACCAACGGCCAGGTGTTCCTGCAGACCAGCTTCAAGGAGCCCGCGCTGTCTTCGGCCAGCCAGGCCGGGCTGGTCAACAACCTCAACGACGGCCTCGCCTGGGGCCTCTTCCCGATCCTGTTCGCCACCGCGGGGCTCTCGGTCGGCAAGATCGGCATCCTCGCCGCCCTCTACCCGGCCGTGTGGGGTGTCGGGCAGCTGTTCACTGGAGCGCTCTCCGACCGGTGGGGCCGCAAGTGGCTCATCGCCGCAGGCATGTGGCTCCAGGCCCTCGCGCTCGCGCTGATCGCGCTCGCCGACTCGTTCCCGCTGTGGGCGGTCGCGGCGGTGCTCCTCGGGGCCGGCACCGCGATGGTCTACCCCACACTGCTCGCCTCGATCGGCGACGTGGCACACCCGGCCTGGCGGGCCCGCTCGGTCGGCGTCTACCGGCTGTGGCGCGACGGCGGCTTCGCCGTCGGCGCACTGCTGGCCGGCATCGTCGCCGACGCCCTCGGGGTCGATGCCGCCGTCTGGACCGTCGCCGCACTCACCGCCGTGTCCGGCCTCGTCGTCGCGCTGCGCATGTACGAGACTCACCACCGACCGGACGCGCCGACCACGAAGGAGGCAGCACATGGGTGACCGGGCCAGGAAGGACGCACTCTTCGCCGAGTTCGCCGCCGTCGGGAAGGTCCTCGGCAACCCCGCACGCCTCGAGCTCCTCGACCTCCTCAGCCAAGGCCCCCGCAGCGTCGAGAGCCTCGCGCAGGCGGCCGACCTCGGCATGAGCACCTGCTCCGCGCACCTGCAGACGCTGCGTGAGGCGGGCCTCGTCGAGCCCCGCCGCGACGGCAAGCGGAT
>JAKFET010000076.1:0-1870 GCA_036675575.1 Acidimicrobiaceae bacterium
CATCCCCAGGCCGATGCCGAAGAACCCCATGTCCGGGGTCTCGTAGCCGGTCTCGAGGCGGGCGTAGGCCCGCTCGTGCGCCGGCGTGAGCGCACGTCCGCCGTACTCCTGGGGGCCGGTGATCCACCCGAGTCCGGCATCGGAGCGCGCCGCCCGCCACCGCTTCGCCTCGGCGAGGTTGCGCCGCTCCGCCTCCGGGTCGATCTCCTCGAAGATGGCGACCGAGTCGTCACCCTCGCCCCACGCGAACGTGCGCTCCTCGGGGTGTCGCCTCGTGCGGGCGTTGGCTTCGAGGAACGTTCGGACCTCGGCCTCGAACTCCTGCATGCTGACCTCGCTGGACGCGCTCATCTCGACCTCTCTGGCGGATTGGTGTTGCAACTGGACGTGACCGTAGCCTTGTCTCACCACGTCCGCAGCGTGTTCGGTGTGGAGCGCACGAGACGCTGTGACGCGGTGTGCCATCCCCGACCGCGTGCTCGCTGCCGCATCTCCTCCCCGGAGCGGCACAGCGCAGGTCCGACGTCCCACCAGGAGCCAAGTTGCAGGTCACCCACCCCCACCACGTCCGCAAGGCACTCGGCGTCGCTGCCCTCGCCGGGGCCGCCGCCGGTCTGACCGGCATGCCCGCGGCCCGCGCCCAGGAACCGGCGCCGCCCGCATACGAAGCCCGCTCCGAGGGCCAGGCACTCGAGCTGTCCGTGTTCGGCCAGGCCCTCGTCATCGGACAGGGGTCCAGCCGCGTGGCCCCGGATGGTGCGACGGCCGCCGGGCTGGCCGTGGCCAGCCCCGTGTTCGACGGTGGCGAGTCGTCCGCGGCCGTCCAGGGCACCGGTGCAGACGGCACCCCAGAACCCAGCTGCGTCCAGGACATCGACCAGGTGCCCGGACTGCGCCTCGCCCTGGCGTGCAGCTCGTCGCAGGCCGAGGTCGCGGCCACGACGGCGCGGGCCGCCTCGGCGTCCACGGCGGGCCGGATCGTCCTCAACCCGATCGCGCCGATCCTCGAGACCCCGCTGTCGGCGGTGGTGGAACCGGTCCAGGGTGGCCTCCAGACGCTGGTCGGCGCCCTGGAACCGATCCTCGGACCCGTCGACGACGCCAGCGGGCTGGGCCTGCAGGACACGGTGGGGGACCTGCTGGGCGCCCTGCTCGACGGTGGCGACCTCGTGTCGATCGCGCTCGGCGACTCCGGGACCACCAGCACCCTCGAGGGCTCGCTGCTCTCCACGTCCTGCGCGGCGCAGGGCACGCGCATCGACGTCCTCGATCTCCCCGCGGTCGGCGGCGAGGACCCGCCCCCGGTGATCTCGGTGATCCTGGGCGACGTGAGCACCCGGGTCGACGTCGACACCGCCACCGGTGTGGCGACCCCGGTCGCCCGCCCTGCCGGCGTCACCGTCATCGTGCCCCCGCTCGGGCTACAGCAGCCGCTGGCGCTCGGACAGACCCTGGACATCCCGCTGCCGGAGCCGCTCGGGACGTCCACGATCACCATCACCGACGGCACCCGGACGACGGACGAGCAAGGCCGAGCGGTCGCCGTGGCCGACTCCGTCAGCCTCGACCTGCTCAACGGCGAGGCCCTCATGGGTGGCATCGAGCTGAACATCGCCCGGTGCACGTCCACCGCCGGAGCCACGGCTGCGCCGGTGCCGGCGGCACCGGCGGTGCCGCAGGCCCCCGCGGCGGCGACCCCGACGCTGCCCATCACCGGATCTGACGACGGCCGAGCCCTCGCGCTGGGTGCGACGCTCGGCCTCGCTGGTGTCGCGACGGCGCTGCTGCGCCGGCGCAGCGTCCACTGAGGTCGCATCGACGTCCCGGCGCCGACGAGCCGGCGCCGGCCGGGACGTCAGCCGGCGGGGAC
>JAKFET010000254.1:0-1857 GCA_036675575.1 Acidimicrobiaceae bacterium
CTTGGGCGTCGAGACGAAGCCGGCCGCATTCAGGGCCTGCCGGAGCGGGGTGTCGCCGCCGCCGAGCAGGGCCGCACCGTCGGCCTTCTCGACGATCAGCTTGCCGAGCGCACCGCGCCGGGTCGCCTCTGCGAGGGCGCCTGCGGCGGTCGTCAGCCGTGCGGTGTCGTCGGACCAGGTCAGCAGCGTGCGGCCGCCTCGTTCGACGTACAGCGTCAGCGCCCCGTCGACGAGGACGACCAGCGCACCGGCCTTGCGACCGGGACGGTGTCCGTTGTCGCCGGTGTTGGCGGGCCAGGGGAGCGCGGCGCCGTAGGGGTTGGCCGGATCCGTCGAGGCGAGCGCCAGAGCGAGCGGCTTGGACTCGTCGGGCTCGGAGAACGTGCGCAGCCGGTCGATGGCTCCGGCCGTGCCGAACTGCGCCGCGCCCAGCCCCTCGACGAAGTAGCCGCGACGGCAACGACCGGTGTCCTCGAACGCGGAGAGCACCTTGTAGACGCCGGCGAACCCGCCGACGATCCGCTCCTGCATCACCGCGCCGCGGGTGACCACGCCGTGCCGCTCGAGCAGGTGCTCGGCGGTGGCGTGCGCCCGTCGTGTGTTGTCGGGATCGCGCGCCGGCAGCACACTCCAGCGACCGGCCGTCTCGGGCGGACCCGAGCGGGCGGGAGAGCGGCCGGTCCTCATCGACACCCGCGGCGGTGCGCGACGGGTGCGGTGACTTGCCGTGCCGGAGCGGACCAGCGCGCGCAGCGGCGTCAGGGTGTCGTTGGTGACCAGGCCTTCCCACACGAGCCCCCAGAGGGCGGTCGACAGGACGGTGTCGTCGGTGGCCTGGAGCCGGTCGCTGAGCTGGCGGAAGAACCAGGCGCCGCCCGGCGCCAGCGCCTCGAGCACGGACTGCTGGAGCTCGTCGAGCTCGCCCCACTGCGGATCGGGCAGCGTGAGGTGGGCCTGGTCGGCGAGGTGCAGGCTGACCCAGCCGTCGCTGCCGGGCAACGGCGCGTGCCCCGCCCAGATGACCTCGCCGCTGCTGGTCAGCTCGTCGAGGTGGCTGGACTCGTAGTCGCTGACCCGGCTCCCCAGGACGAGGGGTTCGAGCGCGCTTGCCGGCACCGGGCAACCCGCGAGCTGGTCGATCGCGGCGACCACGCCGTCAACTCCCCGCAGCTTGCCACCGACTCGCTGCCAGGCCGGCAGGAAGCGGGCGAGGGTCTCGTGCGTGACCGGCTCGACCTCCTTGCGCAGTCGGGCCAGCGACCGGCGACGGAGCTTGCGCAGGACCTCGGCGTCGCACCACTCGGAGCCGCTGCCGGCAGGGCGGAACTCGCCCTCGAGCAATCGTCCTCGGGCCGCCAGTCGCTGCAGCGCCTGCCGCGCGACGGCCTCGCCGATCCCGAGCCGACCTGCCACGTCGGCCGTGGTGAAGGGGCCGTGCGTGCGGGCGTAGCGCGAGACCAGGTCGCCGATCGGGTCCTCGGTCGGTTCGGTGAACACGTCGGGCGTGCCGTGCGGCACCGGCACGCCCAGCCCGTCGCGCAGCCGCGCGATGTCCTCGATCGTGCTCCAGCGCTCCTCGCCCGCGATGCGTACGGCGACCAGCCGGCGTGCGTCCGCGAGGTCGGTCAACCAGGCGCCGACGTCGGCCGCACTCGCCTCGATGACACGAGCGGTGACCTCGTCGATCGTCAACGGCCCGAGGATGCGCAGCAGGTCGGCCACGGCCTCGGCCGTGCGGGCGCGGCGGTCGGGGGCCAGCCACTGCAGCTCGGCCTCGACCTCGGCCAGCACCTCGGGATCGAGCAGCTCGCGCAGCTCGGCCCGCCCTAGCAGCTCGGCCAGCAGCCCCTGGTCGAG
>JAKFET010000225.1:0-1856 GCA_036675575.1 Acidimicrobiaceae bacterium
CTCCGGGAACCACCACGACCTCGGGCTCTTCGGCGTCGGCACCGCCGGCGGCCCCAAGCGCCGCGGCGCCATCGGGCTCTACCACCTGGCCTGGCAGCTCGACACCATCGACGAGCTCGCCGCGGCCCGGCAGGCCCTGCTCGACGCCGGCGCCTACACCGGCGAGTCCAGCCACGGCGCCACGAAGAGCCTCTACGGCGCCGACCCCGACGGCAACGAGTTCGAGCTCATGTGGATGCTCCCCCGTGCCGAGTGGGGCCCCTACGAGAACGCCGCGCCCATCGATCACCTCGACCTGGCGGGCGAGGTGGCCCGCTGGTCCGGCGTCGCCACCGCTGACGAACTCGCACCGAGCGGGGACGAGGTCCGGTCATGAGCGCCTTCGCCGAGCCAGCGGTGGCATGGCGGGGCTCGACCGACCCCTCCTCACCCCTGGTGGTCCTGCTCCACGGCCGCGGGTCCAACGAGGTCGACATCGTCGGCCTCGCCGACCACCTCCCCCCTGGTCCGGCCTACGCCGCGGTCCGGGCGCCCATCGCCGAGGGCGGCGGCTACGCCTGGTTCGCCAACCGCGGCATCGGCCGCCCCGTGGCCGAGTCGCTGCGCGAGACCATGGACTGGTTCCGGTCCTGGCTCGACGAGAACGCGCCGACCGGTCGGCCGGTCGTGCTGGTGGGCTTCAGCGGCGGTGCCGCCTTCGCCGGTGGTCTCGTCCTCGACGACCCCGGCCGCTACGCCGGCACGGCCGTCCTGTACGGGACGCTGCCGTTCGATGCCGGCGTGCCCACGGCCCCCGGCCGGCTCGCCGGCGCCCGGATGCTCGTCATCCACGGCGACCAGGACCACGTCATCCCCCGCGAGCTGCTCGACCGCACCTGGGGCTACCTCATCGACGAGGCCGGCGCCGACACCACTGCGGTGCGAGACCCGGGCGGGCACGGCCTCAGCCCTGGTGCGCTGGCCGAGTTGAACCGGTGGCTCGAGGCAACGCTGGCCGAGCTCGGGGCGACGTCATGACCACCGACCGCCCCTTCGAGATCGGCTTGTTCACCTTCGGCGAGATCACCGCCGACCCGGTGACCGCAAAGCCGATCGACCCAGCCGTGCGGCTCCGGGAGTTCATCGACCTGGCGAAGCTCGCCGACGAGGCAGGGCTCGACGTGTTCGGCGTCGGCGAGCACCACCGTCCCGACTTCGCCATCGCCTCGCCACCCGTCGTCCTCGCCGCCATCGCCCAGGCCACCGAGCAGATCCGACTCACCAGCACCGTCACCGTCCTGTCCACCGCCGACCCGGTCAAGGTCTTCGAGGACTTCACCGCCGTCGACCTCATCTCCGGCGGCCGCGCCGAGATCACCGCCGGGCGGGGCGCCTACACCGAGTCGTTCCCCCTGTTCGGCCACGACACCGCCGACTACGACGAGCTGTTCGAGGAGAAGCTCGACCTGCTGCTCCGCCTCAACCGGAGCGAGCGGGTCACGTGGCAGGGACGGCACCGGCCGCCGCTGCGCGACGCCGGCGTCTACCCACGTCCCGTCCAGAGCGAGCTCCCGGTGTGGATCGCCGTGGGCGGGACCCCGGCCAGCGTCGAGCGAGCCGGCCGGAACGGCCTGCCCCTCTACCTCGCCATCCTCGGCCAGCCCGAGCGGTTCGCCCCGCTCGCCGACCTCTACCGACGCACCGGCAACGACGCCGGTCACAGTCCGGCCGATCTGCGGATCGGGGTGACCAGCCACTTCTACGTCGAGGAGACCTCCCAGGGCGCGCGGGACACGTTCTTCCCGTACTACTCCCGATACATCGGCCACAACATGCCCAGCGCACGCGGCCAGCTCCTGCCCCGCAGCGCGTTCGAG
>JAKFET010000202.1:0-1800 GCA_036675575.1 Acidimicrobiaceae bacterium
TTCTCCATCGGCGGGCACCCTCGGCGGCGTCGCCCGGGCGAGCAGCCAGGCGATGGCCGTAGGGGAGGCGGCGTCGTACGACGTGGTGCTGGTCGAGACGGTCGGCGTCGGGCAGTCGGAGGTGACCGTCGCCGGGATGGTCGACACCTTCCTGTTCCTGACGCTCGCGCGCACCGGTGACCAGCTGCAGGGCATCAAGAAGGGCATCCTCGAGATCGCCGACGTGATCGCGGTCAACAAGGCCGATGGCGACCGCGAGCAGGAGGCGCGCGGCGCCGCGCGCGAGCTCGCCGGTGCGCTGCGGCTGGTGCACGGCGCGGGGGAGTGGGCGCCGCCGGTCGTGACCTGCTCCGGTCTGACCGGCGTCGGCGTGGACGACGTCTGGGAGCGCGTGATCGGCCACCGCGACCACCTCGGGGACCAGGGTCTGGCCGACAAGCGGGCCCGGCAGCAGCTCGAGTTCACGTGGGCGCTCGTCCGCGACGAGCTCGACCAGCGGCTGCGCTCCTCGGCCGCCGTCGCTGCCGTGCGCGCCGAGATCCGCGACAGCGTGCTGTCGGGGGAGGTCCCCGCGAGCGTGGCCGCCGACCGGTTGCTGGCGGCCTACGACTCTGCAGCCCGCGAGATCTGAGCCCGGGGGAGTGGCTGACCAACTACGCTGGTGCGGTTATGCCTGAGCTCTCCGCCACGACCGTCATCGCCGAGGCCATCGACAAGTACGCCGATGACCTCGTCGCGCTCCGCCGCGACCTGCACGCCCATCCCGAGCTCAGCTGGGCGGAGGCGCGGACGTCCGAGACGGTCGTCTCCGCGCTCGACGGCACCGGCTGGACGGTCAACCGGCTCGAGGGCGGCGGCGTGATCGCGGACATCGGCAGCGGCGAGCGGCTCGTCGCGCTGCGCGCCGACCTCGACGCGCTGCCGGTCGACGACCTGATCACCGACCCCTGGAAGAGCCTGGTGCCCGGCGTCGCGCACGCCTGCGGCCACGACGTCCACACCGCCGGTCTCGTCGGCGCCGGCCTCGCCCTGGCGGAGGTCAATGCCCGCGGCCTGCTCCCCGGGCGCGCCCGACTGCTCTTCCAGCCCGCCGAGGAGGTCATGCCCGGCGGTGCCCTCCACCTGCTGGCCGCCGGTGCGCTCAAGGGCGTGGACCACGTCTTCGGCCTGCACTGCGACCCCAGTCTCGACGTCGGCCGGGTCGGCCTGCGCGAGGGCCCGCTGACCGGTGCCGCCGACTCGCTGACCGTCCGCCTGGTCGGCAAGGGCGGGCACACCTCGCGCCCGCACCTGACCGAGGACCTCACCTTCGCCATCGGCAAGCTGATCACCGAGCTGCCCGCGATCCTGAGCCGTCGCCTCGACCCGCGCGCCGGCGTCTCGGTCGTGTGGGGCATGGTTCGCGCCGGCTCCGCCCACAACGTCATCCCGCACCTGGGCGTCGTCGCCGGCACCGTGCGGATGCTCGACGCCGTGGCCTGGGCCGACGCCGAACACCTCATCCGCCAGATGGTCACGACCATCGTTGCGCCGTACGGCGTCAGCGCTGAGGTGACCTACCAGCGCGGGGTCCCGCCGGTCGTCAACCATCCCGTCTCGACGGCGCTGCTCGGCGATGCGGTGGAGCGGGTCCTCGGCCCGCACGGGCACGTCTCCACCACCCAGAGCCTGGGTGGGGAGGACTTCGGGTGGTACCTCGACAAGGTGCCGGGCGCGATGGCACGGCTGGGCACGCGCACCCCCGGCGGTCCCACGTTCGACCTGCACCAGGGCAACCTGCGCGTCGACGAGGCCGCCACC
>JAKFET010000205.1:0-12788 GCA_036675575.1 Acidimicrobiaceae bacterium
GCCATGTCGGTGGTGGCCTGCCTCCTCGTGCACCGCGTCGGCCTGCGGCTGCTGCCGTCGGCGTGGCACGCCGCGCTGGCGTCCGTGCTGTTCGCGCTCGGCCCGTACCCGCTGATCTGGAAGGGCTCCCGGAGCTACGGCAGCTACGACGCGGTGCTCCTCGTCTCGCTCGCCACCGTCCTCCTGGCGGTCCGGTTCGACGAGCAGTGCGGCCGGGCGAGGCTGGGCCATGCGTTCGGGGTCGGGCTGGGCTTCGGGCTGACCTACTACCTGTCGCCGTCGGGGTACTACCTCGTGCTCCCCGCCGCGCTCTGGCTCGCCGGCTCGGCCCGCCGGGAGCTGCGCACGGTCCTGGCCGCCGGCGCCGGCGTCGTGGCCGGTCTGGCACCGGTCCTCCTGTGGACCGCCCGCACCGGGACGTTCCCCACGCCCGACCCCGGCTCGCTGCCGACCACTGCGCTCGAGCGCTTCGGCAACCTGTTCGACGAGGTGGGGCGCCAGTTCATCGGCGTGGCCTTCCTCTTCGGCGAGCCGGGCTGGCCCGTCACCCTCGGACGGCTCACCCTGTGGGCGCTGGCGGCGGCCGGGGGCGTGGCCATCGCCGTGCGCTGGCGCGGCATCCTCGCCCTGCTGACGCTTCGCACCGCCCACCGGCGGCCCTTCGACGTCGTGCTGCTCGGCATCCCGATCACCGTGGTCGCCTACGTGAGCTCCGAGTACGCCTACTTCACCACCGAGCCCCGGTACCTGTTCGCCGCCTTCCCGATCCTGCTCCTCGGCCTCGCCCGGCTGGTGCCGGTCCGTGGGCCGGCCGGCCCGGCGGTCGCGGCGGCGGTCCTGCTGTTCGTCGCCGCCTCCTCGCTCACGCTGCTGGTCAGTCGCGCCGACGACGTCGCCGGCGAGCGGGACGCCGACCTCGCCGGGGTCGTCGACCTGCTGGAGGAGGAGGGCACGACGTCGGTGTACGCGTCGTACTGGACCGCGATGCCCCTCGAGTTCGAGGCGGGGGACCGGCTCACCGTCGGCTCGATGGCGCTCCCCGAGCGGCTGCCGGACGAGCGCCGCGCCGTCGACGAGGCCGAGGACCCGGTGTGGGTCGCCTCCAAGGGCGTCAACACCGACGACGTCGCGACCGTCCGCGACGCCCTCGACGCCGCCGGGGTCACCTACCGCCTGCGCACGTTCGGCGACATGGCGGTGCTCGACCGCTTCGACCCGGACGTCCGTCCGTGGGACGTGGGCCTGAGCGTGCCGTTCACGGGCTGAGCCCGTCGCCGTGGTGCCCTCGGGGCGACTCGAACGCCCGCACACGCCTCCGGAGGGCGATGCTCTATCCGCTGAGCTACGAGGGCGGAAGGACGGCGATCGTAGCGCGGGCCCCGGAGGCGGCCGCATCCGCTTCGGTCGGTCCGCGCACGCCCCCGTAGGCTCCGGCCATGCCTGCGCCCACCGTGCTCGTGGTCGAGGACGACCCCACGATCCTCCAGCTGCTCGAGGTGAACTTCGAGATGGAGGGCTTCATCGTGGTGCGGGCCGAGGACGGCGAGCAGGGGCTGGCGGCGGCCCGTGAGACCAAGCCCGACGTGGTGGTCTCCGACGTGATGATGCCCAAGATGTCGGGCCTGGAGCTGGTGAAGGCGCTGAAGGCGTCGCCCGAGACGAGGTCGATCCCGGTCATCCTGCTGTCAGCCAAGGCCCAGGGCACCGACGTGCGCGGCGGGCTCGAGGCCGGTGCCGACGACTACGTCACCAAGCCGTTCGAGCCGCTGGACCTCATCGACCGCGTCAACGCCGTGCTGCTGCGCAACGGCTGACGACCTGCTCACCCCGAAGATCCCTGGAGCCCCCTGTTGATCCGCGACACCCTCGCTGCTGCCGTCGAGACGGCGGCGGCCGGCATCGGCCTCGACCCCCACGCCGTCACCTGGACGATCGAGCGGCCCGCTCGCCGCGAGCACGGCGACTGGTCCTGCAACATCGCGATGGCGTCGGCGAAGGCGGCCGGGCGGTCGCCGCGGGACATCGCCGCCGACCTGGTGACCGCGCTCGAGCAGGCCGGCATCCCCCACGTCGAGGCGGTCGAGATCGCCGGGCCCGGGTTCGTCAACTTCCGGCTGGCACCGTCGTGGCTGCACGACGTGCTGGTCGAGGTGGTCGAGGCCGGCACCGACGGCTACGCCCGGCCGGATCTCGGGTCCGGCACCAAGGTCAACGTCGAGTTCGTGTCGGCCAACCCCAACGGGCCCCTGCACGCCGGGCACGGGCGCGGTGCCGCGTACGGCGACTCGGTCGCCCGGATCCTCGAACGGGTCGGCTTCGACGTGACCCGCGAGTTCTACCTGAACGACCGCGGCGTCCAGATGCAGCGCTACGCCGAGTCGCTCCTGGCCCGCAAGCGCGGGGAGCCGGTGCCCGAGGACGGCTACGCCGGCGAGTACGTCGCCGACTGGGCCGCCGAGATGCCCGACGAGGTCGCCGACTCCGGCATCGACGCCGTGCGCCGGTGGGGCTACGACCGCGCGCTCGCCGACCAGCGCGAGGTGCTCGGCGCCTTCCACGTGCACCACGACGTGTGGTCCTCCGAGATCGCGCTGGTCGAGAGCGGCGCCATGGACGCGGCCCTGGCGGAGCTGCGCGAGCGCGGCCACGCCTTCGACGCCGACGGTGCGGTCTGGCTGCGGTCCACCGACTTCGGGGACGACAAGGACCGGCCGCTGCTCAAGTCCGACGGCGACCCGACCTACCTGCTGCCCGACATCGCCTACCACCGCGACAAGTTCGCCCGCGGCTTCGAGCTGCTCATCGACGTGTGGGGCGCCGACCATCACAGCTACGTCACCCGGATGAAGGCCGCCATCCAGGCCCTCGGGCACGACCCCGCCGAGTTCGAGGTGCCGCTGGTGCAGATCGTGCGGCTCGAGCGCGACGGCCAGGAGGTGAAGATCTCCAAGCGGGCGGGCGACATCATCGAGCTGCGCGACCTGATCGACGAGGTCGGCGCCGACGTGGCCCGGCTCACGTACCTGCTGCAGTCGGTCGACAGCCAGCAGACGATCGACCTCGGGCTCGTGATGAGCCAGTCGAACGAGAACCCGGTCTTCTACGTGCAGTACGCGCACGCCCGCATCCACTCGATCATGGGGCGGACCGCCGAGGCCGGCATCACCCGCGCCCCGCTCGGCGATGCCGACCTGTCGCTGCTCACCCACGAGCGGGAGATCGAGCTGCTGCGCACCCTGTCGGAGCTCCCGGAGACCGTGGCCCGAGCCGCACGCGAACGGGCACCCCACACGGTCACCAACTGGGTGCGCGAGCTCGCCGACCGGTTCCACGGCTTCTACCACGACTGCTACGTGATCGGTGACGTGCCGGCGGAGCTGACCCAGGCCCGCCTCTGGCTGGTCGAGTCGGCCCGGATCGGCTTCGCCATCGGCCTCGACCTGCTGGGCGTGTCGGCCCCGGAGTCGATGTAGCCGTGGCCGGACCGATCCCCGTCGAGCTGCTCCCCGAGCACTCGAGCATCGGCCCCGACGGACGGCTCTCGATCGGCGGGTGCGACCTGCTCGAGGTGGCAGCCGAGTTCGGCACGCCGCTGTTCGTCTACGACGAGGAGCACCTGCGCAACCGGTGCCGGGAGGCCGTCGCCGCCTTCCCCGACGGCGTCGCCTACGCGACCAAGGCGTTCCTGTGCGTCGCCATGGCCAAGCTCGTCCACGAGGAGGGGATGGACCTCGACGTCGCCACCGGTGGCGAGATGCACGTCGCCCTCACCGCCGGCGTCCCGGCCGAGAAGCTGGTGCTGCACGGCAACAACAAGTCCCTCGCCGAGCTGGCGCACGCCCGGGCGTTGGGCGTCGGGCGCATCGTCGTCGACAGCTTCGACGAGCTCGAGCGGCTCACCCGGCTGCACCAGGACGACGGGCGCGCCCCGAAGGTGCTGCTGCGGATCACCCCGGGCATCGAGGCCCACACCCACGAGTTCGTGATGACCGGCCAGGAGGACTCCAAGTTCGGGTTCGGCCTGCGTTCGGGCGCCGCCGGGCGGGCCATCGAGCTGGCCACGGCGTCTCCGGCGGTCGACCTCGTCGGCATCCACATGCACATCGGTTCCCAGGTCTTCGTGGCCGACTCGTTCCACGACGCGGTGGAGGCGATGGTCCCGTTCGTGACGGCACACGACCTGCCCGAGTTCTCCATCGGCGGCGGCCTCGGCGTCCCCTACGTCGAGGGCGAGACGGCACCCTCGATGGCCGACTGGGGCGGCGCCATCCAGGCCGCCGCCCGGGAAGCCGGGATCACCGCTCGGATCACCGCCGAGCCGGGTCGCTCCATCGCCGCCGCAGCGGCGGTGACGCTCTACACCGTCGGCACGATCAAGGACGTGCCCGGCGTGCGCACGTTCCTGTCGGTCGACGGCGGCATGTCGGACAACCCCCGACCCGTCCTCTATGGCTCCGGCTACGAGACCTTCCTGCCGCGGGCGGCCGACGCCGATCGGAACAAGCCGGTCCGGGTCGTCGGCAAGCACTGCGAGTCGGGCGACCTGCTGGTCCGGGAGGGTTGGGTGCCGGGCGACGTCGCCGTCGACGACGTGCTGGCCACACCGGTCACGGGCGCCTACGGACACTCCATGGGCTCGAACTACAACAAGATCCTGCGCCCGGCGGTGGTGTTCTGCCGCGACGGCGATGCCCGGCTGGTCGTGCGGCGGGAGTCCTTCGACGACCTCGTGCGCAACGACGTCCTGTAGCGCCATCGCGTGCTCGGGCCTGCGGTGGTGCTCGCTACCGTGGCCGACCATGGAACCCACGACGATCCGGATCGGGCTGCTCGGTTGCGGCGTCGTCGGCGGGTCCCTGGTGGGCCTGCTCGCCTCCCGCGGCCCCGACATCGAGGCCCGCACCGGGCTGCGGCTCGCCCTCGGGCCGGTGGCGGTGCGCGACCTCGACAAGGCCCGTTCGGGCGAGCTCGACGGCGCCCTCCTCACCACCGACCCCACCCGGGTGGTCGACGACCCCGACGTCGACGTCGTCGTCGAGCTGATGGGCGGGATCGAGCCGGCCGGCACGCTCGTGGCCAAGGCCCTCGCCAACGGGAAGCCGGTGGTGACCGCCAACAAGGCCCTGCTGGCTGCGTCGGGTGCCGAGCTGTTCGCGATCGCCGACACCGCCGGGGTCGACCTGCTGTTCGAGGCCGCGGTCGCCGGCGGCATCCCCTTCATCCGCCCGCTCCGCGAGTCCCTCGCCGGCGAGCACATCTCCCGGGTCATGGGCATCGTCAACGGCACGACCAACTACATCCTCACCAAGATGACCGAGGACGGCGCCGCCTACGCCGACGCCCTCGCCGAAGCCCAGGCGCTCGGCTACGCCGAGGCCGACCCGACCGCCGACGTCGAGGGCCACGACGCGGCGGCGAAGGCGGCCATCATCGGCTCCATCGCCTACGGGCGGCGCATCGTCCTCGACGACGTGCACGTGGAGGGCATCACCGCCATCACCCAGGCCGACATCGAGCAGGCCACCAAGCTCGGCTACGTCGTGAAGCTGCTGGCCATCGTGGAGTCCTTCGGCGCCGACGGCATCGCGGCCCGGGTCCACCCCACGATGGTCCCGGCGACCCACCCGCTCGCCTCGGTGCGCGACTCCTTCAACGCCGTGTTCGTGGAGGGAGCCGCCGTCGGCGACCTGATGTTCTACGGCCGTGGCGCCGGCGGCGGGCCGACGGCGAGCGCCGTGCTCGGCGACCTCATCGACGCGGCCGGCAACCTGCGCAAGGGGACCCACGCCACGATCACGACGAGCGAACCCGCGCCGATCGTGCCCATCGACCAGCTCCGGTCCGAGTACTACCTCAACCTCGACCTGCACGACCGTCCCGGCGCGCTGGCTGCGGTCGCCGGCATCTTCGGCCACCGGGGCGTGTCGATCCGCGCCATGGAGCAGATCGACGCCGGCGCCGACGCCCGGGTGCTGTTCATCACCCACACGGCGGTCGAGGCCGACGTGCAGGCCACCCTCGACGACCTGCGAGCGCACCCCGACGTCGGCAACGTCAACACCGTGCTGCGGGTCCTCGGCGGATGACGACCGCCACCGGCACGCTGCGCTACGCCTCGACCCGGGGGGACGCCCCGCAGCTCGACTTCGCCGACACGATGCTCACCGGGCTGGCCTCCGACGGCGGCCTCTACGTGCCGACGCACTTCCCGGCCCTGCCGGACCTGTCCGGCACGGAGACCTACGCCGAGGTCGCGTCGGCCGTGATGTGGCCGTTCCTCGAGGGCACCATCGAGCGCAGCGCCTTCGACGCCATCGTCCGGGACGCGTACGCCACCTTCGACCACCCCGAGGTGTGCCCCGTGGTCCGCCTCGACGAGCGCCGCTGGCTGCTGGAGCTCTTCCACGGCCCGACCATCGCCTTCAAGGACGTGGCCCTGCAGCTCGTCGGACGGCTGTTCGACCACTTCCTCCGCGAGCGCGGCCGGCGGGCCACGATCCTCGTCGCCACCTCGGGCGACACCGGCTCGGCGGCCATGGCGGCCACCGTCGGGCGCGACGCCCTCGACTGCGTCGTGCTGTTCCCCGACGGCGGGCGGGTGTCCGAGGTGCAGCGCCGCCAGATGACCACGATCGACGCGCCGAACGTCCACGCCGTCGCTGCCACCGGGAGCTTCGACGACTGCCAGGACATCGTGAAGGGCGCGTTCGCCGACCGCCTCTTCCGCGACGAGGTCCAGCTGTCGGCCATGAACTCCATCAACTGGGGCCGGGTGATGGCCCAGGTCGTCTACTACGTCACCGCCGCCCACGCCGTCCGGGCCGAGACGGGTGCGGCGCCGGTCTTCTCCGTCCCGACCGGCAACTTCGGCAACGTGCTCGCCGGCTGGGTCGCCCAGCGCATGGGGCTCGACGTCGCGGGCTTCCTGGTGGCCTCCAACCGCAACGACATCCTCGCCCGGTGGCTGGAGACGGGCGCCATGACCGCCGAGCCGGTCGTGGCCACGATCTCGCCGAGCATGGACATCCAGGTCTCGTCCAACCTCGAGCGCCTGCTGTTCGACCTGCTCGACCGCGACGGCCGGGCCACGGCCGAGCTGCTCTCGGAGTTCCGCGCCACCGGCCGCGTCGACGCGCCCCGGCCGCAGGGGTGGTGGGGGGCTCGGGTGGACGACGACGAGACCCGCCAGGTCATCGCCGAGCACCACCGGCGCTCGGGCGTCCTGCTCGACCCCCACACCGCGGTCGGCGTCGGCGCGGTCGACCGGGTCGTCGGGCTCCCCGACGCCCCCGTCGTCTGCCTCGCGACGGCGCACCCGGCGAAGTTCCCGGACGCGGTCGAGTCGGCCACCGGCATCCGGCCCGAGCTCCCGCCGCACTACGCAGACCTGTTCGAGCGCGAGGAGCGGGTCACGGCCGTCACGGCCGACCTGCCCTCCGTCCAGGCGCTGGTCCGCGAGCTGATCCGGCGCTGACGCTCGCCGGCGTCAGAGCGCGGCGTAGGTCTCCGTGAGCAGCGCGGCCGCCGTGGTGCCCCCGATGACGCCCTCGGCCATGCGGTTCATCATGAAGGCGAAGGACATGCGCCGGTCGAGGTCGTTGATGATGACCGAGCCGCCCCACCCGCCCCAGAAGCAGATGCGGTCGTCGCTCGGCAGGTAGGGGATGGTCTCCGCCACCGGCAGGCCGTACCCGATCCCGAACTTCAGCGGGATGCCCAGCACGAGGTCGACACCGTCGGCCTGGACCTCGAAGATGCGGTCGATGGTGGCGGGCGACAGCAGCGTCACGCCGTCGACGGTGCCGCCGTTGGAGACCACGGACTGGATGCGGGCCACCGACCGGGCGTTGCCGTGCCCGTTCGCGGCCCCGATCTCGGCTCGCCGCCACGCCTCGGTGTTGGCGTAGCCGGCGTCCATCGGCGGCCCGGTGAAGGTCTTCATCGCCGGCGAGTCCATGTCGAGCTCGCCCGCGGCGGCCAGGTCCATGGGCGGTGGGGGGATGATCGGCGAGACGCGGGCGTCGTGCTCGGGTGCGAGCCCGATGTGGAAGTCGGCGCCGAGCGGCTCGGCGATCTCGTCGCGGAAGTACGCCCCGAGCGTGCGGCCCGACACCCGGCGCACGAGCTCGCCGATGAGGTGGCCCTGGTTGATGGCGTGGTAGCCCGACGCCGTGCCCGGCTCCCACCACGGCGGCTGGGCGGCCAGGATCTGCGCCGAGCGGTCCTGGTCGTAGACGTCGTCCTGGGTCACCGGCTGGGCCCAGCCGCTCACGCCCGACGTGTGCGAGAGCACGTGCTTCACGAGCACGCCGTCCTTGCCGTTGGCGGCGAACTCGGGCCAGTACTGCGCCACCGGTGCGTCGAGGTCGAGCAGGTCGCGGTCGACCAGGACCAGTGCGGTCAAGGCGGACATGGTCTTGGTGGTCGACCAGACGTTGACGATGGTGTCGCGCTCCCAGGGCGTGGTGCGGGCCTCGTCGACGTAGCCGCCCCAGAAGTCGGCGACCGCCTCCCCGTCGACCACGATGGCCACGGAGGCGCCCACGTCGGCGCCGTCGTCGATCGAGCGCGCCAGCGCGTCGGCCACCTTCACGAAGCGCTCCGGCACCGTCCCTGCGATCTCGACCACGACCTACCCCCTGGCTCGTCTGCTGACCGGGCGGCACCGTAGCCCGGCCGCGGCGCCGGTCTGGTCCGCTGACGGGCTGGGGATGGTGCTCGCGTGCCGGTCACCGCCTCCGAGGAACACTTCGCCACGTCGATCGGCCTGCGCACCGCAGACCCCGAGGCTCCCGGCATCGTCCGGCGCCGCCAGGGTCGGGGCTTCAGCTTCCGCAACCCGGACGGCTCCGTGGTCGAGGGGAAGCACCGCGAGCGGTGCGAGGCCCTGGTGCTCCCGCCCGCCTGGGAGGACGTGTGGATCTGCCGGCACGCCGACGGCCACCTGCAGGCGATGGGCACCGACGACGCCGGCCGGCGCCAGTACCGCTACCACGACCGTTGGACCGAGGCCCGGTCGGCGTGGAACTTCGACCGCCTGTCCACGGTGGGCGAGAAGCTCGCCGGGGTGCGCCGGGCCGTCGAGCGCGACCTGGACTCCGACGACCGCTGGACGCGGGCGATGGCCACGATGGTGGGCCTGCTCGACCGGAGCCTCGAGCGCATCGGGAACCCGACCTCGGTCGACGTGCACGGCACCCGGGGGATCTCGACCCTCGCACCCGCCAACGTCGACGTCTCCCGCCACGCCATCCGGCTCGCCTTCACGGGCAAGGGCGGCGTCGAGCACGACGTGACGATCATCGACGAGGACCTGGCCGGCGCCATCGCCGAGCTCGAGCGAGAGTCCAGCGACTGGCTCTTCGCCGTCGACGGCGAGGTCCTGGGCGCGGCGGCGGCCAACGAGTACCTCGACAAGCACAGCGGCGGCGAGCTCGACTGCAAGGACATCCGGACCTGGGGCGGCAGCGCCGCCGCGCTCACCGCGCGGGCGTCGGGCACGGCGGAGAAGGAGCCCGAGATCGCCGACGCCGCGGCCGCCGCCCTGCACAACACCCGCACCGTGGCGCGGAACAGCTACATCCACCCGCTGGTGTTCGAGGCGCCCGACGACGCCGTCGACGACGCCTGGCGCCAGGCCCGGCGGTCGAAGTGGTACGGGCGGGGCGAGCGCGCGCTGCTCAACCTCCTGGGCGACTGCCCGTCGCTGCTGGAGGGCTACACCGTCGCCCGCTGAGCCCTGGTGCGACCGCAGAGCTGCCAGTTCCCCGCCCCACCCGTTCTGGCAGCCGTCTCGTCGCAGCGGGTTCAGCGACGGGTGCCAGAGGCGAGGATGCGGGGGAAGGCGTAGTAGTAGGGACGTGCGCCCTCCGGGTCGCCGAGCCGCTCGAGGAGCGTGCTCCGGTACTCGGCCCGGAACGCGGCGAACGCCTCCGGCGCCAGGCGGGCCTCGAACGACGTCAGCAGCGTGCCGGACACCCAGTCGACCACCTCGTCCGTGCGGGCCATGGCGTGGCCGTAGACGCGCAGCACCACGTCGGGCTCGGCGATGCCGGCCGCGTGCAGGACCTCGGCGTAGGCGGCGGGGTCGAGGGCATCGATCGTGCGGGCGAGGGGTTCGAGCCCGAAGCGCCGGCCGACCTCGTCGGCGACCGTGTGGCTCGGGTGGCCGAAGTTCGCCGGCACCTGGAACGCCAGCGTGCCCCCGGGCCGCAGGTGCCCGACCAGCGCAGGCAGGAGGTGCTGGTGGTCCGGGAGCCACTGGAGCGACGCGTTGGCGAACAGCACGTCCCACTCGCCTTCGAGGTCGGTGAGGTCGCCGCGCCGGAAGCGCACGCCGTCCACGAGGTGGGCGTCGCTGCCGGCCAGCATCCGGGCCGAGGAGTCGATGCCGACCGTCTCCCTCGCACCCGTGCGCGCGTGCAGCAGGGGCGTGCACCAGCCGTCGCCGCAGCCGAGGTCGGCGGCCCGACCGCCCGGCGCCGTTGGCACGCAGGCGAGCAGGTCGAGGGCGGGCCGGCGGCGCTCCTCGGCGTAGCGGTCGTAGCGGGCGGCGTCCCAGGCGTCTGTCATGCAGACAAGTCTAAGACAAGTAGGCGGTTGGAGGGCACGTCGCCGGAGGGGTATCGTCCGGAGCGACCTGGACTGGCGTGCGCGGCACGTCGGCTCGGGTCCGGCGCATGGAGCCGGCCAGGGATCGTGATCCCACGGGCGAACTCCTCTCCGTCCTCGGCCCTGCCGGCGACCGGCGCGGACCCATCCGAACACGACGAAAGCACACGAGCACGATGAGCGTGGATGCCAACGCCCTCGAGCGGGAGACCCTCGAACGCAAGGACCGCGACGAGCTGCAGAAGATCGTCGGCGCACTGGGCGGCAAGGCGACGACCCGCACCCGCAAGGCCGACCTGATCGACCAGATCCTCGAGCTGACGGGCGTCACGCCCGCGACCGAGGGCGAGCAGCCGGCCGACGCGGACGCCGAGGACAGCACCGACGCCGAGGCCGCCGCGCCGTCGTCGTCCGACGAGTCGGGCGACGAGCAGGACACCGCCGACCAGCCGGCGCAGGCCGAGCGCCCCCGCACCGGCGTCGCCGCCCGGCGTGCCGGCGGCGCCGACCGCTCGGGTGAGGGCGGCAGTGGCGGCCAGGCCCGCCCCCAGGGCCAATCCGCAGACCGCGACCAGGCCCAGGACCGCACGCAGGGCCAGGACCGCAGCCAGGGCCAGGACCGCAACCAGGGCCAGGACCGCAACCAGCCCCGCCCCGCCCGGGCGCCCGAGCCCGACGGCAACGACGACCAGTCCCGCGACGCCCAGGACCAGGGCGGCGACGGAGGCGACGACACCGACGGTGCTGGCAAGCGCCGCCGCCGCCGGGGCCGCAACCGCGAGGGCGTGCCCGGCCAGGAGGAGTACAGCGGCGACCCGGTCCCGGTGTCCGGCGTGCTCGACCTGCGCGACGACGGCTACGGGTTCCTGCGCGTCGACGGCCTGCTGCCGTCCAAGGACGACTGCTACGTGTCGGTCAAGCAGGTCCGCCAGTTCGGCCTGCGCAAGGGCGACGTGGTGGCCGGCGGCTCCCGCCCGGCGTTCCGCAACGAGAAGAACCCGGCGATCCTCCACATCGACACGGTCAACGACGTCGACCTGGCGCCCGGCACCGAGCGCCCCCACTTCGAGGACCTCACCGCCGTCTTCCCGACGGAGCGGATCACCCTCACGCTCGAGGACGAGGGCGCCGACCGGACCACCCGCGCCGTCGACCTGCTCGCCCCGATCGGCAAGGGCAGCCGCGTGCTCGTCCTGGCCCCGCCCCGCTCCGGCGCCACCACGCTGCTGCAGGCCCTGGCCCGTTCGATCGAGGTCAACGAGCCCGACGCCTCCCTGGTCGTGGTCTTGCTCGACGAGCGGACCGAGGAGATCACCGAGATGGAGCGCCTGGTCACGACCGGGTCGGTCTACGGCTCCGCGTTCGACAAGCCGGCCGACGAGCACGTCGCCGTGCTCGAGCTGGCCCTTGCCCGGGCCCAGCGCATGGCCGAGACCGGCGACGACGTGGTCGTCCTGGTCGACGGGATCACCCGCCTGGCCCGCGCCGCCCACGCATCGTCGCCCGGCACCGGGCGCTCGCTCGGCGGCCTCGACGTGTCCGCCGTCCAGGCGGCGAAGCGCTGCTTCGGCACCGGTCGCAAGCTGGAGGAGGGCGGCTCCGTCACCCTCGTGGCCACCGCCAAGGTGGACACCGGCTCCGACGTGGACGCCGCCGTGGTCGACGCCGTCATGGGCGCCGCAACCACCCACATCCGCCTCGACCGCTTCGCTGCGGAGCGTCGGGCCTTCCCGGCGATCGACGTGGGCGCCACCGGCACACGCCACGAGGAGCGCCTCGTCGGCGACGACGGGGCCGAGGCGCGCGACGCGCTCCGCCGTAGCCTGGGGGAGTTGCCGGAGGCGGCGGCGAGCGGTCACAGTGATGCGCTGGACGGCCTGCTCGAACGCCTTCGGAGCACCGGATCGAACGACGAGCTCTTGGAGCAGAACCGATGAAGACCGACATCCATCCCGAGTACAAGTCCGTCACGGTGCACTGCTCGTGCGGCAACTCCTTCGAGACCCGGTCCACCGGCGACGACCTGCGCGTCGAGCTCTGCAGCGAGTGCCACCCCTTCTACACCGGCAAGCAGAAGCTGGTGGACACGGGTGGTCGCATCGACCGCTTCGAGCGCCGCTACGGCCGCCGCAACAAGGGCCCCGCCGCCGCGCAGATGGACCAGGCCGAGGCCGAGG
>JAKFET010000198.1:0-1786 GCA_036675575.1 Acidimicrobiaceae bacterium
CTGGCAGGTCGGCACCGTCGGCGGCCGCGGCTTCGACGTCCTGGTCGCCGGCCTGCCCTTCCTCGTGATCGGCGCCGTCCTCGCCCTGACGGGCGCCCGGCTGCTCAACACCCTCGCGCTGGGTGACGACCTGGCCCGCGGGCTGGGTCGTCGTACGACGCGCGACCGGCTGCTGCTCGCGCTCGCCATCGTGCTCCTGGCCGGCACCGCGACCGCGCTGGCCGGGCCGATCGCCTTCGTCGGCCTCGTCGTCCCCCACGTCATCCGGGGCTTCGTCGGGCCCGACTATGCCCGCGTGCTGCCGTTCTCGATGGTGGCCGGGGCCGCCCTCGTGGTGCTCGCCGACACCGCCGGGCGGGTCGTGCTGCCGCCGGCCGAGGTCCAGGTCGGCATCATGGCCGCGGTCGTCGGCGTGCCCGTGTTCCTCGCCCTGATCCGTCGCACCGGGAGGGCGATGTGACTGTGACCATCGATCCCCCCGGGACCACCGCACGACCGACCGTCGATGCCCACGAGGTCGTCCTCCGGGCGCGGCGGGCCCCGATCCGTCGCCACCGGCTGCTGCTCGCCGGCCTGTCGCTCGCCGTCCTCGGCGCGTTCGCGGCGCGGGTCCTGCTCGGCGACTACACCGTCACCATTCCCGACTTCTTCCGCATCCTCGGCGGCGAGCAGATCCCCGGCGCCAGCTTCATCGTGATGGAGTCCAAGCTCCCGCGCGCGGTGCTGTCCGTGCTCGTCGGCATCGCGTTCGGCATCGGCGGCGCCATCTTCCAGACCACGCTGCGCAACCCGCTCGCGAGCCCCGACGTCATCGGCGTCAGCCTCGGCGCCAGCGCGGCGGCGGTCACGATGCTCACCCTGGCGGACTGGAGCGGCTGGTCGGTCTCGGCGGCCGCGGTCGCCGGGGCGCTCGCCGTCGCGCTGACGATCCGCCTGATCGCCGGCGACCACTCCGGCTTCCGTCTGGTCCTGGCCGGGATCGGCCTGGCGGCCGCGATGCAGTCGGTCATCCAGTACGTCTTCACCCGCGTCGACGAGTACGACGTACAGCTGGTGCTGCGCTGGCTCACGGGCAGCGTCAACGGCGTCGCGTGGTCGACCATCGGCCTGTTGGCGCTCGCCCTCGCCGCGCTCCTGCCGGCGACCCTCTGGGTGGCGCGTGACCTGTCCGCCACCGAGCTCGGCGAGGATGCCGCCGCGGGTCTGGGCGTCGGCCGGTTCCGGACCGATCTCCTGATGCTGCTCGGCGTACTGCTCGTCGCCGTGGGCGTCGCCGCGGCCGGACCGGTCGCCTTCGTCGCCTTCCTGTCCGGACCCATCGCGCGCGCCCTCAACCAGGGCCGTACGACGCTGCTGGGCGCCGGGCTCGTCGGCGCGGTGATCGTGCTGGTGGGCGACTACGCCGGGGCCTACGCCTTCGCCGAGCTCAACCTGCCCGTGGGCGTCGTGACCGGCGCCTTCGGGGCACCGTTCCTGCTCTGGCTGCTCGCCCGCGGCCCCCTGAATGGACACCGTGGAAGGAGGGCGGCATGACCGCCACCATGTCCCGATCATCGGTTCGGCTCAGTGCGAGCGAGCTGACCCTGGGCTACACCGACACTGCCGTCGTGCACGAGCTCGACCTGCACGTCCCCGACGGCGAGATCACCGTCATCGTCGGCGCCAACGCCTGCGGCAAGTCCACCCTGTTGCGAGGGCTGGCCCGGCTGCTCAAGCCGCGCTCGGGGGCGGTGCTGCTCGACGGCGAGGTCATCCACCGGCTGCCGACCAAGCAGGTCGCCCGGAC
>JAKFET010000046.1:0-1784 GCA_036675575.1 Acidimicrobiaceae bacterium
CCCCTGGCAGACCGTGCAGGCCGCCGGCGCCGCCCTGCTCGACTTGGAGACCGGCGCGAGGCGAACGACGATCGACTTCGAAGTCGGCGTGTTCGAACCGGTGGCCACCGAGTCCACCGGGACGAGCACGTTGGCCTCGGGGAAGTAGGCCGCTGCGGTGCGCCGGGCGATCGGGTACTCGACGACCCGGAACGACGGCGCCCGGCGGTCGGCGTCACCCGGCCACTCGCTCACGATGTCGACGACGTCGCCGTCGGCCAGGCCGAGGGTCGCGAGGTCGTCGGCGTTGCAGAACACCACCCGGCGCCCGCCGGTGATGCCCCGGTAGCGGTCGTCGAGGCCGTAGATCGTGGTGTTGAACTGGTCGTGCGAGCGCACGGTCTGGAGCAGCAGCCGGCCTTCGGGGATCACGATGGGCTCGAACTCGTTGACCGTGAGCTGCGCCCGGCCCGTCGCGGTGGCGAAGGACCGTTCGTCCCGGGGCAGGTTGGGCAGGGCGAAGCGGGCCCCGCCGGCGATGCGCTCCTCGAAGCGCGCGAAGCCCGGCACGACCCGGGCGATGTGGGCGCGGATGCGGGCGTAGTCGCCGGCGAAGGAGGCCCACGGGATCGACGACGAGGGCAGCGCGGCGTCGGCGATGCCGCAGACGATGGCCACCTCGCTGCGCAGGTGCTCCGACACCGGCTCCACCGACCCCTGGCTGGCGTGGACCTCGCCCATCGAGTCCTCGACGGTGACGACCTGCACGAGCCCCCCGGTGCGGTCGATCTCGGTGCGGCCGAGGCAGGGCAGGATCAGGGCCTCCTGGCCGCACAGGACGTGGCTGCGGTTGAGCTTGGTGGACACCTGCACGGTCAGGCGGCAGGAGGCGAGGCCGGCGGCGGTTCGGTCGGTGTCCGGTGCGGCCGAGACGAAGTTGCCGCCCATCCCCACGAACACGTCGATCTCGCCGCGGGCCATGGCGCGGATGGCATCGACGGTGTCGAGGCCGTGCTCGCGAGGCGGCTCGAAGCCGAACTCGGCGGCCAGGGCGTCGAGGAAGGCGGCCGGCGGCTTCTCCCAGATGCCCATGGTCCGGTCGCCCTGGACGTTGCTGTGACCCCGGACCGGGCACAGGCCGGCGCCCGGGAGGCCGATGGCGCCCCGCAGGAGGTGGGTGTTGGCCAGCTCCCTGATGGTGGGCACCGATCCCTTGTGCTGCGTGAGGCCCATCGCCCAGCAGGTGATGAACCGCTGGGTGCCGGCCAGCAGGTCGACCAGGAGCTCGACCTCGGCCTCGGTGAGCCCGGTCGCCTCGAGCAGCGCGGCGCGGTCGACGGTGGCGAGCGCGGCCCGCAGCTCGTCGAAGCCCTCGCAGCGGTCGTCGAGGAAGGAGCGCTCGACGACCCCCCGATCGACCAGGGCGGCGTTGACGAGCTGGAAGAGGGCGAGGTCCCCGCCGACCCGGATCGGCAGGTGGTGGTCGGCCAGGCCGGTCCCCCGGCCGAGCACGCCCCGCACCTTCTGCGGGTTCCGGAACCCGAGCAGGCCGGCCTCGGGCATGGGGTTGATGGCCACGATGGTGGCGCCGCGGTCCTTGGCCCGCTCGAGGGTCGTCAGCATCCGCGGGTGGTTGGTGCCCGGGTTCTGCCCGACGACGAGGATGACGTCGGCGTGGTCGAAGTCGTCGAGGCGGACCGTGCCCTTGCCGATGCCGATGGTCGGGAGCAGCGCGCTGCCCGAGGACTCGTGGCACATGTTCGAGCAGTCCGGCAGGTTGTTGGTGCCGAGGTCCCGGGCGAAGA
>JAKFET010000098.1:0-12588 GCA_036675575.1 Acidimicrobiaceae bacterium
CGGGGGGGCAAGCTCGACTTCGACGGCGAGTAGCACGAGCTCTCCCTCATGCCCCAGATGTGGTCGCCCGGGCCCATCGAGCACCCGAACCCGCCGGTGGACATCGCCGCGGTGGGCCCGTGGATGGTGCAGATGGCCGGCGCCGTGGCCGACGGCGTCCACGTGCACCCGTTCCACTCCCGGACCTACCTCGACGACCACCTCCTCCCCGGTCTGCAGGAGGGCGCCGACGACGCCGGCCGCAGCCTCGACGACCTCACCCTGTCGGTGCCGGTGTTCACCGTCGTCGGCGACACCGAGGAGGAGCGGGCGCGCTGGCGCGAGCGGGCGAAGTTCCAGATCGCCTTCTACGGGTCGACGAAGAACTACACGTTCATGTTCGACATGCTCGGGTTCGAGGGCACGTCGTCGGCCATCAACGACAAGCTCAAGGCCGGCGACATGGCGGGCATGGCCGCACTCATCACCGACGACATGCTCCAGCACTTCGCGGTGGAGGCGGCATGGGACGACCTGGCCGACGTGCTGCGCACCAAGTACGACGGCATCGCCGACCGCCTCGTCCTCTACTTCGCCGAGGAGATGCACCAGGGCGATCCGAAGGCGCTGGCCCGCATGGGCGAGGTCGCCGCCGCGCTGAAGTAGGGGGAGGGGATTGCGCCCGGGGGCGCTCGCCCTGTGAGCATTGGGGCGTGGCCCCCGACGACAGCACCACCACCTTCGCCGACCTCGGCCTGCGCGACGAGCTCGTCGCGCGCCTCGCCGAGCTCGACTACGAGGAGCCCACGCCCATCCAGCGCGAGGCGATCCCCGTGCTGCTCACGGGCGCCGACCTGCTCGGCCAGGCCGCGACGGGCACCGGCAAGACGGCGGCGTTCTCGCTGCCGCTCCTGCACCGACTCGGCGACGCACCCGCCCGGCAGCCCACCGCGCTGATCCTCGTCCCGACCCGCGAGCTGGCCATGCAGGTGCAGCAGGCGGTGTCGACCTACGGTCGCAGCCTCGGGGTGCAGGTGGTGGCGGTGTTCGGCGGCCAGCCCATCCAGCGCCAGCTCAAGTCGATCGAGCGGGGTGCCCACGTCGTCGTGGCCACGCCGGGTCGGGCCATCGACCTCATCAACCGCCGATCCCTCAAGCTCGACGCGATCACCACGGTGGTGCTCGACGAGGCCGACGAGATGCTTGACATGGGCTTCACCGACGACATCGAGACGATCCTCGAGCACACGCCCAAGGACCGCCAGACCGTGCTGTTCTCGGCCACCCTGCCCCGCCGCATCACCGCCATCGCCGAACGCCACCAGCGCGACCCGAAGCGGATCACGATCAAGGCCGGCGACGTCGGCACCGACGCGGGCCTGGTCCGCCAGACCGCCTACGTCGTCGACCGCCACCACAAGGCCGCCGCCCTGGGTCGCATCCTCGACGTGGAGGCGGCCACGTCGGCCATCGTCTTCTGCCGCACCCGGGCCGAGGTCGACGAGCTCACCGTCACCATGAACAGCCGCAACCACCGGGCCGAGGCCCTGCACGGCGGCATGGACCAGGAGCAGCGGGACCGGGTCATGGGCCGCCTGCGCGACGGCACCGCCGAGCTCCTGATCGCCACCGACGTGGCCGCTCGCGGCCTCGACGTCGACACCCTCACCCACGTCGTGAACTACGACGTGCCCGCCGCCCCGGAGGCCTACGTCCACCGCATCGGCCGGGTGGGTCGCGCCGGCCGCTCCGGCACCGCCATCACGCTCGTGGAGCCTCGCCAGCGCCGGCTGCTGGAGAACATCGAGCGGCTGACGAAGCAGCGACTCGAGCTGGCCCGGGTGCCGAGCGTCGACGACCTGCGCGCCACCCAGATCGAGCGCACCGCCCAGGCGCTCGAGGCCGTCCTGGTCGCCGGCGACATCGACGACCAGGGCGAGGTGCTCGAGGCCCTCGACGAGTTCGACGACCGCAGCATCGCCCTCGCCGCCATCAAGCTCCTGCGCGAGGCCGAGGGCTCGGCCGACGAGACCGAGATCCCGAGCGCGTCCATGAAGGGCGGCGCCGGCAAGGGCACCGCCGCCAAGGGCAAGTGGGACAAGGGCGCGAAGGGCGGGTCCAAGACCCCGGACCGGAGCGACCGCGGCCGACGCACGCCCGACGGCCCCACCGGTTCGGTCTACGTGAACGTCGGCTCCAAGGCCGGGGTGCGCCCGGCGGACCTGGTGGGTGCCATCGCCAACGAGGCCGGGATCCCGGGCCGCGAGGTCGGGCCGATCCGCATCGGCGACACCTACGCCGTGGTCGGCGTGCCCGAGGGGGCGGTGGAGGACGTGATCAAGGCCCTCAACAAGGGCTCGGTGCGAGGCAAGCCGGTCAAGGCCCGCCGCTTCGTCGAGTAGAGGTCGGCTCGGCTCCTCACCGCCAGGCGAAGACCGGCTGCTCGTAGCCGGCCACCCGCTCGCTGCCGCCCTCGATGGCGACCCGGCGGAACTGCAGCAGCATCGCGCCGGTGGGAGCGTGGATCAGGTCGCCGCCGATGGGCACCTGGACCACCGGGCGGTCGGACTCGGGGATGGTCACGAACCGGGGCGAGTCCGGCCGGCACAGCTCGCGGAAGGCGATGCGGTGCACCGATGCGACCTCGTCGGGCTGGGGCGCCATCGCCGGGTCGGCCCCGCCCCAGAGCACCACGGGGGTGATCACGTAGCCGGAGCGGGTCGGGTAGTCGTCGAGGACGCCGAGCACGGCGGACTCGGGCAGGTGCAGGTCGAGCTCCTCGAGCAGCTCGCGGCGGGCGGCGTCGACGGGCGTCTCGCCCTCGTCGATGCGGCCGCCGGGCAGCGCCCACTGGCCGGCGTGGGCCCGCATGCGGCTGGCCCGCCTCGTGAGGAGCACGGCCGGGCCGCCGGCGGTGCCGGCCACGCTGCCCGTGAGCTCGAGGCCCTCGGCGCCGGGGATCTGGTCGAGCATCCCGATGCCGGCCGGCTGCGAGTCGACGCCGTGGACCTCGGGGTCGCTGTCGACGACGACCACCGCGACCGCAGCGTGGCGCCGCTCGCCGAGGTCGACGCCGACGCGGTCGTGCTGCGCCAGGTTGGCGGTGAGGCGGGTGCGCAGCGCGTCCCCGAAGTCGAGATCCACGTCCGGCACCGTATTGCTGCGTCAGCGCGACCGCAGGACGAGGGGCAGGACGGGCCCGGTGCCGGCTTCGAGCAGGAGGTGCGACGCGACGGTGAGGGTCCACCGCGAGTCGCACTCGTCGTCGACCAGGAGCACGGGGCCGTCGAGCACGCGGCCTTCCGGCAGCTGCGAGCGGTCGACGGCGAAGCGGCCCCACACGTTGGCCACCTGGTGGGCCGAGTTGGCCTGGTCGGCCTGGAACCCGCCGTCGGCCACCCGGACGAGGGCCCTATGGACGGGGAGCGTGCCCAGCTGGCCGAGCCCGGAGCAGAGCCGGTCGAGCAGCGGTTGGCGCCGCCGCGACGGCACCGGGCAGATCCATCCGGGTCGCTGCTCCCAGTCCCAGCGCTTGAGCACGCCGGCGACGGCACGGACCATGTCCTCGTGCAGGACCCGGTCGCCGGCGAGGACCTGGTCGATGACGGGGCCCCAGCCGCCGTCGCCCACCCGGCACAGGGCGCGCCCCCAGCGGGCCTGCGCCTCGGGCTTGATGCGACCCTTCGGCTCGTCGAGACCGGACGGCCACTGCCGGCGGGGCTCCACCCCGACGTCGCCCGCCCGGAGGTGCCGGCCGGCCTCGGCCACCAGCTCGGGGTCGAGGTCGAGGTCCCGCACCGTGCCGAGGCAGCGGTCGCAGCGGCCGCAGTCGGCGGCCTCGTCGTCGTCGAGGGCCTCCCGCAGGAAGCGCAGGCGGCAGCCGGGCCGGTCGGCGAAGGCCAGCATCTGCTCGGACTCCTCCCGCCGCAGCCGTCGGAGGCGCTCCGCCTTGTCCCGGTCGTAGGCCCAGGCGTCGTCGGCCAGCACGTAGCCGCCCTTGACGGCCCGGATGGCGCCGTCGACCTCGAGGATCTTGAGCAGCGTCTGCAGCCGGCTGCGGCCGAGGTTCACCAGCGACTCGAGCGTGGGCACCGACGTGGGCCGGGACGCCGACAGCTGGCGGAGGACCTCGTCGCAGGTGGACTCCGGCGGCAGGCTCACCTGCTCGAACCAGCGCCAGATGGCGGCGTCCTCGACGGGGCGGGGCAGGGCGACGACCTCGGCCCGCTCGAGCGCACGGCCGGCGCGGCCGATCTGCTGGTAGTACGCCACGGGCGTGGGCGGCAGGCCGAGGTGCACGCAGAAGGCGAGGTCGCCCTTGTCGAACCCCATGCCGAGCGCCGAGGTGGCGACGAGCGCCTTGAGCTCGTTGGCCCGCAGCTGCTCCTCCAGCACGAGGCGCTCCTCGGGCTCGGTGCCGCCCGTGTAGGCCCGGCAGGCGTGGCCCCGGTGGCGCAGCCACTCGGCGGTCTGGCCGGCCTGCTCCTGGGTCAGGCAGTAGACGATGCCCGACCCGGGCAGCTCGTCGAGGTGCTCGGACACCCAGGCGAGGCGGTGCGCGTCGTCGGGCAGGTCGACCACCGACAGGTGCAGCGCCTCGCGGTCGAGCGAGGTGCGCAGCACGAGCGTGTCGGCGCCGAGCTGGGAGGCGACGTCGTCGGTGACGCGCTGGTTGGCGGTGGCCGTGGTGGCCAGGACCGGCGTCCACGCTGGCAGCTCGGCCAGGAGGTGGCGCAGGCGCAGGTAGTCGGGCCGGAAGTCGTGCCCCCAGTCGGAGATGCAGTGGGCCTCGTCGCACACCAGGGCCATGGGTCGCTCGAGCAGCAGGTGGAAGACGCGGTCGCGGAAGCCCTCGTTGGCCAGGCGCTCGGGGGAGATGAGCAGCAGGTCGACGGCGTCGTCGTTGACCGCGGCCTCGATGCGGTCCCAGTCGTCGGTGTTGGAGGAGTTGATGGTCTCGGCCACGAGGCCGAGGCGCTGGGCCGAGGCGACCTGGTCCCGCATGAGGGCGAGCAGCGGCGACACGACCACCGTGGGACCCCAGCCCCGGTCGCGCAGCATGCGGGTGGCGGAGAAGTACACGGCGGACTTGCCGAACCCGGTGCGCGCGACCAGCAGCGTCCGGCGACCGTCGGCGACCACGGCCTGCACCGCAGCCACCTGCTCGGGACGAGGGACGGCGCCGGGCCCGGCCAGGGCGCGCACGTGCTGGGCGAGCTCGGCCTCGACCTCGGCGGTCGTCGGACGTGGGGGAGCGGTGAGGGCCACGGGAGCGAACCTAACGACACCCCCTGACAACCACGCCCGGAGCGCTCAGCGGACGGGGACGGTCCGGCGGGCCTTGGCCTCGTAGAGGCCACGGTCGGCGCGCACCATGCAGTCCTGCATGCGCTCGCCCGGGACGCGCACGGCGACGCCGACGGACAGGCCGGCATCGACGGCGCGCAGGTCGTCCCGGGTCCGGAGCACGAGTCGCTCGGCGAGGATCGCAGCGGTGTCCTGGTCGGCCACACCGGGCAGGACGATGGCGAACTCGTCCCCCCCGATCCGGAACAGCTGGTCGTCCTGGCGCAGGCACTCGAGCATCGCCTGGGCCGTGTCCACCAGGACCTGGTCGCCCCGCAGGTGGCCGAGGCGGTCGTTGACCTGCTTGAACCAGTCGATGTCGGCGAGCACGATCGCCACCGGATCCGCGTCGCGCCCGTCGAGCGCGATCAGGGCGTCGTCGAAGGCGCCGCGGCTGCCGACCATGGTGAGGGAGTCCCGCTCCGCCCGGAGGCGCAGGGCGTCGTGGACCCGCACGTGCTCCAGGGTCCGCGCCACGGCGCCGGCCAGCAGCTCCATCGCCTCCCGCGCCTCGATGCCGAGGCCGCCCGGCATCGCATCGGCCACGAACAGCAGCCCGGCCTCCTCGCCCTCGCACCGCACGGGGAACACGACGAGCGAGGTGCCGCCGCTGCGACGGATGTCGTCGAACACCGGCTGGACGTGCCCGTCCTCGTCGCCGCCTGCCATGCACGACGAGATGCCGCCCAGCTCGGCGGTGAGCTCGGTCATCCGGGAGCCGTCGAGCCGGCGCAGGGCCTTCGCCAGCGGGCCGGCCGCGGCTCGCACGCTGGTGATGCCGTCGGGATCCGGGAGGGCGATCATGGCGGAGCTGGTCCCGGCGACCGTGCACGCCATCCGCACGGCGGTGTGGGCGACGGTGTCCTCGTCGGGCGACGACGCCAGCTCGGCGTTGGCCCGGGCCAGGGCGTGCAGCGCGGTGGACGCACCGTCGAGGCCCACCCGCTGCAGGCCGCGCTCGAGCTCGACGCCGATCCGCTCGATCTCGTGGACCTCGGCGGGCTCGAACGACCGGGTGCACTCGACGCTGAAGACGGCCCGCACCACGCCGTCGACCGCGATCGGGATCGCGACCTCGGCGACCAGGCCGGGCGCGGCGGCGATGAACTCGCCGTCATCGCTGGCGTCGACGCGCTCGGCCCGACCACGCCGGAACGTGCGCCCCAGCACGCCCATGCCGACGGGGATGCCGTCCATGACCTGCCAGTAGCCCCGCCGCGCCATGCAGCGCAGCAGCCCGTTGCGCTCCACGTACACCGACGGGAGCAGGCCGAGGGAATCGACGTGGTCGCAGACCGCTGCCGCGACCTCGGTGGCCGACCCGGCGGCCTCGATCCGGGCCCGGAGGCCGTGGCACCGCTCCTGGGCGGTGTGGGCAGGTGCCAGCCGCTCGCCGGCGGCGAGGCGGCGGTCGATGTGGGGTCCGGCTCCGTACCGGACGCCGAGGGTGCGCAGCCGCTCGTAGCCGAGCTGGTCGTCGATCCCGGTGGCGATCGGGGCGATCGAACGGGCGTCGGCATAGGCGACGAGGGCGGCCAGCGTGGCGTCGGCCCGGGCGTCGTCAGCCCGCACGATCGACGGCGCCAGGACCACGAAGTCCACGAGCGCGTCGCCGATGGCGGCCAGGTCGGCGAGGCCCCCGACCGTCACCGCGAGGAACCGGTGGGCGCCGTCGGGTGCCGGGGAGCCGGGTGCCACGACGGGCACGACGTCGGCGTCGGCCGGCGCCGGGAGGGGGACGAATCGGAGCATGCCGGCCGGCGCAGAAGCAGCGAAGCACCCGAACGGGGTCGCGTCGGCGAGCTGCACGATCGTGGAACCCCGACCCCGCCCCGATACGTCCACTCGTCCTCCGACATCGCAGGTCCGCCCTGCTCAGCGGGACCATACGCGAGGCCCCGTCGACCAGCCGTGTCGAACGGGACATCTGCCGGGGGATCCCGTTCGGTCAGGCGGGGACCCAGATCAGCGCCAGCTGGCGGACGTCGACGTCGGTCTTCTCCAGCCCGACCTCGACCTCCTCGACCTCGGCGGCGACGTCGGCCCAGCGGGCCTGGATCTCGGCCAGCTCGTCGACAAGCTCGGCCTCGAGGTCGGCCAGCTCCATCGTCTTGGCCTCCACGGCGGCGAGGGCGCTCTCGACCCGCTGACCGGCGGCGGACGTCTGCTTGCGCCGGGAGGACACGCCCTTCACCTTGCCGAGGACCGACCGGGCGGAGCGCCTCCCGCCGAGGAACGACCCGAGCAGGTCGCCGGCCGCCGAGACGAGCTCGTGCTGCTTGGCGTCGCCCGCCCGGGCCTCGAGCTCGGCCACCCGCGCCTGGTCGCGCTCGATGGCCTTGCGCACCGTGCCGATGCGCCGCTCGAGCTGGGCGCGCACCTTGGCGGCGTCGGCCTCCGAGGCCTGCTCGCCCGCCGCCTGGCAGCGTCCGGCGAAGTCCTCCGGCGACTCGCCCGGCCGGGACCACAGCTTCAGCTCCGGGTTGCGCAGCACGGTGACGGTGCGCTCGGCGTGGAGGTGCTCGACGACCGCGGAACGGGCGTCGCGGAACCAGGTCGCCGTGCCGATGGGAGCGTCGGGCAGCTGGTAGACGGCCCGCTCCGGGGCGGCCTCGCGCAGGTCGCGGTCGTCGTAGTCGACGGCCACGAGCTCGCCCGGGTCGAGGTGCTCGCCCAGCCCCACGAGGACGCACTCGAACTCCTCGGTGTGGCGGAGGTCGGCCTTGGTGTCGTCGAACAGCAGGGCCACCCGTACGGCGACCCCGGCGCGGTGGCGGGCCGATGCCGGGTCGCCACCGACCTCGGCCAGCCAGGGGGCGGCCGGGTCGACCCAGCGCACGGGGACGCCGTCGGCCACCGTGGGCGGCACCGGTGTCTCGTCGTCGCCGACCTCGAGGGGCCGGTCGCCCACCGGCGTCACCGAGCCGGTGGACGTGCTGGGCTCGGCGCTCGCCGGTGCGGCTGCGGCGCCGCCGGGCAGGGCGGCGACCTGGTCCTTGGTGAGGGGGCCGGCGAGGTAGTCGAGCGTCCAGCGGGTCGTGAACACCGACGGCGCCGAGGCCTTGGTGGAGTGGAGCACGAACTCGCGCTTGGCGAGCCCGGCGATGGTGGCCCGGATCTGCTCCACGTCGACGGAGCCGGACGCTGCCTGCAGGCCGTCGCGCAGCCGGTCGACGTCTCGCTCGGTCTGCAGCCGCCCGATCATCCACGTGCCGGCGTTGGAGATGGCCTTGTAGTCGAGGTCCACCGGGTTCTGGGTGGACAGGACCATGCCGACGCCGAACGCCCGGGCCTGCTTGAGGATGGTGAGGATCGGCTTCTTCGCCGGGGGCGACGCCGAGGGCGGGACGTAGCCGAAGACCTCGTCCATGTAGACGAGCGCCCGCAGGTCCGGCGTGCCGGACTGGCGCCGCATCCACGTGACCAGCTTCGACAGGACCAGGGTGACGACGAACTGGCGCTCCTCCTCGGACAGGTGCGCCAGGTAGATCACCGAGCACGACGCCTTCCCGCCCGTCGGGGCGAGCATCGAGCCGATGTCGACGGGCACCCCCTGGCTCCACGCCGCGAACGACGGCGACGCGAGCAGGCCGTTCAGCTGCAGCGCCAGCTTCGTGCGTTCGGCGGCCGGGTAGAAGGACTCGAGGTCGAGGACCCCCAGCTTGCGGAGGGGCGGGTCCTGCACCTGGTGGACCAGCTGGCCGAGGTCGAGGGCGGCACCGGTGGACCAGGCCCGCTGCACCAGGTTCGACAGCAGGATGTGCTCGCGGGACGAGAGCGGGTCGGCCGCGATGCCCACCATCGAGAGCAGGCCGCTGACCAGGCCGTCGATCTCGTCCGCCTGGGCCTCCTCGTCGGCGCCGGGCGGGGCCGACAGCGAACCCACCAGGTCCATGGCGACGCCCGCCGTCGACCCGGGCGTGTACACGGTGACGTCGCTGGCCTCGGCGAGCCCGGCGATGTGGCTGCCGTCGAGGCCCCACGTGGCCAGGCCCTCCTTCCAGCCGGCCGCGGTCGCGGCGGCGTCGGCGCCGGGCGCGACCCAGGGTGCGAACTCCTCGGTGGACAAGCCCGGGAAGCGCAAGGCCAGGTTGGTCATGTCGCCCTTCGGGTCGAGGACGAGCGTGGGGATGCCGGCCCGCAGCGCCTCCTCGAGCAGCACCACGCCGAGCCCGGTCTTGCCCGAGCCGGTCATGCCGACGATGACGCCGTGGGTGGTGAGGTCGGAGGCGTCGACCACCAGCGGCTCGCCGGTGCGCTCGTGGGCGGCGGGGTCGACGGTCTCACCCAGGGTCAGCGCGGCGTCCATGGTCGGAACCTACCGGCGGGCTCCGACGGCGTGCCCCCGTCGGTGTGTCGCTGTCGGAGCCCGTCGCTACGGTGCGCGGACGTGGCCCTCTTCCAGGTGACGGACGACCAGATCATCGCTGCGTGCGAGGTCCAACCGGTCGACGGCGCGCTGCCCAGCGTCGACGACGCCGGCTTGGTGTGCCGGAACGTCTACACCTGGACCGAGAACGACCTGGTGGCCCGGGTGGCCGACTGGCTGGCCACGGTGCCGCTGCGCGTGGCCCTCATCTTCCTGGTCGCGTGGGTGGTCAACCGGGTGGTGCGCAAGTCGATCGGCCGGTTCGTGCGCAGCATGACCGACGGTGAGGAGAGCGAGGCCCGCAAGCGCCTGCGCAAGTACACGCCGAGGACGCTGCAGCCCACCGCCGGCGTGCAGCCGCTGCGCGCCGCCTCCCGGGCCCAGACCATCGGCCTGGTCCTCAAGAGCACCGCCAGCATCGTCATCTACGCGATCGCGGTCATCACCGCCCTCGCCGAGGTGGGCATCAACCTGGCCCCGCTCATCGCCGGCGCCGGCATCGTCGGCGTCGCGCTCGGCTTCGGCGCCCAGTCGCTGGTGAAGGACTTCCTGTCCGGCCTGTTCATGCTGGCGGAGGACCAGTACGGCGTGGGCGACGTCATCGACGTGGGCGAGGCCACCGGCACCGTCGAGGTCGTGAACCTGCGCACCACCAAGCTGCGTGCCGTCGACGGCACCGTGTGGCACGTCCCGAACGGGGAGATCCGCCGGGTCGGCAACATGTCCCAGCAGTGGGCGCGCGCCCTGCTCGACGTCGAGGTCGCCTACTCGACCGACCTGGGCAAGGCCGAGCAGGTCGTCAAGGAGGTCGCCGACCAGCTGTGGCACGAGGACACGTGGCGCACCGACATCCTCGAGGAGCCCGAGATCTGGGGCATCGAGGCCCTCGGCGCCAACGGCATCGCCATCCGCCTCGTCATCAAGACCCAGCCCGGGCGGCAGTGGGCCGTCAGCCGGGAGCTGAACCGGCGCATCAAGGACCGCTTCGACGCCGAGGGCATCGAGATCCCCTTCCCCCAGCAGGTGATGTGGGTGCGCAACGAGGGTGCCGCCGACCCGGCCGCTCCTGAGGTGGGCCCGCCCGGCGGAGCGCCGCGCGGGTGAGCGCCCGTCCTGCACGAGCCCGCGCGCTCGAGGCCACCGCCAGCCTGAACCCCGGCGCGTTCGCCCTGGCCGACTGGGGCCTCTTCGTCAGCATCGCTCTGATCTGGGGCTCGTCGTTCCTGTTCATCGCCATCGCCCTCGACGCGGTGGAGCCCGGCCTCATCACGTGGGGCCGCGTCGCCCTCGGTGCCGCGGTGCTCAACGCCGTGCCGCGGGCCCGCACCCGCCTCGACCCCGAGGACGGGTTCCGCATGGTGCTGCTGTCGCTGCTGTGGGTCGCCGTCCCGTTCACCCTGTTCCCGCTGGCCGAGCAGCACATCTCCTCTGCCGTCACGGGGATGCTCAACGGCTCCATGCCGATCTTCGCCGCGCTCGTCGCCGGCGTGCTGCTGCGCACCCCGCCCGGCCCGACGCAGGCGGCCGGTCTGGTGGTCGGGCTGCTCGGCACCCTCGCCGTGTCGATCGACCAGCTGGGCGAGGGCGACAACGCGTGGATCGGGGTGCTCCTCGCCCTCGGTGCCACCGTCTGCTACGGCTTCGCCATCAACATCGCCGCACCGCTGCAGCGCCGCTACGGGTCGGTGGCGGTGATGGCCCGGATGCTCGCGCTGGCCACCATCTGGACCGCTCCCTTCGGGCTGTGGTCCATCCCCGGCTCGTCCTTCGAGCTCGGCCCTGCCCTGGCGGTCGCGTTCATCGGCGCGGTCGGCACCGGCATCGCCTTCGTGATCATGGCCACGCTGGTCGGCTCCGTCGGCTCGACCCGTGCGTCCATGGCCACCTACCTGATCCCCGTCGTCGCGATGGTGCTCGGCGTGGCCGTCCGCGACGAGCAGGTGGGGGTGGTGGCGGTGGTGGGTGTGGTCCTCGTGGTCGCCGGCGCCTACTTCGCCTCCCGTCCCGAGCGGGCGCTGCCGGTGCCGATCGAGCGGCGAGCACCGACCTGAGCCGCAGGCCGCCGGGGTGGCAGGCCGGCGGGCTCCGGGGGTTCAGTCGTCGTCGTCCACCTCGGCGGCCTCGTCGTCGGCGACCACCCCGGTCGTGGAGGGCTCCTCCTCGATCGGGCCGGGGACGACGACGGACGGGTCGGGCAGGTCCTGGTCTTCGGTCATGGCCGCCTCCTACCCCGGGCGGGGCCGGCGCAGCCCGGCTCCGGTCAGGCCCGGAGCGACACCAGGTACTGGCCGCCGCCCGCGTCGACCTCGGTGGTGGCCCCGAGGTCGGGCGCGAGGCGGCCGATGCGGTCGGCGAGCCACCCGGCGGCGGCGTCGGCGTCCTCGGCCGTGGGGCAGCGGGCCATGACCTCCCGGCCCCCCTTGCGCTCGAGGCGCTCGACGGCGGTGAGGATCACGGCAGGGTCGACGACGAAGAGGTGCTCGGGCCAGGGGACGACCGGGTTCGTGGCGCCCTTGCCCGTGTTGCAGCCCCGGTGGGCGAGGCGCTCCTGGCCGTCGGAGCCCTTCTTCTTCGCCTTGGCCTTGGTGGTGCGCAGGTCGATGCTCGGTCCCCGCGGGTCGTTCACCGACATGTCCGGGTCCACCGGCTCGTCGCAGAGCCAGCAGCGCCACCCGTCCTGCTCGCCGACGTGGTCGAGGCGGCTCATGCGGACGTGGCGGGGGAGGGGGTCACGTCCGCAGACCGTAAGCGAGTGGGCGTCGAATCGCCGGGGCGCGTTCAGGGGGTCAGCGCAACGAGGTCACGGTAGACCTCGGCGGGTGTGGCGTAGCCGAGTGTCTTGCGGGGTCGGTTGTTGAGCTCGTGGGCGACGGCCTGGATGTCGTCGGAGGCGA
>JAKFET010000030.1:0-1767 GCA_036675575.1 Acidimicrobiaceae bacterium
CGAGGCCTACGTCCGTCGCACGCTCTTCACGACGTACGCCGGCTGGCGCGGGCGCAGGTGGCACGGCGAGGTGCCGACCGCCGAGCTCCCCGACCGCGGGGCGATCGACGAGGTGCCCGACGCCGACCTGATGGAGGCCCTGGCCACCCTGTCGCCGCGGCAGCGGGCGGTGCTGGTGCTGCGCTACTTCGAGGACCTGACCGAGGCCGAGACGGCAGCCCTGCTCGGCATCTCCACCGGGTCGGTCAAGACCCACCACAGCCGCGCCCTGAGCGCGTTGCGGTCCTCGCCGCTGCTCGCCGAGACCGAGCTGGCTGACCTGGAACGGACCGAGGAGGCACGATGAACGATCTCGCCGACCGCATGAAGGACGCTGCGCCCACCCCGCCGGACCTCTCCGGGCTGGCTGCCCGGGCCGAGTACGCGGCGCGTGGTGATCGGCGGCGACGCCGCCGGATCGGGGCTGCGTGCGCGCTCGCCGTGCTCGTGGTCGCCGGAGTGGTCGTGCTGCCTCGCCTGATCGACGACGACCGCGGCCCGGACCTGGCCGAAGGGGCGGACTGCGTGTCCAGCCCGACCGCGCCCGCGTCCGCGATCACGACCCAGGACGCCACCTGGGTGCGGTTCTGCGAGCTGGCCGACGAGGGCAGGGCCCAGCGGGCGCGCTATCCCCGCGGCGTGATCACCGGCGGGCTCGCCACCTCGATGGTCGACGGCTGGGCCGACTGGGCGACGGAACGACGGGCGTGCGACGAACGGGACGCCGTCCTCCGCAGTCGACAGTTCCGCATCGAGATCGGCCTCGCTGACGGCGAGGTGGCCGAGCTGACCGGCGACACCGGCTGCAGCACCGACGACGAGCTCCTGTTCACCAGCCTCGAGTCGGCCCTGCTGATCTCGGCGGCGTCCGCCCACGGCGGTGCACCTGTGGTTCCCGAGCCGGTGGTGTGTCCGACCCGCTTCACCACCACGGAGACCAACACCGACGGGATCTCCGCGGACGAGCTCACCGAGACCGCCACCATTCCGCAGCTGTCGACGGTGCCCCTGATCCCGTGGCGCGCCATCGCGGTCGACGTCTGCGCCTACTCCGGCACCGGGCGCCAGCGCGATCTCGTCGACCAGTGGCAGGTGCGCAATCCGATGGCCACCTCGATCCGGACGGCCGCCACGATCGGCTACTCCGACGGCGTGGCCGACTGCCAGCTGTTCCCGGACGCCCTGTCCTACCTCGTCGTACTCCACGACGTGTCGGGCACCGCGCGCACCATCTCACTCGACCCGACGGTCTGCGGCGCGATGTCCGCGGCCATCGGCACGCCCGCGGAGGAGGCCTACCTCGGGCTGGCGTCGCCGGAGCTCGTCGACCTGGTGGCCGACAGCTCGCCCTGACGGGTCAGCGGGAGAGGAAGGCCTGCATCGCCGCGTGCGCCTCGTCCGACGCGAAGAGCCGGGCACTGGTGGTCGCCATCTCCTCGCCCAGCGCGTCGATGCGCGCGACCAGGTCGCGGTTGAGGATCCGCTTGGACTCGCGCAGCCCCTGCGGGGCACCGGTGGCGAGGCTGGCGCAGATCGCGGCCACCTCCTCGTCGAGCAGGTCGGCGGGCACCGCCCGCGTCACCAGGCCGTACGACGCCGCCTCGACGCCGCTGAACACCTCGCCGCCGAGGGTGGTGAGCGCTGCGGCGCGCGGGTTCATCCGGTGGTGGACGGTGAGGCTGATGATCGCCGCGGCGAGGCCGAGCTTGACCTCGGTGAGGGCGAAGG
>JAKFET010000112.1:0-1737 GCA_036675575.1 Acidimicrobiaceae bacterium
GTGCTGCGACCCAACGTCCCGGTGCAGTCCCAGGAGCAGACCAGGGCAGCGGCCCAGAAGCTCGCCACGAGCGGCTCCGCGGCGACCACCATCGCCCCGAGCCCCGCTCCGGCCACTCAGCAGTCGCAGCCCGCGGCGCCTGCCGAGCCGCGGCAGGCTGAGCCCAGGCAAGCCCGGCAGGTCCACTTCGACGACGACGAGCTCGACGTGCCGGACTTCCTGAAGTAAGCACTGAATGTTCGGCTACAGAGATTCGCGTGAGGGCGGCGTCCGGGTGGACGTCGCCTTCACCGATTCCTCCCTCGACCTCCAGGGCCTCGATCCGGAGTTCCCGGGCCGGCTCGCCCGTCTGGAGGCCGAGCTGGGGGTGCCCTTCGCTCGGCTCACCCAGGTGCACGGCGACGAGGTGCTCGTCGTCGATGCGCCGATGCCGCTGGGCCAGGCGGGCACCGGAGATGCCTTGGTCACGACCACACCGGGCCTCGGCCTGATGATCCGCGTCGCCGACTGCGTGCCCGTGGTCCTGGCCGACGTCTCGGCCGGCGTGATCGGCGCCGTGCACTCGGGACGCCCCGGCACCGCGCTCGACATCACGACGCGCACCGTCGAGTCGATGCGCGAGCACGGCGCCGAGGATCTGGTCGCCTGGATCGGTCCGCACGTGTGCGGATCCTGCTACGAAGTCCCCGAGGCCCTCCGCGCCGAGGTCAGCGCGCTCGTCCCCGAGACGTTCTCCGAGACCTCGTGGGGCACGCCCGCCCTCGACCTCGGCGCGGGCGTGCGCGCCCAGCTCGAGCGCGCCGGGGTCGAGGTTGTCGAGGTCGGCGGCTGCACCCGCGAGGAAGCCTCGCTCCACTCCTATCGCCGCGACGGGGCCCTGGCCGGGCGCTTCGCGGGGCTGGTGTGGATGTCATGAGCCGCCTCGACGAGCTCCGCGCCAACCTCGATTCCGTACGCCGTCGCATCACCGCCGCCTCGGAGGCGGCGGGCCGCACCGACGAGGTCGGCCTGGTCGTCGTCACCAAGTTCTTCCCAGCCTCCGACGTCCGCCTCCTCGCCGAGCTCGGCGTCACCGACGTGGGGGAGAACCGCCACCAGGAGGCCGAGGCCAAGGTCGCCGAGTGCGCCGAGCTGGGGCTGCGCTGGCACTTCATCGGCGGGCTCCAGTCCAACAAGGCCGCAGCCGTCGCGTCGTACGCCGACGTGGTGGAGGCTGTCGATCGGCCCAAGCTGGTCGCGCCCCTCAGCCGCGGAGCCCACTCCCGTGGAGGAGAGGTCGACGTACTGCTCCAGGTCAGCCTGGACCCGGCCGGCTCCGACCATCGGGCCGGGGCGGATCCCGACACCCTCGACGACCTGGCCCGTCAGGTGGCCGAGGCCGGGATGCTCCGGCTGCGCGGCCTGATGGCGGTCGCACCCCTCGGGGAGGACCCGGCGATCGCCTTCGCCCGGCTCGCCGACATCCGTCGCGGCTTCCTCGAGCAGCACCCGGACGCCACCATCCTGTCGGCAGGCATGAGCGCCGACCTCGAAGCGGCCATTTCGCGCGGCGCGACACACGTGCGTGTCGGCTCCGCGGTCCTCGGTCCGAGGCCCGCGGTCCAGTAATGTCCCTATCAGTCGAGTGGTGCCCGAACACGGGTGCCCGGTCTACCGGAGGATCACTGTCATGAGCGGCGCGATGCGCAAGATCGGCGAGTACCTCGGCCTGCTCGAGGACACCGGCCACTACGACGA
>JAKFET010000288.1:0-1735 GCA_036675575.1 Acidimicrobiaceae bacterium
GGTGGCGGTGTTCCGCTACACCAGCCCGGTCGCCAACCTCGCCGTGGTCATCTACGTCGCCCACCTGCACGGCGTCGACCTCGGCCCCGCCGCCTGGATCGCCGGCGGGCTGACGGCCATCGCCATCTCCATCGGCTCGGTCGGCCTGCCGGGCCAGGTCAGCTTCTTCGTCTCCATCGCCCCCATCTGCCTCGCCATGGGCGTGCCGATCCAGGTCCTGCCGCTGCTGCTGGCCGTCGAGGTCATTCCCGACATCTTCCGCACCATCGGCAACGTCACCGCCGACCTCGCGGCGGCCCGCATCGTCGAGGGCGGCGACGCCGCGGCCGAGCCGGATCCCGCGGCCGGACTCTAGCGGAGGCCGACGCGCCGTCATCGCCGGTTCGCATTCCGCCTTCAGGATGGTTCAGGGCCGCCGCTCTCCGGACGGCCGCGCCAGGATGCCCGCATGACCCTCGACCGCCGCCGCCTTCTGCTCGCCGCCGGCGCCGCCACCCTGGCGCCCGCCATCGCCCGGGCGATGAGCATCCCCGCCGACGTCCGCGCGGGAACCGTCGCCGACGTCGCCCACGTCGTGATCCTGATGCAGGAGAACCGCTCCTTCGACCACTATTTCGGGGCCATGCGGGGCGTGCGCGGCTTCGGCGACCGCTTCCCGATCCCCGTGGCCGACGCCCCCGGCCGGTCGGGCGCCACCTGCTGGGTCCAGACCAACGGCCAGGCCCCGGACCGTCCCCCGGTGATCGCCCCGTTTCCGCTGAACACGGCCGAGGACTTCCGCCTGATGCGGGTCGAGGGCACGCCGCACAGCTGGCCCGACGCCCAGGCCGCCTGGGACGAGGGGCGGATGGCCGCCTGGCCCGTCGCCAAGACCGAGCATTCGATGGGATATTTCGGCGAGGCGGATATCCCGTTCCAGTACGCCCTGGCCGAGGCCTTCACCGTCTGCGACGCCTACCATTGCTCGATCCAGACCGGGACCAACTCCAATCGCCTGTTTCTATGGAGCGGGACCAACGATCCCACCGGGACGATGGGCGGGCCCTCGATCTCCAACTCGCACGACGCCCTCGTCGCCGACGGCGGCCATCCCGACGGCTACCGCTGGACCACATATCCCGAGCGGCTGCTGCGGGCGGGCGTCAGCTGGCGCATCTATCAGGACATGGCCGACAACTTCACCGACAATCCGGTGGCCGGCTTCCAGACCTTTCGCGACAGCCACGACGGCCAGCCGGGCGCCGATCCCCGCCTCGCCGACCTGGGGCTGAGCACCCGCGCCCTCGACGGCCTGCGCGAGGACGTCCTGTCCGGGGCCCTGCCGCGGGTGTCGTGGATCGTCGCCCCGGCGGCGGCCTCGGAACACCCCGGCCCGTCCAGCCCGGCCCAGGGCGCCGACTACACCGCCCGGGTGATCGAGGCCCTGACCGCCGACCCGGCCGTCTGGGCCCGCACGGTCCTGTTCGTCATGTTCGACGAGAACGACGGCTTCTTCGACCACGTCCCGCCGCCCGCGCCGCCGTCGCCGGGCCACGGCGCCTCCACCGTCGACACGGCCGGAGAATACCATCTGCGGACGACGGCGAGCGAGGCCGCGACCGAACGGCCCGGGTTCGTCGGCCGCCCCTACGGCCTCGGCCCGCGCGTGCCGATGTATGTCGTCTCGCCGTGGAGCCGCGGCGGCTGGGTCAGTTCCGAGGTGTTCGACCACACCTCGGTGATCCGCTTCCTCGAG
>JAKFET010000087.1:0-1726 GCA_036675575.1 Acidimicrobiaceae bacterium
TGATCCGCCCGAAGACCCTGTTCGGCGAGAAGTTCATCGACATCCTCCCCGGCGACGACGAGCTCACGGGCCCCTACCTCGCCGACGGCGGCGAGATCGTCGACACGCTCGGCGGGTTCGAGCTGGAGCAGGTCCTCACCGACGCCTACCCGGTGCTCGAGGCCGTGAACCCCGCCGAGCTGGCCGTGATCATCGACGAGCTCGCCACCGCGGGCCGCGGCCTGGGGGAGAACATCAACCGCTCGATCGTGAACAGCGCGACCCTGGCCGAGCTGGGTGCCTCGAACGACGGCGAGTTCCGCCAGTTCACGAGCGACCTGGCCCTGCTGGCCGAGGAGCTCGAGGTCATCGCCCCCGACCTCGTGGCCGGCGCCCAGGACCTCAACGTGGCGCTGCCCACGCTCAACGCCCGCAGCGCACAGCTCGACGAGGCCCTCACCCAGGCGGCGCGGCTGTCGGCCGACCTCGCCGACCTGCTCGAGGCCAACGAGTCCTTCACCACGAACGCCCTCACCAACGGGTCCCGCTCGCTCCAGACCGTCTTCGACCGGCGCAGCCAGATCCAGCCGCTGCTGCTCGGGCTCACCAGGTACACCCGGACCCTCGCCGAGGCCATCCGGATCGAGGTCGGCGACGGCACGATGATGGCGGCCGTCAAGGGGGTCGTCAGCGTGGCCGGCACCACCGAGGGCCACGAGTCCCCGCCGCCCGAGGACGGGTCGGGGTCGCCGCTGCCCCCGCTGCCGCTCCCGCCCCTGCCGGTGCCCGACCTCCCCGAGCCGCTCGACCCGGTCGAGGACCTGCTCGGCGGTGGCTCCACGGGCACGCGCTCGTCCGACGGCGGCCTCCTGGACCTGCTCACGGGAGGGGACCGCTGATGGCCCGCACCGCGATCAAGTTCGGCATGTTCGTGGCGGTGTGCCTGCTGTTCACCGTGTACCTGGCCTCCACCATCGGCAACACCACCGTCGGCGGCCTCATCGGCCGCGGCCCGGACACCTACACGCTCGCGGCATCCTTCGACGACGTCACGGGGCTGCTCATCGACGACAACGTCAAGGTCGCCGGCGTGCCGGTGGGCAAGGTCACCGGGGTCGAGGTGCGGGAGGGCAAGGCCCTCGTGCGCATGGAGATCGACAGCGACCAGCCCCTGCCGTCGGACTCCTCGGCCGCCATCCGGTGGCGCAACCTGATCGGCCAGCGATACGTCTACCTGTTCCCGGGCGACGCCCCGACCTCGTTCGAGGACGGCGACACCATCGAGGAGACCACCAACGTCATCGACCTCGGCGAGCTGTTCAACCGGCTCGGCCCCGTCGTGGCCACCATCGACGAGGGCAAGGTCAACGAGTTCCTCGAGACCGTCACCTCCGCGCTGGAGGGCAACGAGGCCGACATCAGCCAGGCCCTGGACGACCTGGCCTTCGTGGTGAAGGGCCTCGGCGAGCGGGACGAGGCCATCGGCAGCCTCATCGAGAACCTCGAGGTCGTGTCGCGCACGATCGCCGACCGCGACGCCCAGATCGAGACGATGCTCGACAACCTCGCCGCCCTGGCCGGGACCTTCAGCGACAACACCGAGCTGCTCGACAGCGCCATCACCGAGATGGGTGCCTTCAACCGGGACCTGTCCACCATCCTCACCACCAACCGCGGCGAGCTCGACCGCATCGTGGTCAACCTCGACGACACCCTCAACACGGTCGAGAGCCAGCTCGGCCCCGTG
>JAKFET010000060.1:0-1710 GCA_036675575.1 Acidimicrobiaceae bacterium
GAGTTCGCCACGATCGGCCGCCGGTTCCTCGGCTCGGAGCTGCTCGGCGCGACCCAGTTCGCCGGGGGCCTCCGGTGAAGCTGACGGTCGTCGGGTGCTCGGGGTCCTACCCGGGCCCGGACTCGGCCGCGAGCTGCTACCTCCTCGAGGCCGAGCACGCCGGCCGCACCTGGCGGATCCTGCTCGACCTCGGCAACGGCGCGCTCGGCCAGCTGCACAACTACATCGACCCGCTCACCGTCGACGCGGTCTTCCTCAGCCACCTCCACGCCGACCACTGCCTGGACCTGTGCGGCTACTACGTCATGCGCAAGTACCACCCCTCCGGTCCGCAGCCGCGGATCCCGGTCTGGGGCCCGCCCGGCACGGCGCTGCGGATGGCGCAGGCCTACGACCTGCCCGCCGACCCCGGGATGACCGAGGAGTTCGAGTTCCTGGAGTACGACCAGCCGGTCGAGCTCGGGCCGTTCCTCATCGAGCCGCACGCCGTGGTCCACCCGGTCCACGCCTTCGCCCTGCGCGTCACCGCTGACGGCGGCACGCTCGTCTACTCCGGCGACACCGGCCCCTGTGAGGCCCTCGACAAGGCCGCGGCCGGCGCGGACCTCCTCCTCGCCGAGGCGTCCTTCCAGTCCGACCGGGACAACCCGCCCGACCTGCACCTCACCGGCGCCGACTGTGGCCGTACGGCGACTGCTGCCGGCGTCGGACGCCTCGTGCTCACCCACATCCCGCCGTGGCACGACGCCGCGGTCGCCGAAGCAGAGGCGCGCGGCCAGTGGTCAGGCCCGCTGCACGTGGCGCGCGCCGGGACGTCGTACGAGCTCTGAGCCCGTAGCTGTCGAGCCCGTCGCCCTCGAGCCTGGGGCTCAGACCAACCCGGCGTCGTGGACGACCATGGCCACCTGGACGCGGTTGGTGGACTGCAGCTTGGTGAAGAGGCGGGAGACGTGCGACTTCACGGTCGGCACGGAGAGGTGGAGCTCGCGGGCCACCTCGGAGTTGCTCAGGCCGCGCCCGACGCACACCGCGACCTCGCGCTCGCGGTCGGTCAGCGTGGCGAGGCGGGCGGTGGCGGAGGCGACCCGGTCCACGGAGGCGTCCCGGCGCAGCCGCGAGACCAGGCTGCGGATCGCCGAGGGGGAGAGCATCGCGTCGCCTGCAGCGACCGAGCGGACCGCGGCCACGATGTCGCCGGGCGGCGTGTCCTTGAGGAGGAAGCCGTCCGCGCCGGATGCCAGGGCGCTCACGACGTGGTCGTCGGCGTCGAAGGTGGTGAGCACCACCACGGCGGGCGGTGACTCCTGCTCCTGGAGGCGGCGGGTGGCCTCGAGGCCGTCCATCACCGGCATCCGGATGTCGATGAGTACGACGTCCGGGCGCAGGTCGGCGACCAGGTCGAGGCCGGCGCGGCCGTCCGCCGCCTCGCCGACCACCTCGATGTCGGGCTGACCGCCCATCATGAGGGACAGGGCGGACCGCACGAGTGGGTCGTCATCGACGATCAGGACGCGGGTCACGCGGCCCACGGTAGCCATGCCTCCAGAACGAAGGACCGGCCGACCTGGGTGTCCGCCAGCCAGCCACCTCGCAGCTGGGCGCGTTCGCGGAGCCCGATGAGGCCAAGGCCGGCACCGGGTGTGGACGTGGACCCGAAACCCATCGGGTTGGTGAGGGTCACGGAGATGCCGGCCTCGGGGTCCCCTCCGC
>JAKFET010000062.1:0-12251 GCA_036675575.1 Acidimicrobiaceae bacterium
GTCATCGGTCATCGCGCGCTTGGTTGCCATCGCCCAGCAGGGAACCACAGAACGCATCCATTTGGCAATTCATGCGGGTTCGGCGTGGTTCCATATCGGCGGCGATGGCCTTCCCCTTTGTCCGATGGGGGCGCACCCCACATGGACGTGCGGGGCACGCGTGCGGCCTCGCGTAGCGTGCCCCGCATGGCCGAGCGCACCGACCGTGACCCCGTCGAGCAGGACCCCGACGTCCACCGCGCCCTCGGGCTCACCGACGACGAGGCCGACGAGATCGCCCGCATCCTCGGCCGGCCGGCCAACCACCTCGAGCTGGCCATGTACTCGGTGATGTGGTCCGAGCACTGCTCCTACAAGTCGTCCCGCATCCACCTCCGCCGCCTCCCGTCCGAGGCGCCCCACGTGCTGGTCGGGCCGGGCGAGGGCGCCGGCGTGGTCGACGTCGGCGACGGCATCGCGGCCGCGTTCCGCATCGAGAGCCACAACCACCCCTCGGCCATCGAGCCCTACCAGGGTGCGGCGACGGGCGTCGGCGGCATCCTGCGCGACGTCTTCTCCATGGGGGCGCGGCCCATCGCCCTCATGGACCCGCTGCGGTTCGGCCCGCTCGACGACCCCCGCAGCCGGTGGATCGCGGAGGGCGTCGTGTCCGGGGTGTCGGGCTACGGCAACTCCGTCGGCGTCCCGACGGTGGGGGGCGAGACGATCTTCGACGCCACCTACCAGGGCAACCCGCTGGTCAACGTCTTCTGCCTCGGCGTGCTGCCCCAGGACCGCCTCGCGCTGGCCAGGGCGTCGGGTCCCGGGAACCTCACCGTCCTGTTCGGCTCCGCCACGGGGCGCGACGGCATCGGCGGCGCCAGCGTGCTCGCGTCCGCGTCGTTCACCGAGGGGGACGAGGAGAAGCGGCCGAGCGTCCAGGTGGGCGACCCGTTCGAGGAGAAGCGCCTCATCGAGGCCTGCCTGGAGATCCTCGAGGCCGGGCTGGTGGTGGGCATCCAGGACCTCGGCGCGGCCGGCATCACCGGCGCAGCGAGCGAGACCTCGTCGAAGGGCGGGGTCGGCATGGACCTGTACCTCGACCAGGTGCACGTCCGCGAGACGGGCATGGACCCGTTCGAGATCATGATCAGCGAGAGCCAGGAGCGGATGCTCGCCATCGTCGAGCCCGCCAAGCTCGACCAGCTGCTCGCCATCTGCGCCAAGTGGGAGATCGCCGCCTCGGTCATCGGCACCGTCACCGGCACCGGCCGGTTCCGGGTGCTCGACCGCCTCGACGGCGACGTGCTCGCCGACATCCCGGCCAGCTCCCTCGACGACGACGCCCCCCTCTACGAGCGGCCGCTGTCCGAGCCCGCCGACCGGGCCGAGCGGGCCGCCGACGTGGCCGAGTCGCTGTCCGCCCCCGACGACGCCGGCGCCGACCTCCTGTCGCTGCTGGCCGACACGTCGTGGGTGTGGTCGCAGTACGACCACCAGCTCTTCCTCAACACCGTGGTGGGTCCGGGCGACGACGCCACGGTGCTGCGCCTCAAGGACCCCCGCACCGGGGAGCCCACCGGCCGCGGCCTCGGCCTCACCACCGACGGCAACCACCGCTGGTGCCGGCTCGACCCCCGCACCGGCATGGCCGCCGTGGTGGCGGAGTCGGTCGTGAACCTGGCCTGCGTCGGTGCCGAGCCCCTCGCCCTCGTGAACTGCCTCAACTTCGGCAACCCGGAGCACCCCGAGGTCATGTGGCAGCTGTCGGAGGCCATCGACGGCATGGCCGAGGCGTGCCGCGCCCTGTCGGTGCCGGTCATCGGCGGGAACGTCTCGCTCTACAACGAGTCCAACGGCGTCAACATCGACCCCTCACCGGTCATCGGAACCGTCGGCCTCATCGCGGCGCTCGAGCGCCGCCCGCCTGGCATGGGCCTGGTCGAGGGCACCACCCTCGTCCTGCTCGGCGACCCGGCCGCGACGCTGTCGGGCAGTGCCTGGGCCTGGTCGCAGGACCACCGCGAGGGCATGCCGCCCCAGGTCGACCTCGACCGGGTGCGGGCCCTCGCCGCCCTCGTGCGCGACGCCGTCGCCGGGGACCGGCTCCGCTCGGTGCACGACCTCGCCGGCGGCCTCGGCCCGGCACTGGCCGAGATGGCCGTCGCCACCCAGGTCGGCGCCCGGGTCGAGCTGCCCGGGCCCGGCGGTCACGTCGCCCTCTTCGCCGAGACGCCCGCCGCCGTGCTGGCCGCCGTGACGCCCGACGCCCTCGACGCGCTGCTCGCCGATGCCGACGCCGCTGGCGTGGGCGCGCTCGTGGTGGGGGAGGCCGGCGGGGACCGCCTGGTCATCGGCGACCTGGTCGACCTGTCGGTGACCGACGTCCACCTCGCCTGGCGGAACCGCCTGCCCGCGGCGCTCGGCGCCGGCACCACCCAGAGCTGACCCGCCGGGACGAAGGAACCGATCGGTCCCGACGTACCCCTGGGTGGAACGAGCGGACCGATCGGTTCGCTCGTACCGGCCTGACGTCCTACCGGGTGGGCTCGTCGGCGTGGTCGGCGTGGAGGTGGAAGTGCCCCTCGGCGTCCTCGTGCTCCTCGAGGATCTCGGCCAGCGGCTTGAACAGCAGGCGGTCGAGGATGAAGAAGCGGCCGACCCACAGCAGGCCGAACGAGCCGACGTTGGCGACCATGAGGATGAGGGTGTTCTCGTCGTACTTCCCCGCGGCCCAGGCCACGGCGAAGGTCGAGATGATGAGGCCGAGGATGGCCATGCCCCAGAAGGGCAGGACCTCGCGGGTGAACGAGTGGGACCCCCGCTTGTTGAAGGTCCAGGCCCGGTTGATGAGGTAGTTCGGGACGGCACCGACGGTGACGGCGATGATGTTGGACGGCACGGGGGCGACGTCGAACACCTCGAGCAGCACGAAGAGGGTGCTGGTGCTGGTGACGACGCCGGCGAGCGAGGCGGCCGAGTACTTGGCGAGCTTGGCGATCCACGGGCGGCGCCCGAGCGCGGTGTCAGGCCCGGCTGCGGCGAGGGATGGCATCCGGACGAGGGTATCCACCCGTCCCGCGAATGGCCGACAACGGGTGGGTGATGGGGCAGGATGGCAGCCGCAGACCGCCCGACACCGGAGGCACGATGAGCGACGACCAGGGCCACCAGCCGAGCGGTGGCGATGCCGGGACCGAGCGGGCCCTCGACGAGCTCCGGGTCGCCCTCGAGCAGCTCGCCACCCGCATGGGCGCCGGGTTCCGCGAGGACCTGGCCCAGATCCGGGCCATCGCCGCCTCGGTCGCCGAGCGCGACCTGACCGCCGACATCGACGCCCTGCGGGTCGACGTCGCCGCCCTCGTCGGGCGGGATGCCGGCGCCGACGTGCGCGACGAGCTCGCCGCCGTGCGCGCCGAGCTGGCCCGGCTCGCCTCCGGCGACGACCTGGCCGGCGTGCGCGCCGAGCTCGCGCCGCTCCAGGCCTCCGTCGACCGCCTCGTCGCCCGACTGGACGACGACTCCGGCCGGACCCAGGTCCTGGCCCGCTTCGAGGCGCTCGAGGCCCGGCTCGACCAGCTCGCCGGCGGCGACGGCAGCGCCGAGGTCCTCGCCCGGATCGACGCGCTCTCCGGCCAGCTCGGCGGCGGCACCGGCGACCTGCTCGAGCAGCTGCAGGACAACCTGGCCGACGTGGCGTCGGGCGAGGTCGTCGGCGCCCTCTGGGACGAGGTGCGGCGGCTGCGCGCCGACCTGCCCGACCTGGTGGCCGTCCCGGCGCCGGTCGTCGCCGCGCCGGTGACCCCCGAGCCCGATCCGCAGCTCGCCGCCCTCCTCGACGAGCTGGCCGTGCTGCGCTCCGAGCTGGACGAGGGCCTGGTGGTGGAGCCGTCCGACGCCCTGTCGGCGTCGCTCGACGCCCTGCGCAGCGAGGTCGACGGCCTGCGCGACGCGCTGGGCGAGCTGCGGGCCACCCCGCAGCCGGCGGCGGCGCCCGTCGACGCCAGGCTCCACGCCGAGACGCTCGACCTGCTGCTCGGGGAGATCCGCGCCGCGAGCGGGTCCGGCGACCGGGTCGTCGACGCGGTGCGAGCCGAGGTCGACGGCCTGCGCTCGTCGCTGGCCGAGCTGCGCGCCACACCGGCGCCGCTGGCCGATCCCGTGGACGACACCCGGGACGAGGAGCTGCTGGCCGAGGTGCAGGCGATCCGATCCGCCGTCGATGCGCTCGACGTGCGCCTCGCCGACGGCCTCGCCCCGACCACACCCGTGGAGGACCCGGCCTTCGCCGTCGGCGGCGCCGACGTCATGGACGCCGAGGCCCTCGCCGACCAGATCGCCGCCCTGCGCGACTTCGTCGCCTCCGAGCTCGACACCGTGCAGCAGACGATCGCGGCCCGGCTCGACTCCCACGCCGAGGCCACCGCCGCCACGGTCGCTGCCGCGGCCAGCCATCCCGAGCCGGAGCCGTCGCCGGCCACCCCGCCGGCCCCGGTCGCCGCCGGCCTCGACCCCGACACCGTCGACATGCTCCGCGACGAGATCCGCGCCGCGGGTGCCATCGGCGACCAGGTCGTCGATGCGCTGCGCGAGGAGCTCAAGGCGCTGCGCCGCCGGATCGCGGTCAAGGCCACCGAGCGCGTCCTCGACGACGAGCAGCTCGCCCAGATCGCCGACGCCGTCGCCGCCCGGCTCGCCACCGACGGCTGAGCGGCTCGAGCGCACGTCGGTTGGTCGATCCGGGGCAGCTGCCCGGTACCCTCGCACCCGACGCCGGAGGTGTCCGCCGACCCATGACCGATCCCGATCATGCCCCCCACGGAGCCGAGCCGGCAGGCGGCGCAGGCGACGACGAGCTGAAGGAGGCCTGCGGGGTCTTCGGCATCTACGCGCCCGGGCAGTCCGTCGCCCACCTGACCTACCTGGGCATGTTCGCCCTGCAGCACCGGGGCCAGGAGGCCGCCGGCATGTCGGTGTCCGACGGCGCCGAGATCATCACCGTCAAGGACAACGGCCTGGTCGCCTCCGTGTTCACCGATCGGGTGCTGAACGGCCTGCCGGGCCACCTCGCCATCGGCCACGACCGCTACAGCACCACCGGCGCCAGCACCTGGCAGAACGCCCAGCCGGTCACCCGGGAGGCCGCCGGCCACCAGGTCGCCCTCGGGCACAACGGCAACCTGGTCAACACCGCCGAGCTGGCCGAGGACCTGGGCATGCTCCCCGGCTCCGGCGCCGTGACCTCCGACAGCGACCTGGTCGTCGAGATGATCGCCCAGGCCATCGAGCGCAGCGAGCACCACCGCAGCGACGACCGCCACCTCGAGGCCGCCATGCTCGAGGTGCTCCCCAAGCTCAAGGGCGCGTTCTCCATCGTCTGCATGGACGAGGCCCACGTCGTCGGCGTGCGCGACCCCAACGGGTTCCGGCCGCTCTGCCTGGGCCGGCTCGAGGCCGGCTGGGTGCTGGCGTCGGAGACCCCGGCGCTCGACCTGGTCGGCGCCAGCTTCGTGCGCGAGATCGAGCCCGGCGAGATGATCGTCATCGACGCCACCGGCTACCGATCGGTCCGGGCCTTCCCCGAGGCCGAGGTCAACCCGAGCCTGTGCCTGTTCGAGTTCGTGTACTTCGCCCGTCCCGACTCGATGCTCTACGGCAAGAACGTCCACCAGGCCCGGGTGCGCATGGGCGAGCAGCTCGCCGAGCAGGCCCCGGTCGACGCCGACATGGTGATGGGCGTGCCCGAGTCCGGGGTGCCCGCCGCCGAGGGCTTCGCCCGTCGCTCGGGCATCCCCGCCGGCGCCGGCCTGGTGAAGAACCGCTACATCGGGCGCAGCTTCATCGCCCCCTCCCAGGAGGCGCGCGCTGCCGCCGTGCGCATGAAGCTCAACCCGCTGAAGGAGAACCTGCAGGGCAAGCGGCTCGTGGTGGTCGACGACTCCATCGTCCGCGGCACCACGCAGCGCACCCTCACCCAGATGCTGCGGGAGGCCGGCGCGGCCGAGGTCCACCTGCGCATCACGTCGCCGCCGGTGATGTGGTCGTGCTTCTACGGCATCGACACCGGCGTGCGCAGCGAGCTGCTCGCCTCGAACCTCGACATCGAGGAGATCCGGGCCTACCTGCAGGTCGACTCCCTCGCCTACCTCACGCTCGACCGGCTGATCACCGCCACCGGCACGCCGTCGAGCGGCTTCTGCACCGCCTGCTTCACCGGGGACTACCCCGTGGACATCCCGGTGACGCTCTCCAAGACCGTGCTCGAGAACCCGGCCCTGCAGACCGAGGCCCCGAGCGGCATCGCCACCGCCCTTGCCTCCCGGGTGGGCGGCTCCCAGATGGGCTTCGACGACTGATGGCCGACGCGCACCAGACCGACCACACCTACCAGTCCGCGGGCGTCGACATCGATGCCGGCGAGGAAGCGGTCCGCCGCATCAAGGAGTCGGTCCGCTCCACGTTCCGGCCCGAGGTCATCGGCGACATCGGCGGGTTCGGCGGGCTCTTCCAGTTCCCCCAGCACCGCTTCACCCACCCGGTCCTGGTGTCCTCCACCGACGGCGTGGGCACCAAGGCGGTGGTCGCCCAGCGCGCCGGGATCTTCGAGTCCATCGGCGTCGACCTCGTCGCGATGTGCGTCGACGACATCGCCTGCGCCGGCGCCGAGCCCCTCTTCTTCCTCGACTACATCGCGGTCGGCAAGCTCGACCCCGACCACATCGAGCAGCTGGTGTCCGGCGTGGCCAAGGGCTGCCGGGAGGCCGGCTGCGCTCTCATCGGCGGCGAGATGGCGGAGCACCCCGGTTCGATGGAGGCCGGGGAGTTCGACCTGGTCGGCTTCGCGGTGGGCGTCGCCGAGCGCGACCGCATCCTCGACGGCACCGCCATCGCCCCCGGTGACGCCCTCATCGGGCTGCCGTCGCCGAACCTGCGCTCCAACGGCTACTCGCTCGCACGTCGCATCTTCTTCGACGTGGCCGAGCGGTCCCTCGACGACCCCGCCTGGTCCGGCGCCCACCACTCCCTGGCCGAGGAGCTGCTGTCGCCCTCGGTCATCTACTCGCCCGCCATCGCCGCGCTCCTGCGGGTCGTCGACGTGCGCGCCGTCGCCCACATCACCGGCGGCGGCATCCCCGGGAACCTGAACCGCGTGCTCACCGACTCCCTCGACGCCGTCGTCGACCGGGGCGCATGGGAGCCGCCGAAGGTGTTCACCGAGATCCAGCGCCTCGGCCAGGTGCGCGACGAGGAGATGGCCAAGGTGTTCAACATGGGCATCGGCATGGTCGCCGTCGTCCCGGCCGACGAGGTCTACGCCGCGCTCGACGTGCTCCGGACCGCCGGGCACCGCGCCGTGCAGATCGGCACGGTCGAGCCCGGGAACGGGCAGGTCCGGTACACCTGAGCCCGGTTCGTCCCCTGTACGGTCACCCGCCGTGCGAACGGTGGTGCGAACGGTCTCCTGGGTGCTGCTCTTCGCCGCGCTCGGTGCGGCGGGCGCATCGTGGTTCACGCCGACGCCCGAGCTCGGCGCGGAGGACGCCAGCGGGCTGGCCGGAGACGCGCTGGCCGAGGCCCGGGTCGAGGTCGACCGCCTCGCCACACCGGTGCGGATGGTCCACCAGACCGAGTCCGGCGACACCGTCGACGCCTGGCGGGTCCGGGCCGACGTGCAGGTCGACGGCGACCCCGAGGAGATCGAGCTGCGGGTCCAGGAGTCGGCCGGCCAGCTGGTCTACGTCGACGACCGCATCGGCGCCGGCGACACCGAGCGCCTGCTGACCGACGACCAGTTCGCCACGCTCGGCCAGTACCGCGACGACACGCTCGCCGACCGGTGGGTGCTGCGCAACGCGCTCGCCGCGGTGTCCGCACTGGTCGTCGCGGCCACCTGCTACGTGCTGGCCACCCGGTCCGGCCCGATCTGGGAGGCACCGTGACCGACGAGCGCACCATCCCGCCCGAGGTGCACGCTGCCCTCGTCGCCCACCTGCGCGAGCACGCCATCCGGGAGGGCGACTTCGTCCTCAAGTCCGGCAAGGCGACCACCTGGTTCTGCGACGCCAAGCAGACGACGTGCCGTCCCGACGGGATGCTCCTCGTCGCCGACGCGGCGCTGGCGGTGCTGCCCGACGACGTCACCGCCATCGGCGGCCTCACGATGGGTGCCGACGCGGTGGCCTTCGGCGTCGCCGCCATCGCCGCGACCCGCGGTCGCGAGCTCCGGGCGTTCAGCGTGCGCAAGGAGGTCAAGGACCACGGGGGCGGCGGGCGCGTCGCCGGCGCGCTGCAGGCCGGCGACCGGGCCGCGATCGTCGAGGACGCGGTGACCCGGGGCGTGTCGATGCTGGAGGCGGCCGACGTCATCGCCGACGAGGTGGGCGCCGAGGCCGTGCTGCTGCTGCCGGTGGTCGACCGGGGCGGCACCGTCGGGGCGATGGCCGCCGAGCGGGGTCTGCCGCTGCGGGCGCTGGTGACCGCGCCCGACCTGGGCTTCGACTACGAGGGACCGGTGTAGCGACCGCTGAGGGGGATGCCGGCCGGCGCGGCGCGGTCGGCGAGGTGCCACTGCAACTCGACCAGGCCGTGCAGGGCGAGGATGGCGGCGCCCACGATGCCGGTCGTGGCGTCGGCGCCGAGGGCGAGGCCGATCACGACCGTGGGGTGGGAGAGCGCGAAGCCGATGCGAGCCCGGCGGCGGGCGTCGGCCTCATCGGCGTGTGCGCTCGGGCGGGGCTGGCTGGCGATCGCGAACACGGGTCCTGCGTACCCGGACGGTGTGACCGACAGAACACGACCTGCGTCAGCAGCGCTGCCAGTTCCGGGCCGACCCCCCGGTTCCCAGCACGCGGACCGACCAGATGTGGTCGATCCGCGTGAAGGGAACGCCGTGGTTCAGGGGCGGCCGGTGCGCAGGAGCGAGACCTGGCCGACGGCGGCGATGCGGGCCTCGGCGTGGCGGTCGGCGGCCTCGCCGGGCGGGATCGAGTCCCGCCGGGCCAGGTCGAGCACGGCGAGGACGGTGCCGTGGATGCCCTCGATGCGGGCCCAGGCCCGGGCCTGGTCGTAGCCGGCGGGCTCCTCGGCGATGTTGATCACCCCGCCGGCGTTGGCGACGTAGTCCGGCACGTAGAGGATGTCGCGGTCGACGAGGCGCTGGTCGTCCTCGGGCGCAGCCAGCTGGTTGTTGGCGGACCCGGCCACGATCTCGCAGCGCAGCTCGGGGATGGTCACCTCGTCGAGGACGGCGCCGAGGGCGCACGGGGCGAAGACGTCGCAGTCGACGGCGTGGGCCTGTGCAGGGTCGACGACGTGCAGGCGCGAGCGGGCCTCGGGGTGGTCGTCGACGACGGCCCGGACGGCGTCGTCGCGGATGTCGGCGACGGTGACGGTGGCACCCTCGTCGACCAGGTGGTCGACCAGGGCCCGGCCGACCTTGCCGACGCCGGACACGGCGACGTGGCGCCCGGCGAGGTCGGCGGATCCCCAGCGCACCTCCGCGGCGGCCCGGATGGCCCAGAGCACGCCCCATGCCGTGGCCGGCGACGGGTCGCCCGAGCCGCCGAGCGACGGGCTGACGCCGGTGACGTGGGGCGTCTCGCGCCGGATCAGGTCCATGTCGGTCTGCGTGGTGCCGACGTCCTCGGCGGTGAGGTACCGGCCGGCGAGCCCGTGGACGAAGCGCCCGTAGGCCCGGATGAGGCCTTCGGTGCGGATCTGGCGGGGGTCGCCCCAGATCACCGCCTTGCCGCCGCCCTGGTCGAGGCCGGCCGCCGCGTGCTTGTAGGTCATGCCCCGGGCGAGGCGGCACACGTCGGTGAGCGCCTCGGCCTCCGTGGCGTAGGGCCAGAACCGGGTGCCGCCGAGCGCGGGGCCGAGCACGGTCGAGTGGATGGCCACGATGGCGCGCAGGCCCGTCGGGCGGTGGTGGCAGAACGCCACCTGCTCGAAGTCCCCGGTGCCCGGGAGGCCGTCCACTGCGTCCATGGCCTCGAACACGCTCTGGGGGTCGTCCATGGCTCGGACGGTACCGGGCGCCCCAAGTGGACAGAACGGGACTAGTCCGTCACCCGCACCAGAAATGACCCGGGTGGGCTATCGCCGTTCCGCGGCCCACTCCGTACCTTTGGGAAGGAACCGGACACACCAGTGCGCCGGAGAACGAGGAAGTCACACCACCATGGATCAAGAAGATCTCGACACCCCCGAAGCCCTCCTCACCCCTTCCGAGGTCGCGGCGATGTTCCGGGTCAACCCCAAGACCGTCACCCGCTGGGCCCGAGCCGGGAAGCTGAACGCGATCCGCACCCTGGGCGGGCACCGCCGGTTCAAGGCATCCGAGATCCGCGCCTGCCTCGAGGAGATGTCGCAGTCGGAGGTGTAGGCCCCCGTACGGGCTGCGCCCGCTCCGGACGCACCCCGTAGTCTCGGCGGCCATGGCCACTCCCACCGCTGCCTTCTCCCTCCACCTGCGGGTCCGCCTCGAGAACAGCCCCGGCTCCCTCGGCCGCCTGGCGGTGGCCATCGGCGAGGCCGGCGGCAACATCACCCAGCTGGAGGGCTTCGACGTCCGGGGCGAGTACCTCGACGAGGACATCGTCGTGAACTGCACGTCCGAGGCGCACCAGGAGGAGGTCAAGGCCGCCATCAGCGGCCTCGACGGCGTGGAGATCACGACCTGCCGGGACCGCACCTTCGAGATGCACGAGGGCGGCAAGATCGAGGTCCTGGCCCGGATGCCGATCCGCGACGCCGACGACCTCTCGATGGCCTACACCCCCGGCGTCGCCCGGGTCTGCCTGGCCATCGCCGAGGACCAGGAGCGCAGCCGCGACCTGACGATCCGCAAGAACACCGTGGCCATCGTCTCCGACGGCACCGCCGTGCTCGGTCTCGGCGACATCGGCCCGCACGCCGCCATGCCGGTCATGGAGGGCAAGGCGCTGCTGTTCAAGAACTTCGCCGGCGTCGACGCCTTCCCGATCTGCATCGACACGAAGGACACCGAGGAGATCATCGCCACGGTCGAGCGCCTGGCGCCGACCTTCGGTGGCGTGAACCTGGAGGACATCGCGGCGCCGAAGTGCTTCGAGATCGAGGAGCGCCTGAAGGCCAGCCTCGACATCCCCGTGTTCCACGACGACCAGCACGGCACCGCCGTCGTGGTCCTCGCCGCTCTGCAGAACGCCCTCAAGCTCACCGACAAGAAGATGAGCGACCTGCGGGTCGTCATCGCCGGCGTCGGGGCGGCCGGCGTGGCCTGCGGCAAGATCCTGCTCGAGGCCGGCGTGGCCGAGATCATCGGCGCCGACCGTCAGGGCGCCATCTGGGAGGGCCGGGAGAACATGAACCCGGCCAAGCAGTGGTTCGCCGAGCACACCAACCGCGACCGCCGGAAGGGCGCCGTGGGCGAGCTGCTCGCCGGCGGCGACGTCTTCATCGGCGTGGCCGGCCCCGGCATCATCGAGCCCACCGACCTCGACCGCATGAACACCGACCCGTTCGTGTTCGCGCTGGCCAACCCCGACCCCGAGATCCGCCCGGAGCAGGCCAAGGGCCGGGCGAAGATCATCGCCACCGGTCGCAGCGACTTCCCGAACCAGATCAACAACGTGCTGGCCTTCCCCGGGATCTTCCGGGGCGCACTCGACGCCAAGGCCACCGACATCACCGAGGGCATGAAGCTGGCGGCGGCCGAGGCCATCGCCGAGGCCATCCCGATGTCGGACCTGCGCGAGGACTTCATCATCCCGTCGGTGTTCGACACCACGGTGGCGCCCCGGGTGGCGGCCGCGGTGGCCGAGGCCGCGGTGGCCGAGGGCGTCTGCCGCGCCTGAGGTCGGCGCTGACCTCGGTCAGCCCCAGAAGTCGACGGTGACCCAGAGCTCGCCGCCGCCGTCGCGCACGCAGCCGACGGCCGTGTGGGTGAGCACCCCCGACAGGATCTTGTCCCTGTGGGACGGGGAGCGCAGGAACTCGTCGTAGACGCCCCGGGCCGTGCCGCTGCCCCAGCCTACGTTCTCGGCCGCCGTGGTGGCCTCGGGCCGGGCGGCGAACACGCGGTCGCCGTAGCCGGGGTTGTGGGCCAGCTCGCCGCGACCGGCCATCTCGTCGCTCCAGTCGACGGCGACGTGGAGGATGGCGTCGTCCCAGGCCAGCGCCCGCCGGCCGGCGGCGGACCGGCTCTCGTTCATCCAGCCCAGCATCGAGGTCTCGCAGTCGGCGTCGCGGGTGCCGTGCTGCGCGGTGACGGGTGCGGGCGCCGGTGTCGG
>JAKFET010000110.1:0-12225 GCA_036675575.1 Acidimicrobiaceae bacterium
GGCCTGCCCGTCTCCAACGCGTATGCCCTGGTCAGAGCACATTTTCGGCTGCTAGGTATTCCTAGCGTGTCACCTTTCGCAATTTCCGGGTGACATTTCACGCGATTTCACAGCTGACGACGTAGCAGTCCCGCCACCCACCACGTGGTAGTCGCACGGCCCCGGGCTCCGGCCCGGGGCCGTGCCGCGTCCGTTCTCGGCGCATGGCGTTGCACCAGCGCAACGCCACGCACCCGGATCAGTCGAGCAGCGCCAGGGCCCGATCCCGGCAGCGACCGGCGTCGGCCCGGAAGCGAAGCGCGGTGGGCTCGTCCCCCATGAGCTCGGCGACGTCGGCCAGCTCGTCGAGGCGCTCGGCCGCGTCGGTCAGGGTGCGGGCTGCTGCTCGCCGGCGGTCCTGGTCGGTCATCGGCCCGTCCCTACCCGCTCGGGCGGGTGGGTGCAGAGGTGGAGTGGCCGGGGGAACCACCGTCGCGCCGCCCGTCAGCGTCGGTGCAGCGGGGCGTGGGGCAGGTCGTCGAGGACGAGGCGGGCGACGCGGTCGCACTCGCGGAGGTGGGGGTAGCCGGAGAGGATGAACGCGTCGATGCCGGCGGCTCGGTAGGCGTCGAGCTTGGCCCGGACCTGGTCCGGGTCGCCGACGATGGCGGCGCCGGCGCCGGATCGGGCCCGGCCGATGCCGGTCCACAAGCCCTCCTCGACGAAGCCGTCGGCATCGGCGACCTGCCGCAGCTCGGTCTGTCGGGCCACGCCCGCCGACGCGGTGTCGAGCGACCGCGACCGGATGGCCGCGCCGATGCCGTCGTCGAGCGCCGACACCAGGTGCCGGGCTGCGTCCATGGCCTCGCCCTCGGTCTCCCGGACGATCACGTGGGTCCGCAGCCCGAAGGCCAGATCCCGACCGTTGCCGGCGGCGAGGGACGAGACCTCGTCGACGGTGGCGGCGACCGAGGCCACCGTGTCGGGCCAGGTCAGGAAGACGTCGGCCTCCTCGGCCGCGGTCCGCTTCGCGTCCGGGGAGAAGCCGCCGAAGTAGAGCGGCGGGCAGCCCCGGCCGTCGACCGCGATCCGCGGTGCCTCGACGTACAGATCGACGAACTCGCCGTGCAGCTCGAGCGGCTGGCCGTCGAGCAGCGTCCGCAGCGCTCGCATCTGCTCCCTCGTCCGCTGGTAGCGCGGTGCGCTGTCGAGGGTCTCGCCCGGCACGTCAGAGCTGATGATGTTGACGGTGAGGCCGCCCTCGAGCAGGTGGTCGAGGGTGGCCAGCTGCCGGGCCAGCTGGGGCACGACGAGCTCGCCGCAGCGCACGGCGACGAGCAGGCGGAGCTGGTCGAGCAGCGGCGCCACTGCAGCGGCGAAGGCGACCGAGTCGATCCCGAGCGCGTAGCCGGACGGAAGCAGGATGTTGTCGTAGCCGTTGCGGTCCGCGGCGAGGGTGATGTCACGGCAGTGGGGCCACGACGACTGCAGGGCCGGGTCCGGCACGCCGAGCAGCTCGTAGTCGTCATCGCACAGGGCGGCGAACCACGCCACCTCCGGGACGTCGGGCCGCGTCACGGCAGCGGGTGGCCGTCGGAGGCGACGACGAGGTCGTACACGTCGGTCCGGTCCAGGGCCACGCCCAGGGCCTGCGGGGCGGCGGCGAGGCGGTCCGGGTCCTGGCTGCCCAGGATGGCGACGGGCCGGGACGGGTGGGCGAGCACGAAGGCGACGGCGATGTCGGCCCGCCCGACGCGCTCCCGGTCGGCGAGGCGGTCGAGCACCGCGACGACGGCAGCAGGTGCCTCGTCGCCGGCGGCGAGGCGTCCGCCGGCGAGCGGCGACCAGGCCAGGGGCACGGCGCCGGTGGCCATGCAGTGGTCGAGGACGCCGTCGCGCAGCGGGTCGAGGTGCAGCACCGACAGCTCGGGCTGGCTGGTGGCGAGCGGCTCGCCGAGGTGCGCCTCCAGCGCCGCGTGCTGGGATGCCGTGTGGTTGGACACCCCGAAGGCGCGGACCTTGCCCTCGGCGCGCAGGGCCAGGAGCGTCTCGGCCACGTCGGCGGGGTGGGCGAACAGGTCGGGCCGGTGCACCTGGTAGAGGTCGATCACGTCGACCCGGAGGCGGCGCAGCGAAGCCTCGCACGCAGCCCGCAGCGCTGCCGGCGACGAGTCGTACGGCACCGGCGGCACGATGCCGCCCTTGGTCGCCAGGACCATCCGGTCCCGCAGGGACGGTGCGGCGGCGAGCACCCGACCGAGGAGGGACTCGTTCTCGCCGAACCCGGTGCCCCCGAAGTCGAGGCCGTACACGTCGGCCGTGTCGACCAGCGTCATGCCGGCGTCGAGCGCGACCTCCAGCACCCGCTGCGCCCGGGCGACGTCGTGGTGGGTGTAGCGCCAGCAGCCGAAGGCGAGCGGTCCGACCGGGGCGTCGATGCCTCGGATGTGGCGGGGGCTCGCGTCGACGAGGGAGGGCACGGTCGTAGGATCGCACACCCATGGTCGACGCCCTCCGCTACGGGATCATCGGCTCGGGGATGATGGGCATCGAGCACCTGCTCAACCTCGCCCACGTGGACGGCGCCCAGGTGACGGCCATCGCCGACCCGCACGAGGGCTCCCGGGACTGGGTCCGCCTGGCGGCGCCGGAGGGGTCGTCCTTCGAGGCCTTCGAGCACCACGAGGAGCTGCTCGGGTCCGGCCTCTGCGACGTCGTGGTCGTCGCCACCCCGAACATGACCCACCACCGGATCCTCCTGGACGTGCTCGCCGCGGACGTCCACGTCCTGGTCGAGAAGCCGCTGTGCACCACCGTGGCCCACTGCCGGGAGGTCATCGACGCAGCCGTGGACCGGCGCGGCGTGGTCTGGGTCGGCCTCGAGTACCGCTACATGCCGCCGGTGACCCGGCTCGTCGACGTCGCCCGCAGCGGACAGCTGGGACGCCTCCGGATGATCGGCATCCGGGAGCACCGCTTCCCGTTCCTGCGCAAGGTCGGGGACTGGAACCGCTTCGAGCGCAACACGGGCGGGACGCTGGTGGAGAAGTGCTGCCACTACTTCGATCTGATGAACCACATCGCCGGCACCCGCCCGGTGCGGGTCATGGCCAGCGGCGCCCAGGACGTCAACCACCTGGACGAGGTCTACGACGGCGAGGTGCCCGACATCATCGACAATGCCTTCGTGATCGTCGAGTACGAGGGTGGCCTGCGGGCGTCGCTCGACCTGTGCATGTTCGCCGAGGCCTCGACGAACCAGGAGGAGCTGAGCGTGGTCGGCGACCACGGCAAGGCCGAAGCCTTCCTGCCGTCGAAGGAGGTCCGGGTGGGGCGCCGGGAGCTCGGCCGCGACGGTGTCCGGACCGAGGTCGTCACCGACGACCGGGTCCGGTGGGAGGGCTTCCACCACGGGTCCAGCTACCTCGAGCACCTGGACTTCCTGGACGCGTGCCGGACGGGTTCGGCGCCGGCGGTCGGCCTCGAGGACGGGCTCTGGAGCGTGGCCGTCGGGGTGGCGGCGCAGCGGTCGATCGCCGAGCAGCGCGCCGTCACCCTCGACGAGGTGCTCTGAGCCGGCCTCAGCCGGCGAGGCGCCGGGCCAGGATCTTCTTGACCCGCTCGGCCAGGTCCCGGTCCTGCTCGGCCAGCTCCTCGAAGAGCTCGACGAGCTCGTCGTCGCCGGCCTTGCGGGCGTCCTCGGCGAAGCACTGGAACCGGTAGCAGTCCTCCAGGGCCTGCTGCAGGACGAGGACGACGTTGTAGTCGGGGTCCGAGGTGCCGGTGCTGACATCGATGTTCGCGGGTGCGGTGGTCATGGGTCCCACGTACCCGCTGGACGCCGGGACGATCCAGGCAGAGCGTCGTCGCTGCCCCCGACGTGACGAAGGTTTCGGTCTTTCGCGGCGTCGGACCGGGCAGGGATCCCGCACATCCCCCGATGCAAAGGACTCCGACATGGCTGACACCCCGAAGAACAAGGACGACATGAAGGGCCGCATCAAGGAAGCGGCTGGTGACCTCACCGGCGACAAGGACCTCGAGAACGAGGGCAAGGTCGATCGGGCGGTCGGCGGCGTCAAGGACGCAGCCGACAAGACCGCGGACAAGGTCAAGGACGTGTTCCGCAAGGACTGACGGCGTCCTCGAGCGAGTCTGCGCACAACGCGGCCCCGGGCTCGTCCCGGGGCCGTGGCGCGTCCAGCGGGCAACCCGCCGCTGTGACCGATGACCGCGAGCACTCTGCAAGATTTCCCGAGCATCGGGTAGCGAGAGGGGGCGGGCACTCCTGCCCGACCGATCCCCCGACTCCAGGAGCACGCACCCATGTCCCAGACCGACGACCTCCCCGAGGGCGGCACGTTCGACCGCCTGAAGGCCAAGGCCAAGCAGCTGGCCGGCGACGTGCTCGACCGCGGCGACCTCGCCGCCGAGGGCGCCTTGGAAGAGGCCAGCATGGACCGGGCCGAGGACGCCCGCGAGCAGCTGGCCGAGGCCGAGCGCGCCGAGACCGAGGCCGAGCTCGAGCGCCGCCTCGCCGAGAACGAGATCGAGGCCGAGCGCCTCGAAGCCGAGGTCGAGGAGAAGCGCCGCCTCGAGCAGATCGAGCGCGACGAGGCCAAGGCCGAGGCCCAGGTCGAGGCGCAGGCCGCCCAGCGCGAGCAGGCCATCCGCCAGCAGGAGGGCGCCGAGCGCAGCCAGGCATCCCGCGAGCAGGTCGAGGCCCTCGGCGAGCGCGCCGAGGCCGAAGAGGAAGCGGCACGCATCGAGGCCCGCGCCGAGGCCGCCAAGGCCAACGCCGCCCGCCTCGAGGCGCTCGACGCCGAGAACCAGTCGTGAACCCCACCACCACCCGAGACGAGGACCAGGACATGATCACCCAGCTGAAGGCACTGCCCCGTGAGGCCGTGCTCGGAACCCTCCGCCTGTGGCGCATGCCGCTGGAGCTCGCCGAGTCCCGCTTCGCCAAGGAGTCGTCCGAGCAGGCCGTCTCCACCTGGCCGCCGGCCGTGGCGTTCGACCGGGTCGCCTCGTCGGTGGCCCATGCCGCCGGCGTCGTGCTCAACGACGAGATCCTGCTGCACACCGCCACGGTGAAGCGGGCCAAGGTCGCCCAGATCGAAGCGGCCGTCGAGGCCGAGGAGCAGGCCGAGGCGACCCGCGCCGAGGCCGACCGTCGCCTCCAGGCCAAGCGCGCCGAGGCCGAGCGCAAGGAGCGCGAGGCCGCCCAGCGAGCCGAGCAGCGCAAGGCCCAGGCCCGCACCGAGAAGCAGCAGGCCAAGCAGCGGGTGAAGCAGGACGCCGCTGCCAAGGAGCAGGCCGTCGACGAGGTCGCGGCCCGCAAGCAGGAGCGCATCGAGGCCGAGGAGCGTGAGGCCAAGCGCCGCCAGCTCGAGGTCGAGAAGGAGACCCTCGCCGAGCAGCGCGAGGCCCTGCAGGCCACCAACTCGGCCGTCGCCACCAAGAAGGCGGCCGAGTCGGTCAAGCGGGCACGCAAGTCCGCACGCTGATCTGACACCAGACGCGGAACGAGGGGCCTCCCGGACGGGAGGCCCCTCGTCGCGTCCGGTGCCGGACTACTTCAACAGGGGGTCGCGGGGCAGGCCGAGGATGCGCTCGCCGATCTGGTTGCGCTTGATCTCTGACGTGCCGCCGGCGATGGACATGCCGCGGTGCATGAGCACGAGCTGGTTGCTCATGCCGCCGGGCCCGTCCATGAACGCCGCCTCCGGGCCGTTCAGCTCGGTGAGGATGGCGGCGGCCTCGTGGCCGACCTCGGACAGGACCAGCTTGGTCATGGCGCCCTCGGGTCCGGGCTCGCCACCGGCGACGGCGCGGTTGGCCGCACGGAGGTTGAGCAGGCCCATCGCCTGGTGCTCGGCGATGTAGCGACCGACCCGGGCGGCCCCGCCCGTGAGGCGGTCGGGGTTGGCGTCGAGCGCAGGCACGAGCGCGGAGCCCGGCATGGACATGCCGCCGCCACCGCCGCCGATGCTCACGCTCTCGTTGCCGAGGGTCGAGCGGGCGACCGTCCAACCGCCGTCGACCGGGCCGACCACGTCGTCGTCAGGGACGAAGACGTCGTTGAAGAAGACCTCGTTGAACTCCGAGCCGCCGTTGGTCATCTTGAGCGGCCGGACCTCGACGCCCTCGGCGTGCATGTCGATGGCCATCATCGTGATGCCGTCGTGCTTGGGGACGTCGGGGTTGGTGCGGACCGTGGCGAAGCCCATGCCCGAGTAGTGGGCGCCGGAGGTCCAGACCTTCTGGCCGTTGACCAGCCAGCCGCCGTCGACCCGGGTGGCCTTGGTCTTGACGCCCGCGGCATCGGAGCCGGCGTCGGGCTCGGAGAAGAGCTGGCACCAGACCACGTCCTGGTTCAGTGCCGGCAGGACCCAGCGGTCCAGCTGGTCCTGGTTGCCGTGCTGGATGATGGTGAGGATGTTCCAGGCCGTGATGCCGTAGGCGGGGCGCTGGATGCCGGCCCGTGCGAACTCCTCCTCGATGACGAGCTGCTCGATGGCGCCGGCGGCCCGTCCGTAGGGCTTGGGCCAGTTGGGCATGACGTAGCCGGTCTCGATGAGCTTGGCCCGCTGCTCCTCCTTGGACAGGTCCTTGATGGACTCGGCGAAGGTGCGGACCTCGTCGCGGATGGCCTCGGCCTCCGGCGGCAGCTCCACGGCCTTGGCCCGGGTGACGCCCGCGCGGGTGAGGTCGACGAGGTCGGCCGCGGCTTGCTTGGGGTCGAGCAGCGTGAGCAGCGTGGTGGCCCGGCGCATGTACAGGTGGGCGTCGTGCTCCCAGGTGATGGCGATGCCGCCGTGGACCTGGGTGTTGAGGTTGGCGCAGAGGTCGGCGGCGGGGCCGGCGAGGGTGGCGGCGACGGCTGCGGCGTAGCTCAGCTGGTCGCCCCCGGTGGCGGCGGCGCGAGCGGCGTCCCAGACGGCGCTGGTGGTGAGCTCACGGGCGACGGCCATGTTGGCGCAGTGGTGCTTGACCGCCTGGTACATGGCGATCGGACGCCCGAACTGCTCGCGCTCCCTGGCGTAGGCGGCGGCCATGTCGGTGCACGCCTGCGTGACGCCGGCGGCCTCGGCCGACAGGATCACGCGGGCGAGGTCGACGAACAGGCTGGCGGCGCCGGGGACCACCGTGGCGGCGGCGCCGTCGAAGGTCACCCGCGACGAGCGGCGGGTCGGGTCGAGGTTGGCCGGGGTGTCGACGGTGACGCCGTCCCCGGCCTCGATGATGGCGACGTCGTCGCCGGCACGGACCACGAACACGTCGGCCAGGCCGCCGCCGAGGACAGGGCTGGCCTGGCCGGAGGCGGTGCCGCCGGACACGGTGACCGAGCCGGTGAGCGCCACGCCGGCGATCGTGGAGCCGTCGGCCAGGCCCGGGAGGCGAGCGGACTGCAGCTCGTCGTCGCCGGCGGCGGCGATGAGCGCGCTGGCGATGACGGTGGGGACGAAGGGGCCCGGGGCCACGACCCGACCGAGCTGCTCGACCACGACGACGAGCTCCTCGAGCGTGTAGCCGGAGCCGCCGTGGGCCTCGGGCAGGTGCAACCCGAGCCAGCCGAGCTGGACCAGGTCCTTCCAGAGGTCGGGGAGCGCCTCGTCGCTCGACTCGAGCAGGGCCCGCGCCGCGCCGAGCGCGTCGCGCTTGGTCAGGAGGTCGGACGCCGTGTCGGACAGGGCGCGGTGGTCATCAGTGATCGCGATCGACATGGCCCAACAGTAGGCAACGGTGGTTGCCACGTGCGATGCGGGTGCTCTACCGACCGGTCGGTAGGCTGGCTCGGACCCTCGACGTCGTCCCTCCGGAGCCTGCTGTGACCCGCCCCGTGCCCGCCGACGAGCGCCTGAACTGGCGCACCTCGGCGCCGTTCCTCGCCTTCCACCTGATCCCCGTCGCCGCGGTCTGGACCGGGGTGCCCGCTTCGGCCGTGGTCATGGCCGTCGTCCTCTACTGGGTCCGGATCTTCTTCATCACGGCCGGCTACCACCGCTACTTCTCGCACCGGTCGTACCGCCTGCCCCGCTGGGCCCAGCTGGTCATGGCCGTCGGCGGCACGACGGCGCTGCAGAAGGGCCCGCTGTGGTGGGCGGCCCACCACCGGGACCACCACCGCGACGCCGACACCGAGCGCGACGTGCACTCGCCGATCCGGGGGTTCTGGTGGAGCCACGTCGGCTGGATCCTGTGCGACCGCTTCTCGGCCACCGACGAGTCCCGTGTGAGCGACCTCGCCAAGTACCCGGAGCTGCGGTGGCTGAACCGCAACGACTGGGTCGGTCCCGCCGGTCTCGCGCTGGCCACCTTCGTCGTCGGCGGCTGGGCCGGGCTCGTCATCGGCTTCGGCGTGTCCACGATCGCCGTGTGGCACGGCACCTTCCTCGTGAACTCGATGGCCCACGTCGTCGGCCGCCGGCGCTACGCCACGACCGACACCAGCAGGAACTCCTGGGTCATCGCGGTGCTCACCATGGGCGAGGGGTGGCACAACAACCACCACCACTACCAGGCCAGCGCCCGCCAGTCGTTCCGGTGGTGGGAGTGGGACCCGAGCTTCTACGTGCTGTGGCTGCTCGAGCGCGTGGGCATCGTGCGCGACATGAAGCGGCCGTCCGAGCGCATCAAGGCCCAGGACCTCCTCGACGGCAGCCGACCCGACGTCGGGCTGTCGCAGGTGGCGGCGCTGCGCGCCGCGGTCCGGGGCCGGCGCCCGGTCGGCGCCTGACCCCGCGCCGCTACGTTGCCGCCATGGCGACGCCGGCGCAGCAGTGGGACCCGACGCCCGAGGGCGTGAACCAGATGCTGGACGACGCCTTCCCTGGCACCGGCAACACGTGCGTGGAGCTCGGTCCGGCGTCGGCCCTCGCCCGGCGCGACATCGAGCCGGCCCTCCTGCGCCCGGGCGGGTTCGTGTCGGGGCCGACGCAGTTCGGCGTCGCCGACGCCGTCCTCTGGTACCTCGTCTTCGGCGCCATCGGGCGGGTCGAGCCCATGGCCCTCACCTCCGAGCTGTCGATCCGGTTCCTGCGCCCGGCCCAGGGGTCGGTGCTGTGGGCCCGGGCCTCGCTCGAGTCCGCGGGCAGCCGCAGCATCGTGGGCAGCGTCCGGGTCTGGTGCGACGACCAGGAGGCCAGGCCGAGCTCGGTGGCGCAGGGCACGTACGTCCTGCCCCGGGCCGGGTGAGGTTCAGCCCGACGTCAGCTGGTCGACGGGGGCGCGGTCGTCGGTGAGCACGGAGGCGCCGTCGGCGTAGCCGCGCACGAAGGCCTCGTCCCGGAGCACGCCGTCGTCGGGGTCGATCTCGATGTCCGGGATGGGTCGCTGCGACGCGACGATCACCTGGTTGCGGGCGGTGCGGGGCGGCTCGCCGTCGGGGAGGATCACCTGCACGTGGTCGAACACCTCGGCGAGCGTGGCCAGCTCGGCCCGGGCGAAGTCGCTGTCACCGCCGTCGATGACGTTGAGGACGTAGATGCCGCCGTCACGCAGGACCCGGTCGACCTCGCGCGCCACCTCGACGGTGGTGAGGTGCCAGGGCACGGACTTCCCGCTGAAGGCGTCCCCGACGACCAGGTCGAAGCGGTCGTCGGCCTGGCGGGGGAGCGCGGTGCGGGCGTCGCTCACCTCGACCGTGAGGTCGGGTCCCTGCTCGAGGCCGAGGTGCGCCTCGGCGATGTCGACGATGCCCGGGTCGATCTCCACCACGTGCGACCGGGTGCCGGGGCGGGCCGACGCCAGGTGGGTGGGGATGGTGAAGCCGCCGCCGCCGATGTGGAGCGCCTCGATCGGACCGGGCGGCAGGGCGCGAGCCGCGTCGGCGAAGAGCCGGATGTAGCGGATGTCGAGGCGGTCCGGGTCGTCGACGTCGACCCGGGCGTGGTGGAGGGTGTCGAGGTAGAGGCTGCGGCGGGACGGGTCGTCGTCGTCGCGTTCCACCGAGGCGCAGGCGTACCTCGTCTCGACGTCGCACACGGGCGGGAACCCGAACACGGCGAGCCCGCTGGCCAGGAACACGACGGCGGTCGTCGCCGCCGGGACGGCCCGGCGCAGGGCCCACTCGAGCACCACGCCGCCGACGACGAGCAGCAGGCCGACCACGAACATGATGGTGCGGGTGCCGAGGAGGGCGACGAGGACGAAGCCGGTGAGGAAGGTGCCGGCCAGGCCACCGAACGTGCCTGCGGCAGAGAGGCCGCCGAAGACCGAGCCGGTCTCCTCCAGCGTCGACAGGCGCAGTTTGGCCACGATGGGCGTGCTGGCGCTGAGCACGGCGGCGGGGAGGAAGAAGGCCACGGTCGCGAGGACCACGATGTCGAGCGGGTCGCTGTCGAGGCTCGGCCCGATGGCCCGCACGATCGGCACCGCCACCCAGACCAGCGCACCGCCGACGAAGAGGGAAGGGCCGAGGAGCCGACGTGGCGGGTGGCGGTCGGCGAGGTGCCCGCCCACCGCGGCGCCGGTGGCGATGCCGGCGAGGATCACGCCGATGATGGCCGTGAAGGTCTCGAGCGACACCCCGACGTAGGGGGCGAGGAGGCGCCCGGCCGTGATCTCGACGACGAGGATCGCCGCCGACGTGGCGAAGACGACGGCGATGGCGAGGCGGCGGCCCATGCGGCCATCTTGGCCGCGCCGCCCCCCGCGGATCCCGCCGCGCCGGCCTCGTCAGGCGAAGCGGACCCCGGCCCGGCCGAAGTACTCGCCGCTGCTGGCGAGGAACGTCGCCAGGCGCAGGTCCTGGCCGTCCTGCAGCACGCCGGCCCAGTGGGCCCGGCCGCCGGCGTCCGGCACGCGACCCAGGAGCTGGTCGTAGAGGCCGTCGACCCGGGTCAGGCGCGACTCGAGCGACTGGTAGAACGCGAGCGCCACGGTGTGGCGGCCCTTGGCCGCGACCTGGTCGACCCAGTACTCCACGCCGCCCGGCTCTGGCAGACGGAGCAGCAGCTCGTCGTACAGGTCGGTGACCCAGGCGGCGTCGGTGCCGCCGGCGAGGCGGTGGTACTCGTCGCTGCCGTAGAAGTCGGCGGCCACGTTCGCCGGGGAGCGTCCGGCCCTGATCGCCGCGGTCCAGTGCGCGGTGCCGTCCGGGTCGCCGGCGCGGCCGAGGGTCGACCGGTAGTACCGCTCGACGAGGGCCCGGACCCACTCCTCCGAACCGGCGTAGCCGCGCACGATCGTGGCCGGGTCGGCACCGCCAGCCAGCTCGGACACCTTCGTGGCCAGCTCGACGTCGTTGGGCGCGCGCCCGAGGAAGTCCTCCGACAGCGCCCGGACGAAGGCCTGGCGGGCCAGGGTGGCGGGCGACGTGCCGAGCACGAGGGGCGTGGCGAGGCGGGCCGCGGCCTGGAGCGACCGGTACGGGTCGATGACCTCGCCGGCGGGGTTGTGGATCTCGAAGTGCAGGTGCGGCGCGGTGCCCTCCGCGTTGCCCGAGTCGCCGTTGTAGGCCACGAGCTGGCCGGCCTTGACCGTGGCGCCGCGCTCGATGCCGGGACCGAAGATCCACTCGTCCGGGTTGGCGCCGTCGTCGGTGCCGGGGGAGTCGTTGTTGACGTGGATGTACCAGTACTCCCAGCCCTCCGCGTCACGGAGCATCAGGTAGTTGCCCTCGGACCCGTCGGGGGTCGCCGTGTCCTTCAGCCAGGTGACGGTGGCATCCCGGGCGGCGACGAGGGGGACGAGCTTGGCCGCCATGATGTCGGTGCCCTCGTGGCCCCGCGTGCACCCCGACCGGCAGGCACCGAAGGTGTCCGAGAACGTGCTGCGCCCGGCGACCGGGAAGATGATGTCCCGGACGGCGGTCTCGGCGTCGACGGCGACCGTGCCGGCAGCGGCGGGCGCGACGGAGAGGGCCGTCACCCCCGTGAGCGCGGTGGCGGCGACCACCGCGGCGGCGATGGTCCGGCGGAGGGGTGACATGGACTTCCTCGATCCCAGCTGGTGCATGACCGGTTCCCATCGGCCGCTCCGCCGGCGGGGTTGAGCCATCTGGGTCGAAGGTCCCGGTCGGAGCCCGCCGGCGCCGTCCGGTTCGTCCCGGTTCGCGGCCTAGCCGAGCTCGGTGCGCTGCTGGGCCCGCTGGTGGTACTCGGGGCTCACGGCGAGGACCACGGCCAGGGCGATGTCGCGCCCGTCGGCCAGGCGCTCGGACCAGTGGGCGAGGCCGCCCGCGTCCGGGGCTCGGGCCAGGAGGGCGTCGTAGAGGGCGGTGACCCGGGTCTGGCGTGA
>JAKFET010000161.1:0-1697 GCA_036675575.1 Acidimicrobiaceae bacterium
GCACGGCATCTCGTGCGTGACCGCCGGCAGTGTGCTGGCCGCGATCGACCGGGAGGCGTACGACGTCGTGCCGGTCGGCATCGCCCTCGACGGCCGGTGGGTGCTGGAGGCCGACGAGCCCGCGCGACTGGCCATCCACGGCGACAAGCTGCCCGAGGTGGACGGCACCCGCGCCCCGGTCGCGCTGCTCCGCGACGCCAACGCCACGGACCTCGTCGTCTCCGAGCCCAGCCAGGTGCCGCAGGTCCTGGGCGAGGTCGACGTGGTCTTCCCCTTGCTCCACGGACCGTGGGGCGAGGACGGCACCTTGCAGGGCATGCTGGAGATGGCGGGCGTGAGGTACGTCGGGTCCGGCGTGCTGGCCTCGGCCGTCGGCATGGACAAGGTCTACATGAAGATCGCCTTCGAGGCGGCGGGACTCCCGGTCACCCACGGCATCGTCGTCACGCGTCGCGAGTGGGAGCGGGACCAGGCAGGCGCCGTCGCCCGCATCGAGAAGCTCGGCTTCCCGTGCTTCACCAAGCCCCCGCGGAGCGGCTCGAGCATCGGGATCAGTCGCGTGGACGGCAGCGCCGGGATCGCCGAGGCCGTCGAGCACGCCCTGGCCTACGACGCCAAGGTGCTCGTCGAGGTGGGCATGGTCGGTGCGCGCGAGATCGAGTGCGGCGTGCTCGGCACCACTGACGGCGACGCCGAGACCAGCCGCCCGGCCGAGGTGCGTGCCGGAGGCGAGCACACCTTCTACGACTTCGAGGCGAAGTACCTCGCCGACCAGCAGACCGAGATCGACATCCCGGCCGACCTTGCGCCTGAGGTCGAGCAGGAGCTGCGGTCCATGGCCAGGCGGGCCTTCGAGGCCCTGTCCTGCGAGGGCCTGGCGCGCGTCGACTTCTTCCTGATGCCCGACGGGCGGCTCGTCATCAACGAGCTCAACACGATGCCGGGCTTCACCCCGACCTCGATGTACCCCCAGATGTGGGCTGCCTCCGGCGTCGACTACCCGACCCTGGTGGACCGGCTCATCACGCTGGCCCTCGAGCGGGACACCGGCCTGCGCTGAGCTAGAGGCAGGGCAGGCCCTCGCCCAGGTGCTTCTTGAGGAGCGGCGCCAGCTCGGCGAGCGCCGTGTCGATGCCCTTGGTGCGATAGCGCGAGGGCACCTGCACCTCGACGTAGGGGGTGCGGGTGAGCGCGATCGGCGTGGCGTCGGCCCGGAGGTCGGAGAGCTGGTCGTCGGTGACGTACCAGCCGATCCCCATGATCACGCTGCACTCCGCCGTCGGCGCGTAGTCCTCGGGCTCGGGGACGCCGCAGGTCAGGACGTACGCCGGATCGCCCCACGCCGCGCCCAGCGCATCGTCGGGCTCGACCGAGCGACGCAGCTCGCCGGCGAGGGTGTCGGGCAGGTCGTCGACCAGGGCGGCACAGGCGGCCTCGTCGTCGGCCGAGAGCTCCCGCTCCTCGATCTGGACCTTGCCCGGCCCGCACCCACCCAGCGAGGCGACGAGCAGACAGACGACGGCGCCCCGGCCCATGAGGGGTCCGGGGCGCCGTCGAGCGAACACGGTGCGTGTCGCGCTGAGTCTGGTGGGTCCGTCAGATGTGGACGACCGGGCAGGTCAGCGTGCGGGTGATGCCGTCGAGGCTCTGGACCTTCGACACGACGAGCTTGCCCAGCTCGTCGACGTTCTTGGCCT
>JAKFET010000004.1:0-1694 GCA_036675575.1 Acidimicrobiaceae bacterium
GAGCGCCACCTCGTCTCCGAGCGGGACCTCACCCCCCACACGGTGCGGGCCTATCGCGGCGACATCACGAGCCTGCTCGACCACTGCCTGCGCCTGGGCATCGACGATCTCGCCGAGCTCGACCTCCGAGCCCTCCGCAGCTGGCTCGCCAAGCTGCAGAGCACGGGCAAGAGCCGCACCACCATCGCCCGCCGCGCGACCGCGTCCAGGGTGTTCACGGCCTGGCTGCACCGCACCGGTCGCATCGCCACCGATCCGGGGGCCGCTCTGGGCTCACCCAAGAAGCACAAGACACTGCCGCCGGTCCTCCGGGCGGACGAGGCCGAGTCGCTGATCCGAGCCGCCGCCGACCTGGCCGACGACGGCAGCCCGATGGGGTTGCGCGACGTGGCGATGCTCGAGGTGCTCTACGCGACCGGGATCCGGGTGGGGGAGCTGGTCGGGCTCGACATCGATGACCTCGACGCCGAACGCCGCGTCGTACGAGTCTTCGGCAAGGGGCGCAAGGAGCGCTCGGTGCCCTACGGCACGCCGGCCGGCCGGGCGATGGACCGCTGGCTGAAGCTGGGTCGGCCCGCGCTGCGTGTGGAGGGCGCCGGGGCCGCGTTGTTCCTCGGAGCCCGTGGGCGACGGATCGACCAGCGGGTGGTGCGCGAGCTGGTGCACCGACGGATCGCCGACGTGCCCGGCGCCCCGGACATCGGCCCCCATGGGCTCCGCCACACCGCGGCCACCCACCTGCTCGAGGGGGGCGCCGACCTGCGGTCGGTGCAGGAGCTGCTCGGCCACGCCTCGCTGGCCACGACCCAGCTCTACACACACGTCACGACCGACCGGCTGCGCAAGGCCTACCACCAGGCCCACCCACGGGCATAGCGGAGACGCGCCAGTGGATCCGCTGATGGTGGTCGAGCGAGCCGACCGGCGTGTCGAGACCCAGACCCACCGAAGGTGTCGATCGACCGTCGCCATGCCACCAGAGGCGCGATCCAGTCTCCTCGTGCCTCGACCGGCTCGTCGCGCCACAGCGGGAGCAACCGCACCGGACCCGATCCGACCAGGGTGAGCGGGTCGAGGTAGTCGTCCTCACCGCGGATCAGCCCCCAGTGCAGGCAGGCGGCGGGGAAGCAGTGGCTGTCGGTCACCACCAGGCGTCCGATCGCCTCGCCGGCCGCCACCTGTTGGCCGCGCTCGACCAGGCCCACGACTGGCTCGTACGTCGTACGGCGCCCACCGTGCAGCACCGTCACGACCGGCTTGCCGCCGATGGACCCGACGAAGCCGACCGTGCCGTCGAGGGCGGCGCGGACGACCTGCCCGGGCAGCCCGGCGAGATCGACGCCCCGATGGCCGGCCGAGTAGGGGTCGGGCGGCGGCTCGAATCCTCGTACGACGTCGGGCTCGTGGTCGAGCGGCCACACGCCCACCGGCTCCTGGTCGGCCGCCGCGGACGGGCGGGCGATGCCCGCCGAGACGGCGAGCAGCAGGACACAGAGCAGGGCTCGCAAGTGGTGGCGCATCCACTGATCCTGCGACGTGAACGGCTCGCGTGCGCCCGCTCGGCCGCCCGCCTGTGGATGACGGGCCTTCGGTGCGGGCTGGGGACGGTAGCTGGCCCACGATCCCGCCGGCCAGCGACCGGCCAGCGACCGGCCCAGCGACCGGCCAGCGACCGGCCCAGCCATCGGCCCAGC
>JAKFET010000257.1:0-54742 GCA_036675575.1 Acidimicrobiaceae bacterium
CCGGTCGGAGGTGCGGCGTGATCTCGATGTTCGTCAACTGCGCCAAGGCCTGGGTCCGCCTGGTGCGCGCCTACCACCGCATCACCGGACGGCCCCAGGTCACCCTCGACCGCCCCGCCGTCGCCGTCCGAGGGGCCCGTCGATGACCGCCACCCAGGCCCGACCCACCCCCACCGCGGGGTCCAACGGCATCCCGCTGCTCGACCCCGAGCCTCGCCGGCTCGGGCCGGTGAGCCGGCGCCTCCTCGGCCGCCTGCTGGTCGGCCTCGCCGTCGTGCAGGCCGCCGGCGCCGCCCTGACCTTCGGGGTGGCCACCGACGCGGCCCGCGCCGTGGGCCTGTCGCTGACCCTGCCGGGCGGCGGCTTCCTGTACCTCGCCCGTCCCGCCGCGTTCCTGGCCACCGCCGCGCTGGCCGTCGTCGCGCTCGTGCTGTGGTGGGGCCTGAGCTTCCACGCCGCCATCCCCCTCGTCTGGCTGGGCAGCGCCGCGGTCGCGTGGGCGCTGGTCGACGGACCCCGGCTGGTCATCGACCGCGGCCCCACGTGGGGTTGGGCCATCCCGGTCACGTACCTGCTCGCCGCCGCCCTCGTCGGCGTCGCCGTGTGGAAGTTCGAGAAGCGGTTCCGGGCGAAGCGGGCCAAGGTCGCCGAGATCAACGACTACCTCGCCACCGTCGAGCTGCCCGAGCGCACCCACGCCACCCGCGAGCCCGACGCCATGGACGCCGAGCTCCTGCGGTGGTGCTACGACCTGGCCCACCAGCCCGACGACGGTCTCAAGGGCCTCGACTGGGGCGAGCAGTTCCACGGCGGGACCCAGCTGCGCTACCAGCTCAACGCCTACTGCTGGGCGCTGAGCCTCTACGCCGCGAACCACCTGCCCAACGCTCCCCGCCAGGTCACCGAGGCGCTGGCGAAGCTGGTCCACAAGCACACCGACCTGCGGGTGTGGCGCTACTGGCGCACCCTCAACCTGCTCGGCAACCTCGACCCGAACCCCGATCCCATCGTGCAGGACAACATCATGTTCTCCGCGTTCCTCGGCGACGTGCTGAACATGTTCGAGGCCGCCACGGGCGACCACCGCTTCGACGAGCCGGGCTCGCTGACCTTCGTGTGGTCCGACGGCCGGGAGTTCCCCTACGACCACCACTCGATCATCGAGGCGGTGCACGCCAACTACGAGCGCAGCGACCTCGGCTTCTACCCGTGCGAACCGGGCTGGTCCTTCACCGTCTGCAACGTGATGGGCGCCCAGTCCATGTACGGCCACGACCGGCTGCACGGCACCGAGCTGTGGGACGCGAACCGCGACTCCTGGCAGCGCACGCTCGAGCAGGAGTACCTGACGCCCGACGGCACCTACGCCCACATCCGGTCGAACCACGTCGGCCTGTCCTGGGACACCGGCGAGGTGCCCGGCGGGCACTACACCGCCAACGGCACGGGCCGCTTCGCCGACATCCTCCCGGCCCACGGCGCCCGTGCCCGGGCGCTCGACCTGCGCGCCGCCGGCCCGGCCATGGCGGGGCTGTCGGCGATGGTCACCGACGGCACCCTTGCCATGGACCTGCCCGAGGAGCCCGAGCGGCACCGCACCCGGTCCAGCGCCCTGCCCGGCTGGAACAAGATCATCGGCGGCGCCAACCTCGTCGGCGACGCCGGCCTCGCCGCCGCCGCCATGGACGGTGCCGCCCGCCAGTGCGGCACCGGCCAGCGCTGGCCGGCGCGCCCCCTCGCCGCCGGCTCGTCGGCGCTCGGCGGCCACATGATCGTGCGCTGGGCCACGCCGCTCGGCCCGTCCGACCTCAACCAGCGCGGCTACGCCCCACCAGTCGGACCGGTGCTGGACGACACGGCGTGGGACGACGTGCTCGTCGTGCTCGCCCGTTCCGAGGACGGTGCGTCGCTGGATCTGCACCTCGAGCCGCGCACGGGTCCGGTCGGCGCCCTCCCGCTGACGTTCACGAACCTCGAACCGGGTCGCACGTACCGGCTCGAGTGCGACGGGAGCGCTGCCAGTTCGGTGGAGGCGGGTCGGGTGACGGTGGCCCTGCCCGAGGCCCGCCGCTTCCGCCTGGTCCCGGAGGTGGCGGGGTGATCCTCGACTGCGACCGCCTCTGGACGCGCCTCGTCACCGCCACCTACAAGGTGCGCCGCCTGCCCCGGGTCACCGACGATCCGCCGCCGCTCGAGCAGGCCCACCGCCCGGGCCGCGAAGATGGCGGTCGATGATCGACGACCTGCGAGAGCTCGAGCCGGCGGCGGAGTGGCGGGCGGCCGACGTGGCCGACCCGGACGCCTGGACGCTGCGGCTCACCGACGAGGACCACGACGAGCTCGACCGCGCCCTGCGCGCCATGCTCGACGTGAGCGACGACCCGCTGCAGCTGCGCCGCGAGCACGTCCCGCTGCCCGGCCTGCGCCCCCGCCTGGAGGCGTTCGCGCGGGAGCTCATCGACGGTCGGGGCTTCGGACGCATCAGCGCCCTCGACGTCGAGCGCTACGACGACGACCAGCTCACGCTCCTCTACTGGGGCATCGGCCTGCACCTCGGCGAGCCGTGGCCGCAGAACAAGCACGGCCACGTGCTGGGCGACGTCACCGACCAGGGCAAGGGCATGGACGACCCCACGGTGCGGGGCAACGAGCTCGGCGGGATCCGGCTCGACTACCACACCGACGGCTCCGACCTGGTCGGGCTGCTGTGCCTGCGGGCGGCGAAGGAGGGCGGCCTGTCCTGCGTGGCGAACGTCGTGGCGATCCACAACGAGCTGGTGCGCACCCGGCCCGACCTCGCCGCCGCCCTCTACGAGGAGCTACCCCAGGACTCGCGCGGCGAGCACAAGCCGGGCAGCCAGCCCTGGTTCCCCACCCGGGCCTTCACCCGCCACGACGAGCGGCTCTGGGTGCGCCTGATCCCCGCCTACGTCTTCGCCTCCCAGCGGCACCCCGAGGCTCCCCGCCTCACCGACGCGCAGAAGGAGGCCATCAAGGCGGTGGTCGACATGGCCAACGACCCCGACTTCAACGTCACGATGGACCTGCGTCCCGGCGAGATGCAGTTCATCGACAACTACCACGTGCTGCACGGGCGCACCGCCTACGTCGACGACCCCGAGCACGGCTACAAGCGGCACCTGAAGCGGCTCTGGCTGGCCACCGACCTGCTGACGGACCGGCCCCGCCAGTTCGCCGCACCCGCCGACCACTGGATGGCGAAGCGCTCCGTGAGCCGGCTCGCGGCGGTGGCTAGGCCGGAGTGAGGCCGGGTATCGGAGCCCGGTGACAGAGAACCGAGACGACCCCAGCGGCCCGGGGGGCGAGACCGAGTCCTTCTCGCCGATGCTGCCCGACGAGCTCGAGCACCTCGCCCAGCAGGTGCTGGAGAAGGCATCGGAGGCCGACCTCTCGCTGGCCACCGCCGAGAGCTGCACGGGCGGGATCATCGCCGCCCTGCTGACCGACGTCCCCGGCCTCAGCGGCAGCTTCGAGCGGGGGTTCGTGGTGTACAGCGAAGAGGCCAAGTGCGAGCTGCTCGGCCTGGCCCAGCACGACATCGACCGCTGCGGCGTGGTCAGCGAGGAGGTCGCCCGGGCCATGGCCGAGGGCGCGCTCGCCAACTCCCGGGCCGACCTCGCCGTGTCCACCACCGGGTACGCCGACGAGGGGGAGGAGCCCGGGCTCGTGCACTTCGCGTGCGCCCGGCGCGGCGGTCCCACCATCCACCGGGAGGAACGGTTCGGCGCGATCGGGCGCGGACCGGTCAGGATCGAGTCCATGCGCGTCGCCCTGACCATGCTGGACGAGCTCCTGTGACCGAGCGCCACCCCTTCTACGACCCCGCCACCCACGGCTTCGTGCGCGTCGCCGCCGCCACGCCGGCCGTGGCCGTCGCCGACCCGGAGCGCAACGCCGACGCCACCATCGAGCTGGCCCGGCGCGCCGACGCCGAGCACGTCGACCTCGTCGTGTTCCCCGAGCTCAACGTGTCCTCCTACGCGGTGGACGACCTGCACCTCCAGGACGCGTTCCTCCGTGCGGTCGACGCCGCCGTCGGCCGCATCGTCGAGGCCTCCGCCGACCTGCGCCCGGTCCTCGCCGTCGGCGCCCCCCTCCAGCTCGACGGCCGGCTCTACAACTGCGCCGTCGTCATCGCCCACGGCCGGGTCCTCGGCGTGGTGCCCAAGTCGTTCCTGCCCAACTACCGCGAGTACTACGAGAAGCGCTGGTTCGCCCCGGGTGCCGGCATCGTCGGCGCCGAGATCACGGTCGCCGGCCACACCGTCCCGTTCGGCACCGACCTGCGCTTCGCCGCGACCGACCACGACGGCTTCGACTTCTGCGCCGAGGTGTGCGAGGACGTCTGGGCCCCCACGCCGCCGTCGACCACCGGTGCCATGGCCGGCGCACTGATCCTGTGCAACCTCTCGGCCTCCAACATCGTGATCGGCAAGGCGCGCGACCGGATGCTGCTGTGTGCCGCGCAGTCGATGCGCACCTTCAGCGCCTACGTGTACTCGGCCGCCGGTCCCGGCGAGAGCACCACCGACCTGGCCTGGGACGGCCAGGGCATGGTGCACGAGCTCGGCGACCTGCTGGTGCAGTCACCGCGCTTCGGCACCGAGCCCGACCTCGTGGTCGCCGACGTCGACGCCACCCGGGTCCGCCTCGAGCGGATGCGCACCGGCACGTTCAACGACGCCGCCGTCGCCAGCGGCCGGCCCGAGACCACCACCCGCGTCGTGCGCTTCGACCACGCGGCCAGCCGAGGCGGTGCGCCGGACGACCTGTGCCGCCTCGTCGCCCGCTTCCCCTTCGTGCCCGACGACCCCGAGCGCCTCGACGACGACTGCTACGAGGCGTTCAACATCCAGGTCGAGGGGCTGGTGACCCGGTTCCGCGCGACGCGTGGCGAGCACGTCGTGATCGGCGTCTCCGGCGGCCTGGACTCCACCCACGCCCTCATCGTCGCGGCCAAGGCCTTCGACCGCATGGGCATCGACCGCTCGAAGATCCTCGGCTTCACCATGCCCGGGTTCGCAACGAGCGACACCACCAAGACCAATGCCTGGGCGCTGATGCGGGCGCTCGGGATCACCGCCGAGGAGATCGACATCCGGCCGGCGGCCCGTCAGATGCTGGCCGACATGCGCCACCCCTTCGCCGAGGGGGAGCGGGCCTACGACGTCACGTTCGAGAACGTCCAGGCCGGTCTGCGCACCGACTACCTCTTCCGCCTGGCCAACCACCACGGCGGCTTCGTGATCGGCACGGGCGACCTGTCGGAGATCGCCCTCGGCTGGTCGACCTACGGCGTGGGCGACCAGATGAGCCACTACAACGTCAACCCGGGCGTGCCGAAGACGCTCATCCAGCACCTGATCCGCTGGACGGTGCAGACGGGGCAGCTCGACCCCGAGACCGACCGGATCCTGCTGTCCATCCTCGACACCGTCATCTCCCCGGAGCTGGTGCCGGCGCACGAGGACGCCGAGACCGACGAGCCGGCGCTGCAGAGCACCGAGGACGCCCTCGGCCCCTACGAGCTGCACGACTTCTTCCTCCACCACATCGCCCGCCAGGGCCTGGCCCCGTCGAAGGTCGCCTTCCTGGCCTGGCACGCCTGGCGGGACCGCACCGTGCGCGGGTGGCCCGAGGGGTTCCCGGAGGAGAAGCGCAACGAGTACGACCTCGACCAGATCCGCGAGTGGCTGCACGGGTTCTGCTCGCGCTTCTTCGGGTTCAGCCAGTTCAAGCGGTCGGCGATGCCGAACGGCCCGAAGGTCTCGGGTGGGGGGAGCCTGTCGCCGCGCGGCGACTGGCGCGCCCCTTCGGACGCCACGGCCCGGCCGTGGCTGGACGAGCTCGAGGCCAAGCTCCCGCCGGCGGGCGGTTCGGGGCGGTAGCGCGGTTCAGGCCGACCGGTCCGGCGAGCGTCGCCGGGCGAGGAGCTCGCGCGCCGAGCCGACGCCGAAGAGCTCCAGCACGGCGCCGAGCCCGATCAGCGCCGCCGGGATGCCGATGACGAGCTGGCGGGTGCCGGGGTCGGACAGCCGGGTCAGCGCGGTGCCGAGGTGCGGCACCGAGAACGCCACCACGTCCTGGCGCTGGTCGTCGAGGGTGAAGGTCCAGGGATCGACCGACTCGTTGGCGTCCCCCTTCGTGCGGAACAGCGGTCGCCCGTCCTCGGCTGCCGCGATCTCGGTGATCCGGTGGGTCACGAACGTGTCGATGCCGGTGTCGGGCGGCGGCACGTAGGTGATGACGTCGCCGACGCGCAGCGCCTCGACCGGCACGTCCTGGGAGAACACCGCGCTGCCCACCTCGAAGGTGGGGCTCATGGAGCCGCCCATGATGGCGTAGCGGCTGAAGCCGAGGACGGTGGGCAGGACCAGCAGCGCCAGCACGCCGACCACCAGGACCCACGCCCCCAGCGGGAGGGTGCGGCGGACCGCCACGGCCAGCACCCGGAGCGGTCGCCGCCGAGCGCGGACCGGGGTTCCGGGGTCCGTGCCCGTGGCGGGGTTGTCGTGCGCCGGCACGTGGCCGACCGTGGGGTCCTGGCCGTCGCGGAGGTCGATCTCGACGTCGACGCCCTCGGGGCTCGTGGGGAGCACCCGGCCGGGGCGGAGGTCGGTGGGGATGGTCGTCATCAGCGGTGACGGTACGGAGGACCGGTGCACGGGTCGTCCACGTCCGGGCAACGGATCGGCAACGATCCGGACCGGGCTCACCTCCGGACAGGGACCGTCCCGTTGCGCGGCATCACCAGCTCGAAGGCGGTGGGGTGCTGGCTGGCGAGCACCAGACGGGCGCCGGCGGACTCGGCGATGCTGCGGGCGAGGTCGAGGCCGATCCCGGAGCCGCTGCTGGTGGCCGAGCGGGCCCGGCGCTGGAACGCGCGCTCCACGAGCGCCCCGTCGAAGCGGCCTTCGTCGGTGACCCGGAGGGCGACCGAGTCGCCGTGGTCCACCAGCGCCACGCCCACGGCCCCGGTCCCGTGGGCGAGGGCGTTCTCGAGGAGCACGTCGAGCACGTGGCCGACGGCGCGGGTCGACGTCGACGCCGACAGCGCCGTGTCCGGGCGGTGCACGACCAGCGACCGGCCGGCCTCGTCGAAGCGCGGCGCCCACCGCTGGGCGGCGCTCTGCGCGGTCTGGAACAGGTCCAGCTCCCGCCAGCCGCCGATGTCACCGGACCGGGCCAGCTCGAGCAGGTCGGTGATGGTGTCGGCGAGGCGGTCGACCTCGGCGAGCGCGGCGACCAGCTCGTCGCGGACCTCGGGGGTCGCCTCGGGCCACAGGGACAGGTCCTCGACCCGGAGGCGCAGGGCGGCCAGCGGCGTGCGGAGCTGGTGGGAGGCGTTGGAGGAGAACTCGCGCTCCCGGCGCACGAGCTCGGCGATGCGGGCCTGGCTGCGGTCGAGCGCTGCCGCCAGCTCGTCGGCCTCGGGCACGCCGGCCAGCGGGGCCGGACCCGGCTCCGCCACCCCGAGCAGCTCGGCGTGGTGCGCGAGCCGGACGAACGGCGTCGAGAGCCGCCGGGCCAGGAACAGGGCGACGGCCACGGCGAACGCCGTGGCCACCACGGCGAAGGTGGCGATGGGCACGAGCGCGGCACCGACCCGATCGCTCACGGCTCCGGCGGCGAGGGCCACCGTGACGGTCCCGCCGTCGACCAGCGGCCGCCGTTCGCTGGCGGCTCGATCGTCGACGGTGCCGGCCCGCAGCACGGTCCCGTCGGGCGCCTCCACCGTGATCTGCAGTCGTCGCGCCCGACCAGCAGGCCGCTGAGGTGCACCTCCTCCACCGCCAGCCCGGCGTCGAGCCGCTGGTCGATGGCCTCCGCGACGAGGCCGGCGGTGCGGTCGAGCCCGATCTCCTCGCGCTCGCGGATCATGTCGGCGATCATGAAGGCCCGGGGACCGGCGTAGAGCAGGAGGGTGCCGAGGGCGACGCCGACGAGGGCGGCGATCAGCCGTCTACGCATCGCTCTCCAGGCGGAACCCCACGCCGCGCACCGCCACGATGCTGGTGCTGGTGCCGGCGGCCGTGAGCTTCTGGCGCAGGCGGCCGAGGGTCACGTCCAGGGTCTTGGTGGACCCGAACCAGTGCTCGTCCCACACCTCGTCCATGAACCGCTCGCGCGTGATCACCGTGCCCGACTCGCGCACGAGGAGGCTGAGCAGGCCGTGCTCCTTGGTGGTGAGCGAGAGCTCGGTGGCGCCGACCCAGGCGCGGTGGGCGGCGTCGTCGACCCGCAGGTCGCCTGCCGTGCCCCCACCGGCGGGCGGCGCGGCAGCGTGGGGCGCTGCGGGGCCCGACGGCCCGGCGGCGCTGCCCTGCGACCGGCGCAGGAGCGAGCGGACCCGGGCCAGCAGCTCGGCCAGGCCGAACGGCTTGGCGAGGTAGTCGTCGGCGCCCATGTCCAGGCCGACCACGCGATCGAGCTCGTCGCCGCGCGCCGTCAGGATGATGATGGCGCCCTCGAAGCCGTCCTCCCGGCCGCGCCGGCAGACCTCGAGCCCGTCGATGTCGGGCAGGCCGAGGTCGAGGATGACCAGGTCCGGAGGGGCACTGGCCAGCGCCTCGAGGGCGGGCTCGCCGGCCGCCACGCGCGTCACCTCGTACCCGTCCCGGCCGAGGGCGCGCTCGAGGGGCATGGCGATGCCCTCGTCGTCCTCGACGAGCAGGATCCGGGCGGTCACGCAGTGAGACTAGGAGCGCCCGGGATCACCAGCTCGTATCCGGCGCCGGCCGGCAGCGGGGCGATCCGAGCGCCGATCCCGGCGGCGATCTGGCGGGCGACGGCCAGCGCGTCGACCACCGGCTGCACGGCCGCATGACCCGGGCCGAGGTCGCCCAGGATCTCGACGCGCCCGGCCCCGGCCGATCCCGTGGCGCGCAGGCGTGCGCTGCCGGCCGTCTCGAGGACGCAGCCGACCAGCAGCTCGAGCACCCGGCGCACCGCGCCCGACGCCGTGCGCAGGACCACGGGCGGGCTGGCGATGTGCACGACGTGGTCGCCCGTGGCGGACAGGCGGCGGCGCTCGGCCACCGAGCGGGTGAGCTTGACCAGGTCGACGTCCTCGTCGCGTTCGTGGCCGCGGGTGCGCACCGAGTCGAGCAGCCCGTCCACGATGAGGGTGAGGTCGCCCACCCGGTCGCGAGCGGCCCGCACGCCGAGCTCGGCATCCTGCGGGAGGTCGTCGAGCGAGGCCAGGTCCTCCAGCTCCAGCAGCAGGCCCGTGATGGGCGTCCGAAGGCGGTGCGAGGCGTCGTGGGCCTCGGCCCGCTGGCGGTGCTCGCTGATGCGCAGCGCGATGGCGGCCGAGGCGGCGTCGGCGATGTCCTGCAGGGCGGCGAGGTCCTCGTCGGTCCAGGTGCGGGGACGGGTGTCGATGGCGCAGAGGGAGCCGAGGGGTTCGCCGGCGGGCGCACGGAGCGGCACCCCGAGGTAGGCCTGGACGCCGAGCTGGTCGATGGCGCCGTTGTCGCGCACCCGCTCGTGCCGGGGTGCGTCGTCGACCTGCAGCGGTGCGTCGTCGGTGACCACGTGCTGGCAGAACGACAGCCCGAGCGAGGTCGCGCCCCTGGAGGCCCAGGGCTCGGCGAGGCCGGTCGCGGCGGCGAAGATCTGCTCGTGCGACGTCACGAACGACACCAGTGACACGGGCACGCCGAGCAGGCGGGTGACCAGCCGGGTGTAGGGATCGAACAGCGGGTCGACGACGCCGGGGACGAGCTCGATCGCCGCCAGCGCAGCGAGGCGCCCGGGGTCGTCCAACCGCCACGGGGAGGGCTGGTCGCTCACAGGTCCCGGTCCAGGGTGCCGAGCTCGCTGACGGGTGCGGCGGACGCCGGGGCCCCCGTGGTGTCGCGAGCGGCGCTGGAAGGCGACCAGGCCATCGTCGCGCCGACCGTGCTCGTGCGGAGCTCCTGGGTGCGGCCCGTCACCTGGGTGCCGACCGTGAGCGTGATGACGCTGGCCTGCTGGCCGTTCACCGTCGTGGTGGTGTGGGTCATCGTGCCGGTGAAGGTAACCGTCCCCCGGGGCTTGACCAGGTCCGTCCTGGCGTTGACCGACCCGAGGCCGACGAGGGTGGGGTTGCTCAGGTTCGAGCCGTTGACCACCACGTCGATGGTGTCGTCGGTGCCGCCCAGGCCGATGGACGCACCGTCACGCAGGCGGAGGGTGACCGCCTGCGTGCCCGAGGCCCAGCCGGCGTGCACCGTCGACAGGTTGAGGAGCCGGTTGTACGTGAGGACCACGGTGTCGCCGGTGTCCATGCGCCCGGCCGTCTGGCCGTTCCCCGTCTGGACGTCGACGCCACGGAAGGCGCTGTTGTCGATGTTCACCAGCACGGGCGTCGAGAAGGTGGTGCCGGCGGCGTCGATGAGGACGGCCCGGAGGTGGACCACGGTGTGCGGGACCTTGGTGGTGTCCCAGGCGTCGCAGCTGTAGGGAGCCGTGGTGTCGGCGCAGATCCGGGTCCAGGTGCCGTTCGCCGCGGAGCCCGTGCTCCACTCGATGGCGACGGAGCTGATGGCGGTGTTGGAGAAGGCGTTGGCCTGGACGGTGGCGATGCCCCGGAGGTAGTTCGGGTCCGGCTGCACCACGGACACGGAGGCGTTGCGGTTGTCGACCGTCACCGTCGTGAGGGCCGTCGACTGGTTGCCGGCCAGGTCCACCCCGGTGGCGAGGAGCTCGTACTTGGCCAGGTTGGTGAGCTTCGTGGTGTCGAGGCTGCAGCCGTACGGGAACGTGGTGTCGGCGCAGACGGTCGTCCAGGTGCTCGTGCCGAGCAGGCGGTACTGGACCGTGACCGACGTGACGTAGGTCTGGGCGTCCGTGGCGTTGACCGGGACGGTGGCGACGCCCGTCAGCGTGGCGTTGTTCGTGATGCCGAAGCTCACGCTCGGGGCGGTGTTGTCGACCGCGACGTCCTGGAGGACGTCGGTGCTCGAGTAGCCGGCGCCGTCGGTGGCCACCGCCCGGATGTCGACGTCGGCCGGCATGGCGCTGGTGCTCACCGTGCAGGAGTACGGCGCGACCGTCGCCGTGCAGATGGGCGTCCAGGTGGTGCCCGAGGTCGGGGCCCAGGCGAAGGCGACGGTGCGGACGCCGGTCTCGCCGTCGGTGGCCGTGGCGCTGATCGCCGCCCCGTTGCGGATGGCGTAGGTCGTGGCCAGGCGGACCGTCGGCGGCGTCCAGTCCGGGGCGGCGGTGACGCCGGCGGCGGGGTTCCTGGACTGCGAGGTGAAGGTGGCACCGCTGCGCTGGAGGGGGACGGCCACGATGCCGAGCGCGAGGAGACCCCAGGCCAGGGCCAGGGGGCGTCGGATCCTGCTCGTCGTGGAGGTGGTGGTGGCCATGTCCGTGTCCGGTCGATCAGCGAGGCGGGGTGGGTCGGTGGGAAGGGGAGGAGGGGCCAGCCCCGGCGGCGGGCGGCCCCTCCTCGGTCCGGCCCCGCGGGCGGGGGCCGGGATCGGTCGGTCTCCGTCAGGAGACCGGGCGTCAGCCGGCGGGGTTGGCGTCGGTCGCCACGACCGGGGCCTGACCCTGCTGGGCGACGGTCACGGCCGTCGTCTGGATGGCGTCCCACGTGTAGGAGGCGTTGGCCGTCTTGTTCTGCTCGACGTTGGTGGCGCTCTGGGCGAGGGTCACCGTGTAGTCGTAGGTGCGGGCCTCGTCCTTCAGGAAGGTGCCCAGCTCGATCTTCTCGGCGGAGTTGACGGTGGCGCCGCCGAAGGGGCCGGAGTACACGGTCGTGGTGCCCTGCTTGATGGTCATCGAGAGGAGGGTGCGGTCGACGAAGGTGCCGGTGTCGGTCTCGGTGACCGTGAACTGGGCGGGCAGGGAGCCGGTGTTGGTGATGGTGACCGAGCCGGTCACGGTGTCGCCGGGCTTGATGTTGCTGACGTTGAAGATCGCCTGGTCGGCCCGGCTGTTGGTCTGGGTGAGCGTGCCGGACGTGACGACGCTCTGGCTGTTCGCCGAGCTGGAGCTGAAGTCGGCGCCGGAGCCGACGACGAGGGGACTGCCGCGCGGCGGGGTGACATCTGATCTGTGGTGCCGGATGGTGCTGCAGCGAGAGGATGTGCACCATGCCCAAGCCGTATCCCAGAGAGTTCCGTGACGAGGTCGTCCGGGTCGCTCTGAATCGTGAGGACGGTGTTCGGATCGCCGACATCGCAAGGGACTTCGGGATCACCGAGTCCTGTCTCGGGAACTGGCTCGCGGATGCCCGCCGTGGCGGCAAAGAGCCCGAAGCTCGAACGGAGATGGCGGAGCTGCGGGAGGCGAAGAAGCGGATCCGTCTGCTCGAGCAGGAGAACGAGGTGCTGCGCCGGGCGGCCGCGTATCTGGGGCAGGCGAACCTCCCAAAAGGCTGATGTACCCGCTCGTGCGCGAGCTCGCCGTCGACGGGATCCCCGTCGTGGTGTCGTGTCGGGTACTCGTCCTCGCCCGCCAGCCCTACTACCGCTGGCTGGCCACACCGATCGTCGACAGCCAGCTCGCAGAGGCGTACCTGGCCAACGCGATCCACGACGCCCACCGTGATGATCCCGAGTTCGGCTACCGGTTCCTCGCCGACGAAGTCCGCCAAGAAGAGCAGCACGCGGGCGTGTCGGACCGGGTGGTGTGGCGGATCTGTCGGGACAACCAGTGGTGGTCCCGGTTCGGGAAACCCAAGCGTGGCAAGGGATCCAAGCCCGGCACGGCATCACACGACGACCTGGTGCGGCGGGACTTCACCGCCGACGCCCCGAACCAGCTGTGGCTCACGGACCTGACCGAGCACCGCACCGCCGAGGGCAAGCTCTACGTCTGCGCGATCAAGGACGTGTTCTCGAACCGGATCGTGGGCTGGGCCATCGACGAGCGCATGAAGGCCCGGCTCGTCGTCGCCGCCATCGAGATGGCCGTCGCCCGCCGAGACGGCGACGTGGCCGGCTGCATCCTTCACAGCGACCGCGGGTCGCAGTTCAGAGCTCGCAAGGTTCACCGCACCTTGGCTCGGCATCGAATGGTCGGCTCGATGGGTCAGGTCGGCTCCGCCGGCGACAACGCCGCCATGGAATCGTTCTTCGCCCTGCTACAGAAGAACGTCCTCGACCGACGCCGCTGGGCCACCCGCGACGAGCTCCGCATCGAGATCGTCACCTGGATCGAACGGACCTACCACCACCGACGACGCCAAGCCCGCCTCGGCCGCTTGACCCCCATCGAGTTCGAGATGATCATGACCCCTCAGCCGGCAGCCGCCGCCTGAGCAACCGTGTCACCTCAACGCGCGGCAGTCCCGAGGGCGCCGGCGGCGGCGAGGGTGGCCAGCGGCACGAGCAGGCGGCGGGAGCGGCGGGCGACGGGGGCGGGGGTGGTGGCGTTCATCGGGGTGTCTCCTGAGTTGGTGTGGGGTTCGAGGGCGGGTCCTTCGAACCCGATGTGATGAACGTACGGAGGCCCCTCCCACGGGATCCCCACATCCGTGGCACCGTCGATCCACAGATCGGTAACAGCTCCGGGACCCGTCCCCGGGCGCGCCGAAGCACCCCCGAGGGGGCCGGCTCCGAGGGTGCGCGGTGGCGTCAGGCCCGGCTGGCGATGAAGACCGGGATCTCCCGCTCGGTCTTCTGCTGGTACTCGGCGTAGGGCGGGAAGGCCGCCACGGCGCGCTCGTACCACTCGGCCCGTTCGTCGCCCTCGACCCGGCGCACGACGGCGTCCCACGGCTCGGGGCCGTCCTGGATCATGACCGCGGTGGGGTCGGCGACCAGGTTGTGGAACCACTCGGGGTGCTCCGGCGCCCCGCCCTTGGAGGCGACGAGGGCGTACTCGCCCTCGTGCTCCACCCGCATGAGCGGGATCTTGCGCAGCTTGCCCGAGCGGTGGCCCCGCGTCGTCATGATGATCACCGGCAGGCCGGTGTCGAGGAGGGTGTTCCCCTCCTGGCCGTTCGTGCGCTCGTACGTCTCGACCTGCTCGCGCACCCAGTCGGACGGGCTCGGCTCGTACTCACCGGTCAGGGGCATGGGACGACCCTATGCCCGGTCGGCCGCAGCCCGCTCAGGCCACGACGGCGTCGCTGGTGGCCCGGGTCCGCATCCAGGCGACCAGCTCCCGGGCCCCCATCGGGCGGGCGACGGCGTAGCCCTGGGCGCTGTCGCAGCCGAGGGCGGCGAGGCGGGCGAGGATCTCGGCGTTCTCGGCTCCCTCCGCGATGGTGCGCAGGCCGAGCGTGTGGCCGAGCTCGATGACCGAGCGGACGATGACGGCGTCGTCGGAGCCCTCGTCCATGCCGGCCACGAAGGACTTGTCGATCTTCAGGTCGTGGACGGGCAGGTCCTTGAGCGACGCCAGCGACGAGTACCCGGTGCCGAAGTCGTCGATGGCGAAGCGCACGCCGAGCTCGGCCAGCGTGGTGAGCACCCGCCGGGCGCGATCCGGGTCGGCCATGAGGGTCGTCTCGGTGATCTCGAGCACCAGGCGCTCGGCCGGCACGCCGGCCCGTTGCAGGGCGACGGCGACCTCGGTGGCGAAGCAGTCGTCCAGCAGGCTGTGCGTGGAGAGGTTGACCGCCACGGCGAAGTCGGGCCCCACCGCCGGTCCGGGCAGGGCGAGCCAGCGGCGCACCTGGTCGAGGGCGGCGTCCAGGACCCAGGAGGTCAGCTGGTGGATGAAGCCGGTGTCCTCGGCCAGGGGGATGAACACGTCCGGCGCCAGCAGGCCGCGGCGAGGGTGCTGCCAGCGCACGAGCGCCTCGGCCCCCTCGATCTCGCCGGAGGCCAGGTCGACCTGGGGCTGGTAGTGCAGGACCAGCTCGTCGTTGGCGATGGCGTGGCGCAGCTCGCCGAGGAGGGCGAGGCGGTCGGGGGTGTTGCGGTCCAGGTCGTCGTCGTAGGGCGACACGCTCAGGTGCGACCGCTTGGCGGCGTACATGGCGATGTCGGACCGCTGCAGCAGCAGGTCCGCCGTGTCGCCGTGGTCGGGCGCCACGGTCACGCCGCAGCTGGCCTCGACGACGAGCGTCATCCCGTCGACGTCCAGCGGCTCCTCGAGCGCCCGCGTGACGCGGTTGGCCACCTCGACCGCCTGCTCCAGCCCGGTGACGTCGGGCAGCAGGACGCAGAACTCGTCGCCGCCGAGGCGGGCCAGGGTGTCGGACTCGCGCAGCAGGGGGGCGATGCGGGTCTCGATCGCGCACAGCACCCGGTCGCCGTAGCGGTGACCGAGCGTGTCGTTGATCTCCTTGAAGCGGTCGAGGTCGAACAGCAGCACGGCCGTGGCGGTGCGGTCGCGCTTGGCGGCGCGGAGCGCCTGCTCCGCCCGGTCGTAGAAGCACGCCCGGTTGGGCAGGCCGGTGAGCTCGTCGTGCATGGCCTGGTGCACGGCGTGCTCGAGGGCGTCGTTCATGGCCCGCACCGAGCGGGCGTCGTTGAGGGCGATGCTCACGTGCTCGGCGAAGCTGATGAGGGCGTCCTGCTCGGCCGTCGAGTAGCGCCGATCGGCGCGGTGGGTGGCGACGACCAGGCTGCCGATCGGCGCCGATCCGAGGTGCACCGGGGTGGCGAGCGCCGTCTGCAGGCCGCCGTCGACGAACTGGGTGATGGCGTTGTCCCACCCCGTGTAGGCGTCCTGGATGCAGAGGCTGTTCGTGACGATGGCCCGACCGCCGACGCCGACGCTGACGGGGGAGCGGCGGACCTCCTCGGCGATCCGCGGGTCGACGCCCACCGAGGACACCATGACCATGAAGGCGGGATCGTCCTCGTCGACGAAGCGCAGCGCGGCGACGTCGGCGTGCACGAGGTCGGCGGCGCCCTGCGTGATGGCGTCGAGCACCTCCTGCAGCGGCGCGCGCGTCGAGATCTTGCGCTGGATGCGCGACAGCCGGTCGCTCAGCAGCTGGCGCTCGCTGAGGGACGCGAGCAGCTCCTGGTTCTCGAGCGTGCGCCGGCGCTCCTGCTCGATCGAGCGGGTGAGCTTGTCCTGGGTCCGTCGGTGCTCCTCGACGTCGACGAACAGCAGCCAGACCCGCCACAGCACGAGGCCGAAGAGCACGGCGGCGAGGAGGGCGACCACCACGACGTCGACGTCGTCGTTGCGCAGGCCGAGGCCCATGAGCACCACCGGGGCGATCAGGGCCGCGGGCACCACGGCCATGAAGCGCCGTGCGCCGGGCTCGCGCCGGGGGGTCACGGTCAGCGGCTCGGCCATCGTGGTGGGGTGGAGGAGGGCGGCACCGAGGAGGACGAAGGACACGGGGAACAGCCCGACCGCAGGGTCCTGCACCGAGAAGGTCCCGCCCAGTGTGGTGATGGCGTAGACGAGGTCGGCGGCGAGCTGGACCACGACCCAGCCCACGAGGAGCCGGTCGCCGCGCGACGCGATGCCGCCCTGGACGAGGAGGCGCACCACGGCCCCGAGCAACAGCAGGTTCAGCACCGTGTAGGAGATGGCGGTCACCCGGGCGCCCCACGACATGTCGTCGGCCTGCAGGTACGGCCCGATGAAGCCGACCCAGACCAGCACGCCGAGCCCGACGCCGACGATGAGCGTGTCGAGGACGTCGACCCACCGGTCGGCGGTGCTGCGGCGACCGATGTTGCGCCCGAGGCCGAGGAGGAAGCAGCTGTACCCGGCGATGAAGAGGGCGTCGGTCACGGTGGGGGATTCCAGGGCCAGGTCCCACCGGAGCCGTCCCGGGTACCAGAGGACGTAGGCGGGGACGAGGATCCAGGCGCCGGCGCACAGCAGCGCGGCGGAGCCACCCCGGCCCGGGTTGCGCCGGATGCCCACGCAGGCGGCCACGGCGCTGGCGAGGCAGGCGCCGGCGACCATCCAGCCCCGGGCCGGGTCGGGCGCGCCGGCGGTCACGGCGGCCCAGGCGAGGCCGACGACCAGGAAGGCAGTCGATGCCCGGTCGCCCGGGCGCGCGGCTGCGCCCTCGCGTCCCTCCGTCGTCTCCGCCATGTGCACATCATCGGCGGCGCCGGCGGGCCACCTGAGGGTCGGACGGCGATTTCTGCGCGGTTCCGCTGCTGCGATGCCCGGTTCGGACCGGTTCGCGGCGTCAGGGAGCGAAGTCGGGGGCTCGCTTACCGGCAAATGCGGCGATGCCCTCTGCCCCGTCGCCGGTTGCGGCGTTGCGGGCCATCACGTCGATCGCAAGGTCGTAGGCCTGCTCCAGGGGGAGGTCCATCTGGGCGTGCAGCGTCTGCTTGCCGATGGCCTTGGACGTCCGCGACCCGCGCGTGACGCGCCGCACCAGGTCCTCGACGGCGGCGTGCAGGTCGGCGTCGGGCACCACGAGGTTGACCAGGCCCCACGCCGCCGCGGTGCGGGCGTCGATCTCGTCACCGGAGAGCGCGAGCTCCAGCGCCCGCTTGCGCCCGATGTCCCGGGCGATGGCCACCATCGGCGTGTGGCAGAACAGGCCGCCCTTGCCTCCGGGGGCCGCGAAGCGGGCCGACTCGCCGGCCACGGCGAGGTCGCAGCTGGCGACGAGCTGGCAGCCGGCGGCGGTGGCGAGGGCGTGCACCTCGGCCACGACCGGCTGGGGCATGGCCTCGATCCGGCGCATGACGGCCGTGCAGGTGGTGAAGAGCTCGCGCAGGCCGTCCTCGTCGAGGGTGGCCATCTCCTTCAGGTCGTGGCCGGTGCTCCACACCGATCCGGTGGAGGCCAGGACCACCGCCCGGGCGTCGGAGCCGGCGGCCTCGTCGAGGGCGGCGCCGAGGTCGCGCAGGGTGGACGTCGACAGCGGGTTCCGTCGCTCGGGAGCGGTGAGCGTGATGGTGACGACGTCGCCGTCGCGGGTCGAGGTGAGCGCAGCCATGGTCCGATGGTCGCGCGCCGTCAGCTCCGGCGGTCGAGGTACTGCTGGCGCACGGCCCGCCCCTCCGGGTCGCGCAGGCCGGCCTCGAGCCCGTCGGCGTCGGCCCACGACCGGCCGGTCCCGACCATGGACTCGGTGACGGCGTTGGTGTGGGCCTTGGTGGCGAGCAGGCCGAGCTTCGGCTTGGCGACCAGCTGGGCGACGAGCGCGTCGACCGTGGCGTCGAGGTCGTCGTCGGCCACCACCTGGTTGAGGAAGCCGGCGGCCAGCGCCTCGGCCGGGGAGAACTCCCGGCCGGTCATCACCAGCTCCTTGGTGCGCGCCGGGCCGATCTCGCGCACGAGGCGCGGGATGCCGCCCCAGGCCAGCGGGATGCCGAGGTCGATCTCGGGGATCGAGAAGCGAGCTGACGACGTGGCGATCCGCAGGTCGCACGCCGCGGCGAGCACCAGCCCGCCGCCCACGCACCACCCCTGGATGCGGGCGATCGTGACGGCGCGCATCTCCTCCAGCGCCCGTCCCATCCGCCAGCCCTGGTCGCGGTCGGCCCGGCCACCGTCACCGGTGAACGCGCCCAGGTCGGCGCCGGCGCTGAAGGCCCGCCCCCGCCCGCCGACGGTGACCACCTTGAGGTCGGGGTGCTCGTCGAACCAGCGGGCGGCGTCCTCGAGCTCGCGCAGCGTCTGCGTGGAGAGCGGGTTGAGCTTGTCGGGCCGGGCCAGCCACAGCGACCCGACGGCGCCGTCGACGGCGACCTCGATCGTCTCGAGCTCGGGGGCGCTCATCGGGCGGAGGCGGCCAGCGCGGCCTGGGCGGCGGCGAGGCGGGCGACGGGGATGCGGTACGCGGAGCAGCTCACGTAGTCGAGGCCCATGTCGTGGCACATGGCGATCGATGCCGGGTCGCCGCCGTGCTCCCCGCACACGCCGGTCGCGATCGCCGGCTTGGTGCTGCGGGCCCCTTCGAGGGCGAGGCGCATGAGCCTGCCGACGCCGTCGGGGTCGATGGAGGCGAAGGGGTTGGCGGGCAGGATCTTGTCGGCGAGGTACGACAGCAGGAACGACTGCTCGGCGTCGTCCCGGCTGATGGCGAACGTCGTCTGCGTCAGGTCGTTGGTGCCGAAGGAGAGGAAGTCGGCGTGCTCGGCGATGGCGTCCGTGGTGAGCGCGGCGCGGGGCACCTCGATCATCGTGCCCACGGCGTAGTCCACCCGCACGCCGGCCTCGTCCATGGAGGCCTCGGCGACCTCGTCGATGAGCGCCCGCTGCCGGGCGAGCTCGTTGGCGTGGCTGACGAGCGGGACCATGATCTCCGGGTGGGGGTCGCCGCCCTCGCGGATGCAGTGGATGGCGGCCTCGATGATCGCCCGGGTCTGCATCCGGGTCAGCTCCGGGAGGGTGATCCCGAGGCGCACGCCGCGCCGGCCGAGCATGGGGTTGGTCTCGTGCAGCTTCTCGACCTGGGCGAGCAGCTCGCGCACCTCGGACAGCTCGGTGACGAGCGCCTCCACCGTGGCCAGGTCGGCGGCACCCACGAGGCGCAGCTGCAGGTCGGTCTGGCGCCGGTGCAGCTCCTCCCAGCTGGGCAGGAACTCGTGCAGCGGCGGGTCGAGCAACCGGATGATGACCGGCAGCCCGTCCATGGCCTCGAACAGCCCGATGAAGTCCTGGCGCTGGAACTCGAGCAGCGCGTCGATGGCCTCGCGCCGCTCCGGCAGGTTGGGCGCCATGATCATGCGCCGCATGATCGGCAGGCGGTCCTGGGCGAAGAACATGTGCTCGGTGCGGCACAGGCCGATGCCGCTGGCGCCGTAGGCCCGGGCCCGAACGGCGTCCTCGGGCTCGTCGGCGTTGGCGCGCACCCCGAGCGTCCGGTGCTCGTCGGCCCAGCCGAGCAGGGTGGTCAGCCACTCGTTGTCCAGGTCGGGGGCCGTGGTCTCCACGCGGCCGAGGTAGATGTTGCCGGCGGTGCCGTCGATGGACAGCCACTCGCCCTCGTGCACGGTGTGCGTCCCGACGGACAGCGAGCGGGCGGCCATGTCGATCTCGATGTCGGAGGCACCCGTGACCGCGGGCTTGCCGAACTGGCGGGCGACGAGGGCGGCGTGGCTGGTCCGGCCGCCGCTCGAGGTGAGGATGCCGACGGCGGCGAGCATGCCGTGCACGTCGTCGGGCTTGGTCTCGGGCCGCACGAGCAGGACGTCTCGGCCCTCGTTCCCCCAGCGCTGGGCCAGGTCGGGGTCGAAGGCCACCACGCCGACGGCCGCGCCCGGCGAGACGTTGAGGCCCTGGGCCACCGGCGTGCGGTCGGCCAGGTCGGCGGCGGAGAACTGCGGGTGGAGGAAGAAGTCGACCTGGTCGGGCGTGACCCGCTGCACGGCGTCGGCCTGGCTGATGAGGCCCTCGCCGGCCATCTCCACGGCGATGCGCACGGCTGCCTGCGCCGTGCGCTTGCCCGTGCGGGTCTGCAGGAGCCACAGCGTGCCGTCCTCGACGGTGAACTCCATGTCCTGCATGTCCCGGTGGTGCTGCTCGAGCCGGCGGGCGATGGCCTGCAGCTCCTCGGCGGCGGCGGGCAGGTCCTGGGCGAGCTGCTCGATCGGCCGGGTCTCCCGGTTGCCGGCCACCACGTCCTCGCCCTGCGCGTTCAGCAGGTAGTCGCCCTCGAGGCGGGGCTCGCCCGTGGTCGGGTTGCGCGACATCAGCACGCCCGTGCCCGATCCCGGCCCGGTGTTGCCGAACACCATGGCCACCACGTTCACGGCCGTGCCGAGGTCGTCGGCGATCTTGGCGGCCCGCCGGTAGTCGAAGGCCCGGCGGCTGTTCCAGCTGTGGAACACGGCCTCGACCGCCAGGCGCAGCTGGTCGTAGGGGTCCTCGGGGAACGGGGTCGCGGAGCGGGCGGCGACGTGGGCCCGGAACGCGTCGACGGTGGCCCGCAGCGCCTCCGGCGGCAGGTCGGCGTCGTTGGTGACGCCGTGCTCGGCGCGGTGCCGGCGCAGGATGTCCTCGAAGGGGTCGCCGTCCATGCCGAGCACGACCGTGGCGAACATCTGGACGAGGCGGCGGTGCGAGTCGAGGACGAAGCGCTCGTCGCCGGTGCGCGAGATCATGGCCTCGGCCACGGCGTCGTTCATCCCGACGTTGAGGACGGTGTCCATCATCCCGGGCATCGAGAACTTGGCGCCGGAGCGCACGGCCACGAGCAGCGGGTCGGTGGCGCCGCCGTAGGTCCTGCCGGTGCCCTTCTCGACCTGGGCCATCGCGTCCAGCACCTCGTCCCACAGCCCGTCGGGGAGGGCGCCGTCGCCGGCGATGAACGCGTTGCAGGCCTCGGTGGTGATCGTGAACCCGGGCGGCACCGGCACGCCGAGGGAGGCCATGTCGGCGAGGTTCGCGCCCTTGCCCCCGAGCAGGCCCCGGACCCGGTCCCAGTCGCCGTCCACGGCGGCCTTGGCCGCCTCGACCTCGTCGAACCCGTACACCCAGCGCGTCATGGCTCGGTGTCTACCCCTCGTGCTCCGGCGCTGCCAGGGTCTGGGGTCAGCACCCGCCGCCGGGCAGGTGGTCGGGCAGGCCGAACTGCGCGAACAGCTCGGGTCCGATGAAGTTGTGGTGGCCCACGATCCGGCCGCCGGCGACCTCGATGACCTGGATGGCCCACGGGAGGCGGCGCCCGTCCTCGGCCGGCTTGTAGGCGGCGAACCCCGCCGTGCCGTTGACGTCGATCGGCACCAGCACCGAGTCCTTGCACCCGATGCCCTGGCCGAGCATCCACGCGCCCACCTCGTCCCGGCCCTGGAGCCAGGTGTCCCACGGCGGCATGGACAGCACGGCGTCCTCCCGCATGAGCTGGACGACTGCGGCGATGTCGTAGGCCTCGAAGGCCTCGACGTAGCGGGCGAGGAGGGCCTCGTGCGCCGGGTCGAGGCGGGCGTCGAGCGGCTCGTCGCGCCGCTGCTCGAGGGTGGCCCGGGCCCGCTGGAGCGCGCTGTTGACCGACGCCACGGACGTATCGAGCAGCTCGGCGACGTCGGCGGCGGGCCAGCGCAGCACGTCGCAGAGGATGAGGGCGGACCGCTGCTTGGCGGGCAGGTGCTGCAGGGCGGCGACGAAGGCGAGGCGGATCGATTCGCGCGCCGTCGCCACGTCGGCCGGGTCGCCGTCGAGGTCGAGGACCTGCTCGTCGCGCACCGGCTGCACGAACAGCGTCTCCTCCCGCCACTCGCCGAGCACCACCTCGTCGACCTTGGTGGACGGACCCATCTCCATCGGTCGCGCCCGGCGCTGCGGGCTGCGGTGCATGTCCATGCAGACGTTGTGGGCGATCCGGTACAGCCAGGAGCGCAGCGACGACCGCCCCTCGAAGCGGTCGAAGGACTGCCAGGCCTTCAGCAGGGTGTCCTGCACGGCGTCGTCGGCCTCCGAGGGCGAGCCGAGCATCCGGTAGCAGTAGCCGCCGAGCTCGCGGCGGTGCTGCTCGAACCCCTCGCGCAGGCGGGGGTCGATGTCGCCGGGGGAGGTCGTGGTCATCGCCCACACTCTTCCCCATCCGGGGCGCCCTCGGCTCGCCGTGTCCCGGGCGTGGCGACGTACGGTGGGCTCGATGGGGATCGGAGCGGAGAGCGGAGCGGCGCGACGCGACATCGCAGCGCTGCTGCGGCAGCACCCGGGGGCCGTGGTGGCGGCGATCGGGGAGGACGGCCTCTTCGTGCCGTTGCCCGCCGAGCTCGACCTCGCCGACGATCAGCGTCGGACGGGCCTGCGCACCGCGACCGACCTGATCGAGCGGGCCGACCGGTCCGCGGCGATCGCCGCATGGGAGCGGGCCCGACGCGATGGCGACACGACCGTCCAGGCTCGCCTGCGTGGCCACGATGCGCCCACCACGATGCACTTCATCGATGCTCGCGACGAGGTCGGGGTGTTCCTCATGGTCTTCGACGTCGAAGACGGCGGCGGGAGCGTCCAGGTCCCCCTCCATCCCCCGGTCCCGGAGGGCTCCCGCGCCAAGGTCGTGCGCTGCCACAAGGACGGCCTCGCCGTCCTCGTCAGCGTCGACCGGAACGTGTCGGAGCTGCTGGGTTGGACCCCGCAGGACATGGTCGGGCGCCGCTCCCTCGAGTTCATCCACCCTGACGACCAGGACGAGTCGATCGCGGCGTGGGTCGACATGCTCTCCGCACCCGGCCTCACGACCCGCGCCCGCCTGCGCCACTCCTGCGCCGACGGCAGCTGGATCTGGCTCGACATCTCCAACCGCAACCTGCTCGACGAGGAGGGTCACGTCGAGTGCGAGATGGTCGACGTCAGCCAGGAGGTGGCGGCGCAGGGGGCGCTCGCCGCCAGCGAGCAGGTGCTGCGCCGCCTCACCGAGTCCATGCCCGTCGGCGTGTTCCACATCGACGCCGACCGGCGCCTGGAGCTGGCGAACGCCCGCCTGCACGAGATCCTCGGCACCGCGCCCGACGACGACCAGCCCACCATGCTCAGCACCGTGCGGGACGAGATCGCCTTCGATCGCGCCCTGGCCGCCGTGCTCACCGGCCGCGACGTCGACATGGAGATGGAGATCCAGGTGCTCGGCACGCTCGACGTGCGCCGCTGCACCCTGGCCCTGCGCGCCCTCAGCGTCGACGGCGAGGTGACCGGCGCGGTCGGCTGCCTGACCGACGTGACCGAGTCCGTCCGCCTGCGCGAGGAGCTCGAGCGCCGGGCCACGGTCGACGAGCTGACCGGTTGCCTGAACCGGGCCAGCGTCATCGACGCGCTCGAGGCGTCGCTCGGCAGCGGCGCCGACGTGGCGGTCGTCTACGTCGACGTCGACGACTTCAAGGGCGTCAACGACGGCCACGGCCACGCCGCCGGCGACGAGGTCCTGCAGGCGGTGGGCGCCCGGCTGCGGGCAGCCGTGCGCGGCCACGACGCCGTGGGCCGAATGGGTGGCGACGAGTTCGTCGCCGTGTGCGCCGGGCTCGGCTCGGAGGCCGGTGCCGCCGAGCTGGCCGAGCGGATCGCGGGGTCGCTCGGCGACCCGGTGGGCTTCCGGGGCCGGCGCCTGGAGATCTCCGCCAGCGTCGGCGTGGCGTGGGTGCCTGCCGGCGGCGGGGTCGACGCCCACAGCCTCGTGGCCCGGGCCGACGGGGCCATGTACGCCACGAAGGGCGCCGGCGGCGGCGGGCACACCGTCCACTGACCGGCGCGGACACGTGACCTGTCCGGGTCAGCCCGGAGGCAGGAACCGCCGAGGGTGGCGTCCGTCGACGTAGCCGACGAAGGGCGGGTAGATGTTGTACCCGAGCAGCTCCTGGAGCCGTTCGGGCAGCGTCGCCACCAGCTCGGGCCCCACGCCGATGACGTGGTTCTCCTGCGGGCGCAGCCAGGCGGCGGCGTACTCGAGGATCACGCCGAGGCGGGGCCGGTCCGTGCTGTTCGCCCCGCCGCCGTGCCAGATCGATCCCGAGTAGAACGCCACGCTGCCCGCCGCCATCTCGGCGTCGAGCACGGGGTCGTCGGCGGTGGGCCAGCGGCCCGGCTCCCACTGGTGGCTCCCGGCCACGAACCGGGTGGCGCCGTTGGCGACCGAGAAGTCGTCGAACGCCCACATCGTGTTGACCACGACCTCGCCATGGGGCTGGGGCAGCGGGTAGATGCTGTCGTCGCGGTGGACGCCCTGGGCCGGCTCGCCGGGGCCGATCTGGATGCCGGTCGGGGCCGACAGCTGGTAGTGGCCCAGCAGCTGGTCGAGCACGCCGAGCAGCACCGGGTGGGTCGCGAGGTCGTCGAAGGCCCTCGTCTTGGCGAACAGATTGTAGATGCGCTTCGTGACGTGGCCCTCGAAGTCGTTGCGCCCGGTGGGCGTGGCCTCCAGCACCCGGTCCAGGTCGTCACGGATCGCCGCGACGCGCTCGGGCGACAGGACGCCCTCGCACACCACGACGCCGTCGGCCCGGACGCCGTCGACGATGGCGCCCACCTCGAAGTCGACGGTTCGGATCATCTGGCCTCCCAGGCAACGAGCGTTCCCAAACTGCTACACCATGCTCCCATGGGAACGTGGAACTTCGCCGACATCTGGGAGACGGTCGCTGACGAGCTGCCCGACGCCCCCTGCCTCATCCACGGTGACGACCGTCGGACCTGGGGCGAGGTCGACCGGCGCGCCGACGGCGTGGCCCAGCACCTGCTCGACCTCGGCCTCGAGCGGCAGCAGGCCGTCGCCCAGTACCTCTACAACGGTCCCGAGTACCTCGAGTCCATGTACGCCGCCTTCAAGGGCGCCTTCGTCCCGGTCAACACCAACTACCGCTACACAGCCGACGAGCTGCTGTACCTGTGGGACAACGCCGACGCCGGGTGCGTCGTCTTCCACGGCTCCTTCAGCGACACCATCGCACCGATCCGAGAGCAGCTGCCCAAGGTGAAGGCCTGGCTGTGGGTGGACGACGACAGCGGCGAGTGCCCCGAGTGGGCCACCCCCTACGAGACGGCCGCGACCAGCGGCGCCGGCCGCGTGTCGCCCGCCTGGGGCCGCACCGGCGACGACCTCAACATGCTCTACACCGGCGGCACCACGGGGATGCCCAAGGGCGTCATGTGGCGCCAGGACGACCTGGCCGTGAAGCTCACCGCCACGCTGGCGAACCCGCTGCCCGAGGACGGCACCGTCGCCGACCTGAAGGGCACCTTCAAGGAGCCCGGCGCCCGCTTCCTGCCGGCCTGCCCGCAGATGCACGGCACCGGCAACTTCCCGTGCCTGTCCACGCTGTCCGGCGGCGGTTCGGTCGTGACGCTGACCAACCGCACGTTCGAGCCGGCCGAGCTGCTCGACGCCATCGAGCGCGAGGGCGTGAACATGCTGGCCATGGTCGGCGACGCCTTCGGCAAGCCGATCCTGCGCACCCTCGACGAGAACGAGGGTCGCTGGGACCTGTCCAGCCTCCTCGCCATCGTCTCGTCGGGCGTGATGTGGAGCCAGGAGTGCAAGCAGGGCCTGCTGCGCCACCACCCCGGCATGATGCTGATGGACGCCTTCTCGTCCTCCGAGGCGCTCGGCATGGGCTCGTCCATCTCCGGAGCGGGCCAGACGGCCGAGACGGCCAAGTTCGAGCTCAGCCCCGACACCATCGTCATCGACGAGCACGACACGCCGCTGCAGCCGGGCTCGCCGGAGATCGGCCGCCTCGCCGTCGGCGGGCGCCAGCCGCTCGGGTACTACAAGGATCCGGACAAGACGGCCAAGACGTTCCTGATGATCGACGGCAAGCGCTACTCCTGCCCGGGCGACTTCGCCACGGTCGACGCCGACGGTCGCATCACGCTCCTCGGCCGGGGGTCGGTGTGCATCAACACCGGCGGCGAGAAGGTCTTCCCGGAGGAGGTCGAGGAGGCGCTCAAGACCCACGAGTCCGTGCAGGACGCCGTGGCCGTCGGGCTCCCGGACGAGAAGTTCGGCGAGGCCGTGACGGCTGTGGTCGAGGCCCGGCCCGGCGCCGAGATCGACGAGTCCGCGCTCATCGCCCACGTCAAGGGCCGCCTCGCCGCCTACAAGGCCCCGAAGCGGGTCGTGGTGGTCGACACGATCGGGCGGGCCGCCAACGGCAAGGTCGACTACAAGCGCCTGAAGGGCGAGGCCCAGGAGCGCCTGGGCGTCAGCTGAGGCCCACGGGGAGGTCGCCGTCCGGCACCAGCTGGGCGGCGAGCTCCGCTCCGGGCACGGCCCGGCCGAAGTGGTGGCCCTGGGCCACCTGGCAGCCGTGGGCCAGCACCTGCTCGGCCTGCGCGGCGGTCTCCACGCCCTCGGCCACGACCCGCAGGTCGAGCACGCGCCCGATCGAGGCCACGGCGTGCACGATCGCGGAGTCGTACGGATCGTTGCCGACGTTGACCACGAACGAGCGGTCGATCTTGAGCGTGTCGATGGGCAGCGACTTGAGGTACGCCAGCGACGAGTAGCCGGTGCCGAAGTCGTCGATCGCGACGGTGACGCCGATGTCGCGCAGCGCGCCGAGCATCCGAGCCGAGCGGTCGAGGTCCTCCATGAGGGTGCTCTCGGTGAGCTCGAGGGTCACGGCGGACGGGTCGACGCCGTGGCGGTCGAGGGCGTCGCCGACGGTGTCGGCGAGGGTGCCGGCGGCCAGCTGCCGGGCCGACACGTTGACGGCCATGCTGACGTCGGAGCGCGGGTTCGCCGTCCGCCACGCCTGCAGCTGGGCGAGGGCCTGGTCGAGCACCCAGTCGCCCAGCTCGACGATGAGCCCGGTCTCCTCGGCCATCGGGATGAACGACGCCGGCAGGACCATCCCGAGGTCGGGGCGCTCCCAGCGGACGAGCGCCTCGACGCCGAGGATGCGGCCCGTGGGCAGCGACACGATCGGTTGGTAGTGCACCACGAGCTGGTGGTCGTCGAGGGCTCGACGCAGGGCCCGCTCCTCGTCGAGGCGGATGAGGACCCGGGCGTGCAGGTCGGCGCCGAAGGGCTCGACCCGGTTCCGGCCCCGCTCCTTCGCTGCGTACATCGCCGCGTCGGCGTCGCTGAGGAGCCGCTCGGGGTCGGCGTCGCCGCCGGCGACGACGTAGCCGATGCTCACCGAGGTCGGGACCTCGTGGCCGTCGACGACCACGGGCGAGGCCAGCGCCTCCCGCACGCGGTCGGCGAGATCGGCGACCTCCACGTCCTGGTCGACGCCGTCGACGACGATCACGAACTCGTCGCCGCCGAAGCGGACGACGGTGTCGGTGGCCCGCACCGTGGTCGTCAGGCGGGCGGCGACCTGCACCAGGACCTCGTCGCCCACGGAGTGGCCGCTGCTGTCGTTCACGACCTTGAACCGGTCCAGGTCGCAGAACAGCACGCCGACCTTGCGCCCGTCGCGCCGCACGCGCGCCAGGGCGCCGTCGAGGCGGTCACGCAGCAGCTGGCGGTTGGGCAGGCCCGTGAGCTCGTCGTGCAGGGCGCCGTGGGCGAGCCGGGCCTCGAGCGCACGCCGGTCGGTCACGTCGCGGGCGTTGAGCACGATGGCCTCGACCGCAGGGTCTCCGAGCAGGTTGGCGCCCCGCACGTCGAGCACGGCGACGGACCCGTCGGGCCGGCGCAGGTTGACCTCGGGCAGGGCGAACGGTGCCCCGGGCGGCGCGGCGAGGGCGGTCGCCAGCACCTCGGCGGCGGTCGGGTCGAGGACGATGTCGACGAGGCTGGTGGGGCTCGAACCGCCGGGGTCCACGCCGAGGATGCCGCGCGCCGCCGGGCTGACGTAGCGGATCGTCCCGTCGGCGTCGACGAGGACGATGAGGTCGGTGGACTGCTCGACCAGGGCCCGGAACCGCTCCTCGAGCCGCTGGGTCAGCAGGGCCTGCTGGTGCAGCACGACGAGGGCCATGGCCTGGTCCGCCAGCACCCGCAGCGCCTCGGCCTGGTGCGGCTCCAGCCGCCGGGGCTCGCCGTCGAGGACGCACACCGTGCCGATGGCGTGACCCTCGGGGGAGACCATCGGCGCGGCCGCGTAGAAGCGCAGGTGCGGGGGGCCGACCACCAGACCGCTCCCGGCGAAGCGCGGGTCGGCCCGGGCGTCGGGCACCTCGAGCACCCCGCGCTGGTCGATGGTGTGCGCGCACAGGGCATCGGAGATCGGGGTCTGGTCGACGTCGAGGCCGACGCGCGCCTTGAACCACTGGCGGTCCTCGTCGACGAGGCTCACGGCTGCCATGGACGTGCCGCAGATGGACGCGGCCAGGCGCACGAGGTCGTCGAAGCGGACCTCCGGTGCTGTGTCGAGGATCCCGAAGCGCCGCAGCGCTGCGAGGCGCTCGGCGTCGTCCGCCATCGCGCCTCCTTCCCATTTCGCCTGTGGCGACCGTACCCCCGCCCGGGCCGGGGAGGACGAGGCGGGATCAGGTTCGCTTCGCGGCCGCCTTCCGCTTCGTCGCCCGCTTCTTGGTCGCCCCCTTCGTGGCGGCCTTCGCCGGCGGTGCAGCGCCGCGACCGGGGGTCCGCTCCTCGGCGAGGTGCACGGGGACGTCGACGTCCATGAGGTCCGCCAGGGCCTCGATGTCGGCGATGATGTCGTCGAGCAGGACCTGGATGTCGGGCACCAGGCGGGCGCAGCCCACCAGGCCGAAGTCGAGCGTGTCGCAGTAGCTCTGGACCGTGATGTTGAGGCCCTGGCCCTCCACGACGGTGGACACGGGCACGTAGTGGGCCAGCTTGGCGCCCGCCATGTAGAGGGGCTCGCGCGGCCCGGGCACGTTCGAGATGGTGATGTTCACCGGCATGGTGGTCCGGTTCCCGAGCTGGAACCGGGTGGCCATGCGGCTGGCCCGGGCGAACACGGCCGGCGGCGGGAAGTCGGCGAACTCGGTGAGCTGGTCGGCGGGCAGGGCGTCGTGCAGGCCCTTGGCGAGCGCCATGGAGTTGTTGACCTTGCGGATGCGCTGCAGCGGGTCGGCCTGGTCGGTGGGCAGGTCGGCGAAGATCGCCGAGACCCGGTTGGACCAGCGCTCGGCCTCCTCGCCGGTGCGGATCGACACCGGCACCATGGCCACCATCGGTCGGTCGGGGAGGGCGTCCTTGCGCTGGAGGTACGTGCGCAGGCCGCCGGCGCACACCGCCATGACCACGTCGTTCACCGTGCAGCCGATGGCGCCCTTGATCGCCTTGATGGCCTCCATCGACACCGAGCGGTAGGCGAAGGAGCGGTGCGGGGAGATCGATGCGTTGAAGATCGTCGACGGCGCTCCGCCGGGCAGGGGCTGGGGCGCCTCGTCGCGCTCCTCCGGGAGCGAGCGCCCGATGTTCAGGACCGTGCCGAGCGGCCCGCGCAGGCCCTCCCGCAGCTGCTGCCCCGAGGCGCGCAGGATCGGGTTGCCGCTGGCCTCCCCGAGCTGGCGCATGGTGCGGGCGCCGAGCACCAGGAAGCGGCCGGGCTTGCGGGCCAGGGTTCGCATGGCGGTGCCGAGCACCTCGGCGTCGGACGGCACCGGCTCGGGGGTGCGCGGCGGGAGCTCGGGTGCCGGCACGTCGTCGCCCTCGGGCGTGGTGTCGAGCATGATCGTGAGCAGCTCGACGCCGGACGCGCCGTCGACGGTGGCGTGGTGGATCTTGGTGAGGATGGCGAACCGGTCGCCGGCCAGGCCGTCGATGACGTAGCTCTCCCACAGCGGGCGGGAGCGGTCGAGCGGCCGCCCGATGATGCGGGCGACCAGGTCGGCCACCTGATCGTCGCGACCCGGGCGGGGCACGGCCGTGTGGCGCACGTGGAAGTCCAGGCCGAAGTCGGGGTCCTCGATCCAGAAGGGGTGGTCGAGGTTGAACGGCACGTTGCGGAGGCGCCGGGTGAGCGGCTCGAGCAGGTGGAGCCGCCGCTGGATCTGGGCCCGCCACTCCGCCAACGGGTCGAAGTCCGGCGAGGGCCGGTCGTAGATGGAGAGCCCCGACACGTGCCCGTAGGTGGACGGCGTCTCCATGTAGAGGAAGGTCGCGTCGAGACCGGTGAGCTGCTTCATGTCCTGGCTCCTGGGTTCAGATCGGGTTCATCGGGCGGGTGGCCCGTCGGTGGGTGGGCCGGCGAACGCCTGCGCCTTGGTCATCCAGTCGCGTGCCGAGTCGCCGTCGACGTCGAGCCCGGTGGCGTCCACGTGGCGGCGCTGGGTGACGACGAGGCAGAAGTCGAGGGCGTCGCCGGTGACGGACTCGGTGGCATCGTCGGGCCCGAAGGTCCACTCGTCCCCGGAGGGTGCCGCGAGCACGACCCGGACGGGGGTCGAGGGCGCCTCCTCGCCGCGGTTCGCGTAGGTCCAGCCACGGGTGATGAACCCCAGCCGGGCGATGTGGGCGAGGCGGTCGGTGGCGGGTCGGTCAGCGTCAATGCCGGCCGAGCGCAGGCCGTCGACCACGTCCTGGCCGTGGGCCCAGCACTCCATGAGGCGGGCGGTGAGGAAGGACTTGGCCCCCATCGACGGGCCGTACCAGGGGATGCGGTCGTCCTCGGCGAGCGCGGTGGCGGCCTTGGCCAGGTCGGCCCGGTCCTGGCGCCAGCGGGCGAGCAGGTCGGCGGGGGCGCCGGCCCGGGCCCAGCCGAGCGTGTGGTCGTCCATCGCCTCGGGTCCGCCCTCGAGCAGCGTCACCAGCTCGCCGAGCGAGGCGTTGAAGGCATCGGGATCGCGCACGGCCAGGGTCGCGGTGCCGTCGAAGTAGGTGAGGTGCGCGACCTGGTCGGCGACGGTCCAGCGAGCGCTCGGCGTGGGCGTGGCCCACTGCTCGGGCGTCAGGTCGGCCACCACGGCATCCAGCGCGTCCTGCTCGGCGATCAGATCGGCCCGGATGCCAGCGAGGTCGGTGCGCAGGTCCACCTCGGCACCCTCCCACGTCTGGGCGGCCGGCGCATCCGGTCGCGCCCCGACGCCCGTCCTACGGGCAGCAGCCCTCGTCGTGGACGTCGCTGCAGGCGACCACGACCACGTGGGCGTCGGGACCGAACGTGCACTCCAGCGCCAGGCACTCGCCGCGACCGTCGGGGTGGCGCACCCAGGCCCAGTGGCAGTGCTCGGTGTCGCCCGTGCAGTCCACGCAGTCCGTGGCCGTCGACCCGCTCACGACGCCGCGGCCAGCTCGGCGTCGGACAGGGCGGCGACCAGCTGGTCCTTGGTCATCTTGGACCGACCGTCGATGTCGCGCCGCTGGGCCTCCTCGTAGAGCTCGTCCTTGGACATCGAGGCGTAGTCGCGCGCGGGGGCGGCCGTGGCCGGCGCCTTGCCGGACGCCCCGCCCTCGCGCTTCTGGCGGGCCTCGTTGACGCTCGCCTCCAGCACGGCCATGAGGTCGGTGACGGAAGCCTTCGGCTCCTCCGCCTTCTCGGTGACGATGCGCTCCCCGTCGGCCTTCCGGGCCACGAGGTCGAGGACCCGCTCCCGGTAGGTGTCGGCGTAGCGGCTCGGGTCCCACTCGGTGCTGAGGGACTCCACGAGGCTCGCCGCCGCCGCCCGCTCCCGATCGGTGACCTCGACGCCGTCGTCGAGGACCTTCAGCTCCCGGATGTCGGCGGGGCTGCGGACCTCGTCGCCGAAGTGCATGGTCTCGAGCACCAGCACGTCGCCGGCGTCCTCGGTGCTCGCCACCCGGATGGCGGCCAGGCTCTGCTTGGCCCGCATGACGAAGCGGGCGATCGCCACCCGGCGGGACTCCTTCATTGCCTCCCGGAGCAGGGCGTAGGGCTTCGCCGCCGCCTCGTTCGCCGGCGCCAGGTGGTAGGTGCTGTCGAAGTACACGGGGTCGACGTCGTCGAGGTCGATGAAGTCCTCGATGTCGATCGTGCGGGACCTCCCGGGCTCGACGGCCTCGAGCTCCTCGGGCGTGATGAGCACGTGGCTGCCGTCCTCGAGCTCGTAGCCCTTGACGATCGACTTGTACTCCACCTCCTTGCCCGACTGCTCGGTGACGCGCTGGTAGCGGATGCGCTCGCCGCTCTCGGGGTCGAACTGGTGGAAGCCGACCGAGCGGTCCTCCGTGGCGGTGAAGAGCTTCACCGGGACGTTCACCAAGCCGAAGCTGATGCTCCCGGACCAGATGGCGCGCGGCATGCGCGATCCATGCCCACGGTGTCGGCACGCCAGACACACGGGCGGCTCGGCACGGCTACGGTCCGCCCCGATGACGGTCCTGCGCTCCCGGCTCGACACCTCGTCCGACGAGCACCGCCAGAACGCCGCTGCCATGCAGGCGCTCTGGGACGAGGTCGCCGAGCAGCTGGCGTCGGTGCCGTCGGTCGGCGGGCAGCGCTACGTCGACCGCCACCGCACCCGGGGCAAGCTCCTGGTGCGCGAGCGCATCGAGGCGCTGGTCGACCCCCACACCCCGTTCCTCGAGCTGAGCCCGCTCGCCGCGTGGGGCACGCAGGACCCTGTCGGCGCCGGCGTCGTCGCAGGCCTGGGGATCGTGTCGGGCACCGAGGTGCTCATCACCGGTTCGGACATGACCTACCGCGGCGGTTCGGCCAACCCCACCACCGTGGCGAAGAACCTCCGGGCCGACGAGATCGCCCGGGTCAACCGGCTGCCCCACGTCACGCTGAACGAGTCCGCCGGCGCCGAGCTGCCCCGCCAGGCCGACATCTTCGTGCCGGGTGGGGCCGGCTTCAAGCACCTCACGCAGGCGTCCAAGGCCGGCATCCCGTCGATCACCGTGGTGTTCGGCCCGAGCACGGCCGGCGGCGCCTACACGCCGGGCATGAGCGACTACACGGTCTTCGTCAAGGGGCGGGGCACGGCGTACCTCGGCGGTCCGCCGCTCGTGAAGATGGCCATCGACGAGGAGGTCGACGAGGAGACCCTGGGCGGGGCCGAGATGCACTCGTCGGTGTCGGGCCTGTCCGACTACCTCGCCGTCGACGAGCTCGACGGCATCCGCATCGCCCGCGACATCGTGGCCCACCTCCGCTGGCGCAAGCTGGGGCCGGGCCCGAGCGAACCCGCCGACGAGCCCCTGTACGACCCGGCCGAGCTGATCGGCTGCGCCTCCGCCGACGTCCGCGTGCCCTTCGACGTCCGGGAGGTGCTGGCCCGCACGCTCGACGGCAGCCGCTTCGAGGAGTTCAAGCCCCTGTACGGCGACAAGCTCGTCTGCGGCTGGGGGTCGATCTGCGGCTTCCCGGTGGGCGTGCTGGCCAACAACGGGATCCTCTTCAGCGAGGAGTCCAACAAGGGCGCCCAGTTCATCCAGCTGTGCAACCGCACCGACACGCCGCTCGTGTTCGTGCAGAACATCACCGGCTTCATGGTCGGCTCCGCCGCCGAGCGGGGCGGGATCATCAAGAACGGCGCCAAGCTGATCAACGCGGTCTCCAACTCCGAGGTGCCGCACCTGGTCCTCATGGTCGGGGCGTCCTACGGGGCCGGCAACTACGGGATGTCGGGCCGGGCCTACGACCCCCGGTTCGTGTTCAGCTGGCCCAACCACCGGATCGCGGTGATGGGCCCGAAGCAGCTCGCCGGCGTGATGGACATCATCGCCCGCAACGCCGCCGCCGGCCGGGGCCAGGAGGTCGACGAGGAGGCGCTCGGCGCGCAGACCAAGGCGCTCGAGGACCTGGTCGAGGAGCAGTCCACGGCCCTGTACGCCACCGGCCGGCTGTGGGACGACGGGATCATCCATCCGTCGGACTCCCGCACCGTGCTCGGCATCGCCCTCTCGGCCACGCACTCGGCCGAGGTGCGCGGCGCCACCGACTACGGCGTGTGGAGGCACTGATGATCCGCCGGCTCCTCATCGCCAACCGGGGCGAGATCGCGGTGCGCATCGCCCGCACCGCGCACCGCATGGGCATCGGCACCGTCGGCGTGTACGCCCAACCCGATGCCGACGCGCTCCACGTCGACGTGGTCGACCTCGCCGTCGCGCTCGGTGGGTCCACGCCCGCCGAGTCGTACCTGCGCGCCGACGCCCTCATCCAGGCGGCGCTCGACACCGGCTGCGATGCCGTCCACCCCGGCTACGGCTTCCTGGCCGAGCGGGCCGACGTCGCCCGGATGGTGGTGGATGCCGGACTGGTCTGGGTCGGGCCCACGCCGGAGCAGATCTCGCTGCTCGGCGACAAGATCGCCGCCAAGCGGGCCGCGGTCGCAGCGGGCGTGCCCACGACCGAGGCGGTCGAGGTGCGCCCCGGCCACATCCCCGACGGGCTGGCGATGCCGGCGCTCGTGAAGGCGGCGGCCGGCGGCGGGGGTCGCGGCATGCGCATCGTGCGCTCGCCCGAGCTCCTGGCCGATGCGGTGGGCGCTGCGGCACGCGAGGCCGAGGCCGCCTTCGGCGACGGCACCGTCTTCGTCGAGCCCTTCATCGAGCGGGGCCGCCACGTCGAGGTCCAGATCCTGGGCGACGCCCACGGCACCGTGATCCACCTCGGCGAGCGGGAGTGCTCCATCCAGCGCCGCAACCAGAAGGTGCTGGAGGAGGCGCCCTCGGCCGGCATCACCCCCGAGGTGCGAACCGCCCTGTGCGACGGCGCCCTCGCCCTGGCCCGCCACGTCGGCTACCACGGTGCCGGCACGGTCGAGTTCATGGTCGGGGACGACGGCACCATCAGCTTCCTCGAGGTCAACACCCGCCTCCAGGTCGAGCACCCGGTCACCGAGGCGGTCACCGGGCTCGACCTGGTCGAGCTGCAGCTGCGGGTCGCCGCCGGCGAACCCCTGCCGATCACCCAGGACGACGTGCGCATCCACGGCCACGCCATCGAGGTGCGGATCGTGGCCGAGGACCCCGCCACCGGGTGGCTCCCCGCCACCGGCACCCTCACCCGCTTCGACCTCACGCCTCGGGGAGCTGGACGCGGCTCCGTCGCACCGGTCCGGGTCGACACGGGCTTCCGGGCCGGCAGCGTCGTGTCCGCCGACTACGACTCGCTGCTCGCCAAGGTGGTCGCCCACGCCCCGACCCGCACCGAGGCCGCCTCGGTGCTGGCCCGGGCGCTGCGGGCTGCGGTGGTCACCGGCGTGCGCACGAACGCGGAGGCGATGGCGGCCCTGCTCGCCGAGGACGACTTCCTGGCCGCCCGGACGCCCACCGCCTACCTCGACGAGCACCCCGACGTGGCGGTCGCCACCGGCCCCACCGGCGACGACCGCATCGCCCACCTGCTGGCCGCCGCCGTCGCCGACGAGCGCGCCGCCCGTGCGGCCGACCCGCACTGGGGCTTCGCCCCCTCCGGCTGGCGCAACCTGCGCACGCTGGGCCAGCGCTCGACCTGGGTCGACGGGCGGGGCAACGACCTCGACGTCGAGCTGCAGGCCCTCGACGCCGACCGCTACCGCATCCTGGTCGGACCCGTGCCCGCCCCGACCGAGGACGGCTCGCTCGCCGAGGACACCCGGCGCGTCGCAGAGATCCGGGTCGCCATCCGAGGCTCGGGCGCGCGCCTCGGCGTCGGCATCGAGCTGGAGGGCGTCCGTCGGCACCTCGCCGTCGAGCGCGACGGCGACGAGACCCACGTGTCGGGCCCGGCCGGCCGCACGACCTGGCGCCTCGCCCCGCGGTTCCAGGACCACGACGCCGTCTCGGCCGGCGGCGGGCCGGTGTCCCCGCTGCCCGGCACGGTGCTGTCCGTGCACGTCGAGGAGGGCGACGAGGTCACCGACGGCCAGCTCCTGGTCGTCGTCGAGGCCATGAAGATGGAGCACAAGATCACGGCGCCCGGCGCCGGCACCGTCACCGAGGTGAAGGTCGCCGCCGGCCAGCGGGTCGATGCCGGCGACGTGCTCGTGCTGCTCGACCACGCCGAGCCATGACCGAGCCCGTCCGCCCGCCCATCCGCATCGCCAACTGCTCGGGCTTCTACGGCGACCGCCTGTCTGGCGCCCGGGAGATGGTGGAGGGCGGGCCCATCGACGTGCTCACCGGCGACTGGCTGGCCGAGCTGACCATGCTGATCCTGGCCCGCAGCCGGGCCTCCCGTCCCCGCGGTGGCTTCGCCCGCACCTTCGTCACCCAGATGGAGCAGGTGATGGGCACCTGCCTCGACCGGGGCATCAAGGTCGTCTCCAACGCCGGCGGCCTCGACCCCGACGGCTGCGCCGAGGCCGTGGCCGAGGTCGCCGACAAGCTCGGCCTGTCGCCCACCATCGCCCACGTGTCGGGCGACGACCTGCTTCCCCGCGCCGCCGAGCTGGCCGCCGCCGGCGCCCTCCGCCCCTTCGACGACCCGGCCGACGGATCGGAAAATCGCTGCGAGAACACCACGGATTCCGAGGGCTTCTCGCAGCGATTTTCCGAAGGGGCGTGGGTGTCGGCCAACGCGTACCTGGGGTGCTGGGGCATCGTCGACGCGCTGGAGCGCGGTGCCGACATCGTCATCACCGGCCGGGTCACCGACGCCGCCGTGGTGTGCGGGCCGGCGGCGTGGCACCACGGCTGGACCCGCACCGACCTCGACGCCCTCGCCGGCGCGGTGGTCGCCGGGCACGTCATCGAGTGCAGCGCCCAGGCCACCGGCGGCAACTACTCGTTCTTCACCGAGGTGCCGGGCCTCGAGCGGGTGGGCTTCCCGTGGGCCGAGGTCGCAGCCGACGGGTCCAGCACCATCGGCAAGCACGACGGCACCGGCGGCCAGGTCTCGGTGGGCACGATCACCTCCCAGCTCCTGTACGAGATCGGCGGGCCCCGCTACCTCGGCCCCGACGTGACCGCCCGGTTCGACACCATCACCCTCGAGCAGGCGGCTCCCGACCGGGTCCGCATCAGCGGCGTCCGTGGCGAGGCACCTCCCGACACCCTCAAGGTGGCCATGAACGAGCTGGCCGGGCACCGCAACCAGGTGTCCGTCGCGCTCACCGGCCTCGACATCGAGGCCAAGGCCGCCGTGGCCGAGGCCGCGTTCTGGGCCGCCTGCCCGTACGGGCCCGACGACTTCGCCAGCGTGACGTCGCGGGTCGAGCGCACCCAGCACGCCGACCCCGACAGCAACGACGCCGCCACCGCCATCTGGCGCCTCATCGTCAAGGACCCCGACGAGCGCAAGGTCGGCCGTGCCTTCACCGGCGCCCTCGTCGAGACGGCGCTGGCCAGCATCCCCGGCCTCTACAGCCCGTCGGGCGGACCCTCGGGCGGCGGTCCCTACGGCGTGTACCGCCCCGCCCTCGTCCCCGCCGACCTGGTGCCCGCCCACGTCACGGTCCTCGGCGGCGACATTCGCCAGGTCGAGTCCACGTTCCCCGGCATCGACGCCGCGCCGTCGATCGAGCCGGCACCCGGACCCGACGCGCCCGACCTCGACGGACCCACGGTCAGGGCGCCGCTCGGACTGGTCGCCGGTGCGCGCTCTGGAGACAAGGGGGGCGACGCCAACGTCGGCGTGTTCGTGCGCAGCGACGAGGCGTGGGCGTGGCTCGACGGACTGCTCACCACGGAGACCTTCCAGGCCCTCCTGCCCGAGACCGCCGACCTCGTCGTCGACCGGTACCCGCTCCCGAACCTGCGGGCGATTAACTTCGTGGTCCGGGGCCTGCTGCAGGAGGGGGTCGCGGCGTCGACCCGGAACGACGCGCAGGCCAAGAGCCTGGGCGAGTGGCTGCGGGCCCGGGTCGTCGACGTGCCGCAGGCGCTGCTCCCCTGACCGGCCCGGGTACGTTGCCCGGCCGTGGACCTCCAGACCGACGACGTCACCCTGCACCTCGAGATCGACGGCGACGACGACGCCCCGCCCGTCCTCGTGCTGCACGGGATCACCCAGAGCACGGCGACGTGGGGCTGGCTCGTCCCGCACCTCGCCGACCGCCACCGGGTGGTGCGCCTCGACTTCCGGGGCCACGGCCGCTCCGGCCGCACCCCGGGCGCCTACACGTTCCCGCACTACATCGCCGACGCCACCGCCGTCTGCGAGCAGGTGCTCGGCGAGCCCACCGTCATCGTCGGCCACTCGCTGGGTGGCGGCACCGCCGCCGGGCTGGCCCAGACCCGACCCGACCTCGTGCGCGGTGTCGTGCTCGAGGACCCGGCGATCATGGCGCCGCCGTCGCCCGACGCTGCGGCCCCGCTCGAGGGCAACTCGCTGCTCGACGGCTTCCGCCTCATGCGCGAGTCGATCCCCCGCATGCAGGAGTCGGGCATGTCGGTGGCCGACCTCACCGAGGTGCTGCGCGGCGCCCCCAGCTCGTCCGGGCCGCTGTTCGGTGAGCTGTGCCACGACGACGCGCTGGAGGCGATGGCCGAGTCCATGCTCCAGCTCGACGCCAGCGTGCTCGACCCGGTCTTCGACGGCAGCCACGCCCCGGTGTTCGACCCGCACCGTCCGCTGCCCGTGCCCGGCATCGTCATCGCCGGCGACCCCGCCAAGCCCGACACCATCGTGCGCGAGGCCGACCTCGCCCGCCTGGCCGAGGTCAGCCCGGAGGTGGAGTCGCGCGTCGCCGACGGCTGCGGCCACATGATCCACGACTCCAAGGAGCACCGGGCGATGGTGCTGGCCGCGATCGAGGACCTCCTCGCCCGCGTCTGAGCTGCCCGGGACCGGTCAGCTGCCGGCGGCCTCGATGCCGGGCGCCTCGGCGCCGATCGTTGTGTCGTCGCCGTGGCCGGTGTGCACCACCGTCTCGGGCGGCAGGGTCAGCAGCTTCGTCCGGATCGACTCGACGATCGTCTCGAAGCTGGAGAACGACCGTCCGGTGGCGCCCGGGCCCCCGTTGAACAGGGTGTCGCCGCCGAACACGTGACCGGGGTTCGCGCCGTCGGGATCGGTCAGCAGGCAGATGCCGCCGGGGGAGTGGCCGGGCGTGTGCAGGACCCGCAGCGACTCGCCGGCGACCGTCACCGTGTCGCCGTCCGCCAGCGTCCCGTTGGGTCCCCGGCGCGGGTACGCGACCTCCCACAGCATCCGGTCGTCCTCGTGGATGAGCATCGGTGCGCCGGTGGCGTCGGCCAGCGCACCCGCCGCGTTGATGTGGTCGTTGTGGGCGTGGGTCAGGACGATGGCGACCACCTTCCGACCGCCCACCGCCTCGAGGATCGGCTCGTGGTCGTGGGCGGCGTCGACCACCACGACCTCGTCGTCGTCCCCGTACAGCCAGATGTTGTTGTCGACCTCGTGGTCCTCGCCGTCGAGGCTGAAGATCCCCGACGTCACCACCTTCTCGATGCGGGCTGTGCTCGTGGAGGGGTCCATCAGAGCACCACCACCGATCGCAGGACCTCGCCTCGCTCCATCTTGTGGAACGCCTCCTCCACGTCGTCGATGCCGATGCGCTCCGACACGAAGTCGCCGAGCGGGAACCGCCCCTGCAGGAACAGGTCGATCAGCGCCGGGAAGTCGCGCGACGGCAGGCAGTCGCCGTACCAGGACGGCTTCAGCGCGCCGCCGTGCCCGAAGAAGTCGATCATCGGGATGTCGGGGAAGCGCATGTCCGGCGTGGGCACCCCGACCTGCACGACGGTGCCGGCCAGGTCCCGGGCGTAGAAGCACTGCTCGAGCACCGTGGGGTTGCCGACGGCCTCGATGCAGACGTCGGCCCCGAAGCCGCCGGTGAGCGCCTTGATGGCCTCGACGGGGTCGCCGTCGCTCGGGTTCACGGCGTGGGTCGCGCCGAAGGACCTGGCCAGCTCCAGCTTCCTCGGGTCGAGGTCGACGGCGATGATCGTGGTGGCGTTGCGCAGCCTCGCCGCCGCCAGCGCGGCCATGCCGACGCCGCCGCAGCCGAACACGGCGATGCTCTGGCCCTCGCCGATCTGGCCGGTGTGGGCGGCGGCGCCGTAGCCGGCCATGACACCGCAGCCGAGGAGACCGGCGGCGGCCGGGTCGGCGGCGGGGTCGACCTTGGTGCACTGCCCGGCGGCGACCAGGGTCTTCTCGGCGAAGGCGCCGATGCCCAGCGCCGGCGACAGCTCGGTGCCGTCGGCCAGCGTCATCTTCTGGGTGGCGTTGTGGGTGCGGAAGCACAGGTGCGGCGCGCCCCGCCGGCAGGCCCGGCACTCGCCGCAGACGGCGCGCCAGTTGAGGACGACGAAGTCTCCGGGGGCCAGGCTCGTGACGTCGGCGCCGACGGCCTCCACGATCCCGGCCGCCTCGTGCCCGAGCAGGAACGGGAAGTCGTCGTTGATGCCGCCCTCCCGATAGTGCAGGTCGGTGTGGCACACCCCGCACGCCTGCACCTGGACCAGCGCCTCGCCCGGGCCGGGGTCCGGCACCATGATCGTCTCGACGGTGACGGGCTCGCCCTTGCCCCTCGCCACCACTGCCCGGACCTCGTGCGCCACGCTGGCCTCCTCACCTCGTCGACGGCCGGAACCTATCGGCGGGTGCGCGAGGGTGCCGTTCAGGCGAGGGGTTCGATGCGCCAGTCGTGGCCGGGCTGGAGCTGGTACGGCTTGGACACGGGCCGGTCGACGGTGCGGGCCAGCGCCTCGGGGCCGTAGCAGGCGTCGATGGACTCGGAGCGCTCGGCGAGCGCCTGGCCCAGCACGCCGTCGAGCAGGGACCCGATGACGGCGGGGAGGCTGTCGGCGTCCTCGAGCAGCCAGGAGTGCAGGCCGCCTTCGATGCGCACGAGCGTGCCGCCGGAGGCCTCGGCGGCCTGGCGGGCGTTGGTGAACCAGATGGCCAGGTCGCGGTCGCCGTGCAGGACGATGACCGGCACGTCGGCGGCGCCGAGGGCGCGGAGGCGGCCGAGGGAGTCCTTCGCCATGGCGGTGGCGAACACGGCCGCCGGCAGCGACGGCAGCTCGCGGACGCGCTGGGCGAGCGACGGCGCCGCCAGGCGGGCCAGCGCCCCCATCTGCTTGCGGCCCTGCAGCGCCCCGAGGGCGGTGTCGGCCACCAGCAGCCCCAGGCCGAGGGGGAAGAGGAACGGCACGTACCGGGCCGCCCCGGTGAGCTGGTCCCAGAGCCCGCCGATGGCGGCGTTGACCGGGATGACGGCGATGGCCCGCTCGGGGTTGCGGGCGGCCAGCTCGACGACGACGCGTCCGCCCATCGAGTGCCCGATGAACACGGCGCGCTCGATGCCGAGGTGGTCGAGCACCTGCTCGTGCAGATCGATGTAGGCGTCCCACGACCAGCCCTTGCGGCCGAGCCCGGCGGTGCGCCCGTGGCCGGCGCTGTCGATGGCGATCACCTTGAAGCCGGCGCCGGCCAGCCGCCGGAGCGTGCGGGCGTAGAGCATCCCCTCGGCGATGACGCCGTGGATCATCACCAGCGGGACGCCCTCCCCGCAGACCGACAGACCCACCTTGTGACCGTCGTCGAGCACCACGGTGCGGCGGCGCAGACGGGGCGGCTTGGTGGTGGTCGCGACGGCGATGGCCTCCATCTCGTCGCGGACGGTCCCCTGCGCCATGCGGTCTGCCACGTGCGGACCGTACCCACCGGCGGAACAGGACAGGCCGATGGGCAGCTACACGGCCAGGGAGGCCATCATCCCGAAGAGGGTGACCACGTCGGTGCGCCCGCCCGTCGGATCCAGCTCCCGGTAGACGCTGTCGACGTTCACGGCCAGGCGCTCCCGGTCGATCCACCCGGCGAACTCGCCCAGGGCGATGTCCCGGATCGCCTCCTCGACCGTCATCCCCTCGGCGTGCCGGGCCCGGGCCTGGGCGTCGACGAAGACGAGGTACTCCCGCATCCGACGCACGCCCTCGACGTCGGTGACGGGGCCGTGGCCGGGCACGACGACCTCCGGCCGGAGCTCGTCGATGATCAGGTCGCACGCGCCGATCCAGTTGCCGATCGGCCCGGCCCACATGATCGGGGTGCCCTCGATGAAGCAGATGTCGCCGGTGAACACCGTGGACGCGCCCGGCACGTGCGCGATGCAGTCGCCGGCCGTGTGGGCCGGACCGACCTCGACCAGCTCGACCGTGGTCCCGGCGACGTCCACCTCGCGCCGGCCGGTGAAGGTCGACGTCGGCGGCGTGAGCGTGATGCCGCGGAACTCGAAGGGCCCGAAGATGCGGGCGAAGTAGGCGCCGGTCTCCCCGAGCTCGCCCTTCTCGCCGGCCTCGACCATGGCGGCGAGCAGCTCCGGCGGCGTGCCCGGCATCTCCTCGGCGCAGGCCCGGGTGGCCACGATGTCGGCCCCGGTGACCAGCTCGTTGCCGTAGCAGTGGTCGCCGTTGGCGTGGGTGTTGACGAGCGTCGCGATCGGGTTGGCGCCGGTGAGGGGCGCGAAGCCGTCGAGCATCTCCTGGGTCAGGCGGAGGTCGAACAGCGTGTCGACCAGCAGGCTGGCGCCGTCGCCGACCACCAGGCCGGCGTTCGACCAGCCCCAGCCGCCGTCCGGCTGCAGCCAGGCGTGGCACCCCCCGTCGAGGTCGACCCGTCCGTGCGCGTACCCCCGGTTCGCCATCGCGGCGACGGTAACTCAGGCCGGGTGGCGCTGCTCGATGGTCGTCAGCAGGGCGCCGTGCTCGGTCTCGTCGATCTCCCCGCGCTCGAGCGCGTCGTCGACCGCCATGACCAGGTCGGGCACGTCGGTGCGCACCACCGCAAGCGTCGTGCCCGCCGTCCCGTCCACGCCCACCGGAAGGAACGCCAGCCGCACGTAGGGCGGGGGCAGCTCGCCGGCGGTGATGACCAGCACGCCGCGCAGCTCCGACCGCCCCGACTCCTGGTCGGCGCGCAGCTCGCGCCGGAACCGGTCGTGGTCGAACAGGTCGCGCACGACCACGTCGCCCGACGGCGTGCGCAGCTCGGCGACCAGCGGCGAGTCGAGGAGCGCCCCGTCGAAGGCCGGGGCATCGTCGTCGAAGAGGACCTGCACCACGGTGTGGTCGACGCCCTCGACGTTGAGGCTGCTGACGTCGACGCCGAGCACCCCCCGCTCCCACGCCGGCGACCCCACGGCCGTCTCCACCCGCCCGGGTCCGCCGATGAGCTCCAGTCGCAGCACGTCCATCGCCCCATGCAAGCGGGCGTCGGCTCGATCCGCACCCGTCCCTAGCCTGCGAGCCATGACCGAACGGCGCGCCGACGACGTCTTGCCGCGCGAGTCGGACCTGCCGGGCACCGGGTGGCTCGCCATCGACGACGGCTTCGGCTCCGACGCCCCGGGCGGCACCACGCCCGGCGAGCTCATCGACTGCGTCGGCCCCGACTTCCCCGACGAGCAGGTCACGGGCACCGCCGCCACCCCCCACTACCTGCGACCGCCCGGCCGTCTGGTGCACGGCTTCGCGGTCAGCACGACCACCGTCGGCGCAGCCGAGCGGGCCGAGGCGATCCTGTCCGGGCGGGCCTTCGCCGAGTGCCTGGGCCGCTCGGTCGCCGCCGACCTCGACGCGTCGGAGAGCGAGGCCGAGCTGCTCGCCGTCGACGTCGAGGCCACCGACCGGGGTCACCGCGTCCGCTTCACCGGCGGCACCGGCGCCGGCGTGCGCCCGGTGCAGCTCGACGTGGTCTGCGTCCGGGCCGCCAACACGGTCGGCCTGCTGTGGTTCGCCGACACGCCCGATCCGTTCCCGGCCGAGGATCTCGATGCCGTGCTGGCCCGGATCCAGGCTCGCTGACGCTCAGGCCTCGAGCGGTGCCGGTGCGGTGGAGCGCAGCGCGGCGATGCCGGTGCGCACGACGGCGGCCACGAAGTCGTCGGTGATCTCGGCGTCCTGGACCATCCGGCGGTAGGTGAACGGTCCGATCAGGACCGCGACCGCGACGTCGAGGTCGAGGTCCGGGTCGATCTCGCCCCGTCCCTGGGCCAGCTTCAGGACCGTGCGCATCGGGCGCTGGCGCTCCACGAGGAGGGCGTCGAGCACCTCCTTCATGGCGGCGTCCCGGCGGGCGGCGTCGATCAGCGCCGGGATCAGCTCGTTCAGCCGCTTGGTCGCCTCGGACTCGTCGTAGCGGGTGAACAGCTCGGTGAGGTCGTCGGCGAGCGAGCCGGAGTCGGGCGTCGACTGCTCGACCACGCACGTCCGGACCGACTCGGCCAGCAGGTGCTCCCGGGTCCCGAAGTGGCGGTAGATCGTCGACTTGGCCACGCCGGAGCGCTCGGCGATCTCCTCCATGGTGAGGCCGTCGACGCCGAACTCGAGCAGCGCCTCGATCGTCGTCTCGATCACGCGGCGCCGGGCCTCCTCGCTGCGGGGCCGTGCCATGGGTCATCACCGTATCGAAACCTCGGAATAGGCCGTGCAACGGAGCGGTTGTGGTCGTTACGATTGCGAAACGTCTTCGTATCGGAACCCGTCGTGGTCCGCTGCGCCGACCCCCTTCCTGCTGAATCCGAACACGAGCGGAGCCGAACACCCGTGGACGCCCCTGCGATCCCCCTTCCCCAGCCCGAGATCGCACCGGAGGTGCACGCCCGCCGCTGGGCGATCCTCGCCGTGCTCTGCCTGAGCCTGATCATCGTGATCATCGGCAACACCAGCCTGAACGTGGCCCTGCCCACGCTGGCCGCCGAGCTCGACGCCTCCACCAGCCAGCTGCAGTGGATGGTCGATGCCTACGCCCTCGTCTTCGCCGGACTGCTCTTCACCGCCGGCACGCTCGGCGACCGATGGGGCCGCAAGGGCGCACTCCAGGCCGGACTGCTCGTGTTCCTCGTGGGCGCCGGGTTCGCCGCCACGGCCGACACCGCCCAGGCCGTCATCGTCGCCCGCGCCGTCATGGGCGTGGCCGCCGCCTTCGTGATGCCCTCGACGCTGTCGATCCTCACCAACGTGTTCTCCGCCGAGGAGCGGCCCAAGGCCATCGCCATCTGGGCCGGCATCTCCGGCGGCGGCGCCGCCCTCGGCCCCATCGCCTCCGGCTGGCTGCTCGAGCACTTCTTCTGGGGCTCGGTCTTCCTCGTCAACGTGCCCTTCATCCTCGGCGCGCTCATCGCCGGTGCCCTGCTCGTCCCGAGCTCCAAGGACCCCGCCGAGAGCCCGCTCGACGTGCCCGGCGCGCTGCTGTCGATCGTCGGGCTCAGCGCCCTCGTCTACGCCATCATCGAGGCGCCCCACTACGGCTGGCTCTCGTCCCGGACGCTGCTCACCTTCGGCCTGGCCCTCGTCGCCATCGTGGCCTTCGGTGCCCGGGAGCGCACCGCCCGGTTCCCGATGCTCGACCTGTCGCTGTTCCGCGACCGGCGGTTCAGCGTGGCGTCCGCCGGCATCACGCTGACCTTCTTCGCCATGTTCGGGACGTTCTTCCTGATGGCCCAGTACCTGCAGCTCGTGCTCGGCTACACCCCGTTCCAGTCCGGCCTGTTCCAGCTGCCCTTCGCCTTCATCATGATGTCGGTGGCGCCCCGGGTGCCGCGGCTGGTGGCCCGCTGGGGTGCGGCCAAGGTCGTCCCCGTCGGCCTCCTGTTCACCGCGACGGGCCTCGCCGCCTTCTCGACCATCGGCGTGGACAGCTCGCTGCTCCAGGTCTACGCCTGCGTGCTCCCCCTCGGCCTCGGCATGGCCATCACCATGACGCCGCTCACGACGCTGATCATGTCGTCGGTCCCCCTCGGCCGGGCCGGCGTCGGCTCGGCCATGAACGACACCACCCGCGAGCTGGGCGGGGCCCTCGGCGTGGCGGTGCTCGGCTCGGTCGTGACGTCGCAGTACACGACCGGCATCGGTGCCTCCCTCGCCGAGCTGCCCGAGCGGGCGCGGGGCCTGGCCGACAGCGGCCTCGCCGGCGCCCTGCGGGTGGCCCAGGAGGTCGGCGGCTCCCAGGGCGACTCGCTCGCCCTCGCCGCCCGGCAGGCCTTCGTCGACGGACTCGGCCTGGCCGCCATCGTCGGCTCCTGCGTCGTCTACCTCGCTGCCTTCGTGTCCTGGAAGCTGCTGCCCCGCACCGCGTCGGCGCCGTTCGTCAGCCCGCCCCGGGACGAGGACGTCAGCGTCGCGGAGTCGCCCGCGCTGGTCGACTGAGACTCCCGCCACATGGCAAGGAGGAACCGCCCCGAGGGGCGAACCATCCGTCGTGATGGAGTGGCCTGACGACCCTCCGGAGCTCGGGCCGGACGGGCGGACGTCCGGCCGGCTCCCCGTCACGTGTCGGCGGCGCCCACGTCCCACAGGTGGTGGATCGGGTCGTGCACCAGGTAGCGGGCGAAGCTGTCGACCGTGAACGAGGCCCCGTCGGAGCGGTACCCGGTGCGCTGCCACTGGTCACCCTCGACCGTGTCGAAGCGGTCGGCCAGCGCCGACGCCGCCCTCGTGAGGGCCACCGCCACGGCCACGGGTGACTGGCCGGCGTAGTCGTCCTCGACGGCGGTCGCGTCCTGGTCCCAGTTGGGGTAGTGCGGGCCGTCCTCGGTGAGCATCAGGTCCAGGCGCTCGAGGTAGACGCGGAACACGTCGCGCACGTGGCAGGCGTACTCCAGCGGCGACCACCGGTCCGGTGCCGGCCGGTCCCGCACCGTCGGCGACGACAGCACGCGCTGCCACACCGAGGCGTTGGCCCGGATGCGGTCGCCGACGGTCGTCGGGTCCAGCGAGCGGGCGTCGAACCCGCACTCGGGGCACGGGCGCTCGAGCACCCACGTCCAGTCCTTGTCGTCGGGGACGATCTCGTCGGTCACGGCCGGCAGGTTCGCGCAACCCCAGCGGGGCGCACCGCTGCTTTGCCAGGCTGGCCCGATGGTGAACGACCACGGCGGCGAGCTGGCCATGTCCGTCCTGCGCAACCAGGGCGTCGAGACCATCTACACCCTGTCGGGCGGGCACATCTTCCCGTTCTACGACGCGGCCGTGAAGCGCGAGCCCAACGTGCGCATCCTCGACGTGCGCCACGAGCAGACCGCCACCTTCGCGGCCGAGGCCGCCGCCAAGCTCACCCGCAACGTCGGCGTCGCGGTGCTCACTGCCGGCCCGGGCGTCACCAACGGCATCAGCGCCATCACGGGCGCGCAGTTCAACGGCTCGCCCCTCCTGGTGCTCGGCGGCCGGGCTCCCCAGGAGCGGTGGGGGTCGGGATCGCTCCAGGAGTTCGACCACGTCCCGCTCCTCGCCCCCATCACCAAGCACGCCGCCACGGTCCACGCCACCGACCGCATCGCCGCCGACGTCTCCCAGGCCGTCGAGACCGCGCTCACCCCGCACCGGGGTCCGATCTTCCTGGACTTCCCCCTCGACGTGGTGTTCGGCATGGCGGAGTCGGAGATCCCCGTCGCCGTCCGTCCCAGCGGTCCCGCTCCCGACCCCGACGCCGTCCGTCGGGCGGCCGAGCGGATCGCCACGGCGCGCACGCCGGCGATCATCGCCGGCTCCGACGTGTGGTGGGGCGGCGCGCACGAGGCCCTCGTCGCCGCGGTCGACGCGCTCCGGGTGCCGGTGTTCCTGAACGGGCTCGGCCGCGGCTGCGTGCCTGCGGACCACGAGCTCTGCTTCAGCCGCACCCGCAGCCTGCTCAAGGCCGAGGCCGACGTGGTCGTCGTCATCGGCACGCCGCTCGACTTCCGCCTCGGCTTCGGCAGCTTCGGCGACGCCGAGGTGGTCCACGTCGTCGACCACCCGAGCCTCGAGCCGGCGCACGTCGAGCCGGCCGTGCGGGTCAGCGGCGACCTCGCCACCGTGCTCACCGGCTGGGCCGACCACGCCGGCGACCGGGCCGACCACGAGCCCTGGATCGCCCGCCTGACCGACGCCGAGGCCGCCGCCCGCGCCGCCGACGAGCCGCTGCTGGCCGCCGGCGACGACCCCATCAAGCCCACCCGCATCTACGGCGAGCTGGCCAAGCGCCTCGACCCCGACGCCGTCGTCGTGTGCGACGGCGGCGACTTCGTGAGCTACGCCGGCAAGTACGTCGACGTCCAGACGCCCGGCTGCTGGCTCGACACCGGTCCCTTCGGCTGCCTCGGCACCGGCATGGGCGGCGCCATCGCCGCCCGGGTCACCCACCCCGACCGCCAGGTGGTCGTGCTGCTCGGCGACGGCGCCGCCGGGTTCTCCCTCATGGACGTCGACACCCTCGTCCGCCACGACCTGCCCGTCGTGATGGTGGTCGGCAACAACGGCATCTGGGGCCTCGAGAAGCACCCGATGCAGATGGTCTACGGCTACGACGTCGCGGCCGACCTCCGACCCGGCACCCGCTACGACGACGTCGTGAAGGCCCTCGGCGGGGCCGGCGAGACCGTGACCGACCCCGACGAGATCGGTCCGGCCATGGACCGGGCCTTCGCTTCGGGGGGGCCGTACCTGGTGAACGTGCTCACCGACCCGGCCGACGCCTACCCGCGCACGTCGAACCTGGCATGAGGTGGCCGGCGTGAGCGAGCTCGAGGCGTTCCCCGAGGACTGGGACCGGGCGCTCGCCGTCGTCGCCCACCCCGACGACATGGAGTACGGCGCTGCGGCCGCCGTGGCCCGCTGGACCGCGCAGGGCCGGTGGGTCGGCTACGTGCTGGTCACCGAGGGCGAGGCCGGCATCTCCACCATGGCCCCCGACGAGGTCGCACCGATCCGCCGGGACGAGCAGGTCGCCAGCTGCGCCGTCGTGGGCGTCACCGACGTGGAGTTCCTCGGCCACCCCGACGGCACCGTCGTCGAGGGCCTCGGGCTCCGGGCCGACCTCACCGCCGCCATCCGGCGCCACCGGCCCGACATCGTGCTGTCGATCAACCACCGCGACTCGTGGGGCGGGCCGTCCTGGAACCACGCCGACCACCGGGCAGTCGGTCGGGCGCTGCTCGACGCCGTCCGCGACGCCGGCAACCCCTGGGTCTTCCCCGACCGGGGCGAGGCATGGGACGGCGTGCGCTTCGCCGCCTTCAACGCCAGCCCCCAGCCCACCCACCACGTGGACGTCACCGACACCTTCGAGGCCGGCGTCCGCTCCCTGCAGTGCCACGCCACCTACCTGCGCCACCTCGAGGGCGACATGGCCGACCCGTCGTCGTTCCTGCGCACCAGCGCCGAGGAGGCCGGCCGGCTGGCCGGTGTCGCCCTCGCCGCCACCTTCGAGATCATCGGCTGAGCACCGATGAATCCGTGGCGCCGGCCCCGTCTGCTCGCGAAGATCAACCCAGCACCCTGACCGAGGAGCCCACATGGCCTTCCACCCGTACCTCAACTTCAACGGCACCTGCCGCGAGGCGTTCACCCGCTACCAGGAGGTCTTCGGTGGCGAGCTCCACGTCATGGGCTCCGAGTCCATGCCGGAGGGGGAGAGCATCACGCCCGACTGGACCCCCGACATGGTCGTGCACGCCGCCCTGATGATGGACGACGGGATGCTCATGGCCTCCGACGCCCCGGGCATGACCGGCGAGCCGAACAGCACCTACGTGCACTTCGAGGCCAAGGACGTCGACGACGCCAAGCGGGTCTTCGAGGCGCTCGCCGACGGCGGCGAGGTCGAGATGGACTTCGGCGAGACGTTCTGGTCGCCGGGCTTCGGCTCGCTGAAGGACCGCTGGGGGACCCTCTGGATGATCAGCGCCCCCAGCGAGTTCGAGATGCCCAGCTGAGCGACGCCCGGTCCGGTCCTGCGGGTCAGAACGCCCGCAGGACCGCCATCAGGATCAGCGACAGCACCACGGACAAGATCAGCGAGCCCATGCAGCCCATGCGGTTCGAGAAGAAGAAGAACACGCCGGCGGCTCTACCCCGCTGAGCCAGCGATGACCCGCGTCAGGTGCAGACCAGACTCGTTGACACGGTGGCGCTCGCAGTCGAGCTGTCGGTGCTCACCCACGTGCCGGCCACGGCGCGGATCCGGTAGTGGTACGTCCGCCCCCGCTCCACTGTCAGGTCGTCGTGCCAGCCCGAGGAGGTCCGGGTCAGGAGCGCGTATCCGGAGTCGGCGGACTGCGACCGGTAGATGTCGTAGGCCGTGGCTCCGGACACGGCCTGCCAGCGGAGCTCGACCCGCGGGATCACGTTGAGGACGATCAGCTGGCACTTCGGCGTGGCCGTCAGTCCGGCTGGCGGGGAGATGGCGCCCGCTTGGAACGTGTTGGCCGCATTGCCCTCGGCACCCACGAACGCAGCGCGTGACACCGCCGTCAGGCTGAGCGCAGCGGCGAGGGCCACCGCTCCCGTGCCGAGGGCGATCGTCCGCAGGCGCGACCGGCTCCGAGTCCCACGTCGGTGCGACAGCCGCTGCCGGACGCTGCGCACCCCGGCCGATGCCGCCCCTGCCGCGGACGCCGTGGCCAGCACGGTCAGCACCCCGACGACGGCGAGCAGGTCGGTCCGGCCCTGGTACACCCAGAGCGCGGGGAGCCCCGCCGCCGGCACGACGAGCCGCCCGACGCCGACGATCCGGTCGGTCGTCAGCGGGTCCAGGTCGTCGACGGCGTTCGCATCGCCCTTCGTCGTGATGGTGCCGTCCTCGGCGACCGCCTTCACGCGGTGGGTGACGAGGCGATCCTGCGCCGCATCCCGGAACGTGACCACCGTCCCCGGCCCGACCTCCTGGCCGTCGAAGGGCTCGACGACCACCACATGCCCGGGCTGGATGGTCGGCGACATCGAGCCCGAGATGATGGTCATCGGCTGCCACCCGAGCAGCACCGTGGGCACCAGCACCCAGGCCCCCAGCGTGAACACCAGGGTCAGGTACATCGGCCACACGAACTCCAGCACCCCGGACGCGACGGACGACAGCCTCCCCGAGGAGGCTGCCGTCGCATCGATCGTCGCGTGGGCGGTGGCCGTCACGACTCGTCCGTGGTGGGCTGGCTCAGTCGCCGATCAGCTCGAGGCCGTCCAGGTGAAGGCTGCGGTCGCCGAGTCGCCCTGGGCGTCGTTGGCGGTGTCGCTCCCGAGCGTCACGGTGAAGAGGAACGGACGCATCAGATCGGTGTCGGCGGCGCCGTCGGGGGTCCAGCCGGTGGTCCTCGGCGACGCAGCCGTGTTGAAGGCCGCCAGCGTGCCGTCGTACATGCTCGAACCCGTCACCGGGATCAGACCGGTCGCCGCATCGACGAACCCGTTGTCACCGATGTTGCACTCGGAGGCGAGGGGGCCCATCGAGACCTGGACGTCCAGGTCGTCGCTCAGACCGTTGTCGGTCCCGGGCGAGCCGGTGGACGTCACCGCGGCATGCAGGTCGAGCTTCGTGGTGTCCACCGAACCGGTGTACGACACCTCGATGCACCGGGTCTGCGTGTACCCGGGGACGATGTCGGCCTGCGAGGCGTAGAGCGCCACACCGGCGTCGTCGTCGGTCAGCGTCACCGATCCTGCGGCCCACGAGTTCCCGGAGTTGCTCGTCTCACCGGTGAAGGCGGCAGACGACACCTGCAGCACCATCCCCGACACCAGCACCACGCCCGCGGCCGCACCTGCGATCCGGATCTTGTTCACGGTCTCTCCCCCTGTTGGTTCCCTCGGCCGGGCGCCTTCGCCCGGCCGTGGGACCTACATCGGGGAACCGGCAGGACCGGCTTGAGCGGAGATCCGGCCCGGTTGGCGAAATGCCTCAGCCGGGCTAGTCATGGTGCAGGTGCACCAGCCGCGCATGGGACGAGCCGGAAGCCGGCCGGTAGTCACTGCGGGCTTCGCGCTCACCAACCGCCCTGGTGCAGGGCGGTCGCCGACCACCGCACCGGCCAGTATCCGGACGACCACGAGTACCAGGTGCCCCCGTAGTCGTTGTACCGCACCGCCGCGGTCGTGGCCGTCGAGGTCAGCGTGTAGTACTCGCCGTGGGCGACGTCGGCCGAGGACTCGTACAGCACCTTGTGCGACGCGCCCATGTCCACCGACGACGACGCCGAGACCGTGCCGTCGGCGTAGGAGCCCACGTTCGTCCAGTCGGTGCCGCCGCTCGTCTGGGGGTTCCAGGCGTTGGTGCGCAGCCAGCTCAGGAAGGTGCTGCCGCCGGACATCTCGCCGCACTGGGTGGTCCAGCACCAGCTGGCGTAGCCCGAGCCGTTGTGCGGCGTCCCGAGGGTGACGACGTCCTCCACGTACAGGTACGGCGGGAACTCCGGGTTCTTCAGCTGCACCTGGGCCAGCGCGTACCGGACGATGAGGCCACCCATCGAGTGGGCGGCGACGTCCACCGTCTCGCCGTAGCGGGAGTAGCGCTCGTGGATCATCCAGGCCAGCTCGTAGCCGAGGTGGCGGATCGACACGTATCGGTCGTGCACGCCGCCGCTCGGCGCGTGGTGCGCAGTGGCGCTGCCGTAGGGGATGACGCTGACGTCGCACGCGACCTGGGCGCCGTAGTACTGCACGCTGGTCAGCGCGCCGGTGAAGCCCTGGCTCTTCAGGCTGGTCTCCATCGGGCCCCACATGTCGCAGGGCGAGGTCGGCGTGCCCCACGGCTGGTAGCCGTGCAGCAGCAGCACCCGCTTGTCCTTGGTGTCCGTGCGAGCGCTCGCCGCCGGCGCGAGCGCCACCAGCAGGGTGAAGGTCGCCAGGAGCGCGACGATGATCCGGCCGACATGACGTTGCATTGGTCCCCCCGAGGGATCGACGTGAACCCGTCGGCGGGCGCCGACGGGTCAGGCCGGCGTGGCGTGGCTGGCGGCGACACGTGGGGTGACAGGCGTCACGTCGGTGCCGAGATCATGCCACCCGGGCGGACGTCGCGTCGGACATCCACCCGGGTCGCTGGCTAGCGGTTGCCCCGGTTGTGCGAGGTCGGCCGGGAGACCTTGCCGCTCTGCCGCCCGATCCGGTCCGAGTGCCCGCTCGCCTCTCGCGGCGGCGTGCCGGGGGAGGTGTCGGGCAGCCCGGGACGGTCCGGCTTGGCCGCCTTCGTGGGGTTCTTGGTGCCCTTGGGGGTCACGCGGCCGGAGCCTCGCTTGTTCTTGGCAGTCATCGCTCTTCCTCTCGTCGTCGGCGCCGGTCGGCCCGGCGCAGGCCAGGGATGGAGTCGATTCACAGCCGCATGCCCCGAACCGTACGCCCGAGCCGCCGGCCGCGGAAGTCGAAATCGTCGGTCGCCCCTGGCTCAGGCGTCCGGTGGCACGACCCACGTCGCGATGGCGGCAGTCCGGTCGTCGACGATGCAGTGGATCCGCACGGCCCCGCCGACGGTCTCGACGTGCGCGCCGTTGTAGGTGGCGACCCGGCCCGACGGCATCCATGCCTGGACCGGCAGCTCCCGGACGGGCGCGAGGGTGTCGACGTCGAGGACGCTCAACCCACCGAGCTGCACGCGTCCGCCGGCGGGGGCGATCGCACCGAGGCCGGTGGCGACGACCGTGCCGGCATCGACCACCGTCAGGTCCTGGTGGTCGACGAAGTGGTTCGGGTTCTCCCGCTGGTCGAGGACGGCACCCTCGAGGTCCAGGCGGTACACGGTGCGGGACCCCCACGACACGGCGAGCAGCGTGCCGTCGCCGAGGTCGCCCACGGCGCCGAGGTGGTCGGCGAAGGGGAAGGCGGTCAGCGGCGCCAGGTCGGCGTCGACGCACATGACCGTCGTCGTCGACGACGGCCGGTACTCGGCCACCGGCACCCAGCAGCGGTCCGGCCCCGAGGAGATCCCGCCGGGGTGGAACCGAGCGCCGTCGGTGACGTCACGACGCTGCACCACCTCCCCCGCTCGGTCGACGACCAGCAGCTCGCCCCGGCCGTCCCCGTGCACCGTCGACACCAACCAGTGCGGGCCCCAGGGCTGCAAGCCTTGCGGGTGCCCGACGTCGGCGCGCACCTCGACCGACGACTCGAGCTGCCAGCGGGTCGACCGGTCCAGCCGGCGCAGCGCGTCGACGTCGAGGGGTGCCACGGCGGTCACGCTGCCACGTCCCTCGGAGCGCCGGCTGCGAGGGCGCGCCGGAGCAGCCGGCTGTGCGGCCGGCGGCTCCCCGAGCGGAGACCGGGCTCAGGCCGGGGGCGTGATCGGTCCGTCGCCGTCGGGGCGGTGGATGGTCCAGGTGCCGTCGGCGCCTCGCACGGGTCGGTAGCCGCGTTCCTTGGTGCGGTTGTGGAACCCGCAGTAGGCGTCGGCGTTGGCCACGTCGGTGGGCCCGTCCCGTCCGGCTGGTTCGCGGTGGTCGACCTGCAGGCAGCGTCCTCGTCCGTCGCAGCCGGGCCACAGGCACCGGAGTCCGCCGGGTCCTCGTAGCAGCGCTTGCAGGAAGGCGGCGTCGCGGCTGGAGCCGGTGAACAAGCGCCGCTTGCGACCCAGGTCGATCACCGTGCCGGCGGCGTCGACCACGACCCGGCGGACGTGGCCCACGAGTGCGGCTCCGACCGCTTCAGCTGGCCGCAATGGGGTGCCGTCCAGTGTGTGACAGCGCCGAGCTGACAAGTCGCCGTTCGGGTCCACCGGCACCGGGACGCCGGCGGCTCGGCGAAGCTGGTCCTCGAAGGTCTGCTGGTCGACGACGATGTTGACCAGCGGCTCCGGGGACAGCCCGTCAGCGGTGGCGGCTCGCCGGAAGATCTCGAAGATGGTGTCGGCCCGCCGCTGGGCTGGGGTGCGGGCGAGGTGCTCGACCCGCGCTTGGTCGCCGTGGACCTTGCGGGCGGCGGCCCAGTCGGCGTGGAGCTCGGCGGTCTCGTACCGCTCGAAGATCTCCGCCATCGCGGCACCCTGCA
>JAKFET010000155.1:0-11945 GCA_036675575.1 Acidimicrobiaceae bacterium
CGTACTTGGCCGGATCGCCGAGGCCACGGCCGCCGGCGACGACGATGGGCGAGCTGTCCAGCTGGGGACCCTCGCGCTCCTCGACGTGGGTGGCGAGCACCGTGGCGCTGGGGACGTCGCCCGGCACCGAGATCTGGTTGACCGAAGCGGCACTGCCGCCGGCCTCGCTGGCCTCGTAGGACTTGGGGCGCAGCAGGCACAGCATCGGGCCGCCGGCGGTGAACTTGGTCTTCACCAGCTTCTCGCCGCCGAAGATCGGCACCGTGGTGACGAGCGAGTCGCCGTCGAGGTCGATGGCGGTCGTGTTCGAGATCACCGGCTGGTCCAGCTTCACCGCGGCGACGGCGAAGGCGTCGCGGGCGTCGTAGGACGTGCCGCCGAGGATCAGGTCGACGCCCTCGGCCGCAGCCGCCAGGGCGGCGCCCACAGGGGCACCGAGGAGCTGGCCCTCGATGGGGCCGGTCGCGTTGACGGCGGTGGCGCCGAACGCGCCGGCTGCCTCGGCGATGTCGTTGCCGTCACCGGCGTAGAACGCCTCGACGGTGTCGCCCAGGTCGCGCGCCTTGGTGAAGAGCTCCTTGCTGAGGGGCGTCAGCGAGCCGTTCTCGTCGGTCTCGGCGAAGACCCACACCTTGGAAAGAGCCATGTCGTTCTTCCTTCTCTCTTGGGTCGTTCGCTCAGATGACCTTGAGCTCTTCGAGCTTGGCCACGATCTTCTGGAAGCCCTCGCCGTCGTCCTCGACGATCTCGCCGGCCTGGCGGGCGGGGGCGTCCTCGACGTTGGTGATCTCCTGGCCGGCGCCGGCCCAGCCGACGCTGCCTGCGTCGATGCCGAGGTCGCCGAGGGCGAGGGTCTCGACCGGCTTGGACTTGGCCGCCATGATGCCCTTGAAGGACGGGTAGCGGGGCTCCACGACGCCGGCGGTCACGGACACGACGCAGGGGGTGCTGGCCTCGACGTCCTGGGAGCCGGTCTCGGTCTGGCGGGACACCTTGACCTTGCCATCGGCGACCTCGACCGACTTGGCGAAGGACACCATCGGGTGGCCGAGCTGGGCGGCGAGCATCTGGGGCACGACGCCGGTGTAGCCGTCGGAGGACTCGACGCCGGAGATCACCAGGTCGTAGTCGCCGGCCTTGCCGATGGCCGCAGCCAGGGTCTTGGCCGTCTCGCGGGCGCCGGAGCCGGCGAGGGCGTCGTCGGAGACGAGCACGCCCTTGGCGGCACCCATGGCGAGCGCGGTGCGCAGGCCCGAGACCTCACCGTTGGGGGCCATCGAGACCAGGGTGACCTCACCACCGCCGGCCGTGTCGACCAGCTGGAGCGCCATCTCGACCCCATAGGAGTCGGACTCGTCCAGGATGAGCTTGACATCGCGCTTGAGGGTGAAATCAGCGTCCAGGGCGCCGGGATCGGCGGGATCCGGGATCTGCTTCACGCAGACGACCACGTTGAGAGCCATGTGCGGAGTCAAGCACCGGGCTCCGTCGTTGGTCGAATTGCACTAGGACAGGACCGTGCGAGTCCTGCTCATCGTCAACGCCTTCGCCTCCTCGGTCACCGCCCGGTCCATGGTGGTCATCCGCAAGGCCTTCTCGGCCGACCACGACGTCGAGCTCATCGAGACCACCCGGCGGGGCCATGCGGCCCGGCTCGCCCGGGGCGCGGCCAACGACGGCGTCGACGTCGTGGTCGTGATGGGCGGCGACGGGACGCTGAACGAGGCCGCCAACGGCCTGGTGGGCACCGACACCGCCCTCGCCGTGCTGCCCGGCGGGTCCACCAACGTCTTCGCCCGCACGATCGGACTGCCCAACGACCCGGTGGAGGCCACCGGCGTCCTGCTCGACGCGCTGGCCAGGGGCTCGATCCGTCGGGTGGGCCTCGGCGCCGTGAACGGGCGGTGCTTCCTGTTCCACACCGGCCTCGGGTTCGACGCTGCGGTGGTCGAGCAGGTCGAGCGCCGTTCGTCGCTCAAGCGCTACGCCGGGCACCCGCTGTTCGTGTACGCCGGCTTCGCCACCTGGTTCCGCCACTACGACACCTCCCGCCCACGACTGGCGGTGCGCCTGCCCGACGGGCGGACCATCGACGACGGCTACATGGCCATCGTCCTCAACACGAGCCCGTACACCTACCTCGGCAACGTCCCCCTGCAGCTCGCCCCCGAGGCCACGCTCGAGACCGGCCTCTCGGTGGTGGTCGTGCGCACCATGCAGTTCGCCCGCTTCCTGGGCCTCATCGGCTCCGCGCTCGCCAGCGGCAAGCACATCCGCTCCTCCAGGTACGCGCTCCTCGCCCACGACCTCGAGGAGCTCGAGGTCACCGGGCACGGGCCGCTGCCCTACCAGGTCGACGGGGACTTCCTCGGCCACGGGGAGACGTTCCGCTTCGAGCACCGGCCCGACGCGCTCGACCTGGTGCTGCCCGCCGGCCCCTGATCAGCCCCGCAGGGCGGCGACGGCCACGGCCGGCACGTTCGTGACGATGCCGTCCACCCCCCAGGACGCCAGCTCGCGCATGCGGTCCGGGTCGTCGACGGTCCAGACGTTGACGGCGAGGCCGTGGTCGTGCGCCAACGCGACGTAGGCGGCGTCGACCGTGGCCACGTGCGGGTGGATGGCCTGGTGCCCGTGGCGGGCGGCGAGCTCGATGGCCTCGGGTCCGATCGGGTCGACGAAGGTGAGCAGGCCGGTCGGGATGCTTGGATCGACCGCCCGCACCCGGTCGACCGTCGCCAGGCCGAAGCTCGACACGATCACCCGGTCACGGCCGCCGCGCTCGTGCAGGAGCGCCACCACGCGGTCGGCGAGGAGGCACTCGGGATCGTGGTCGGGATCGATCGGGACGTTCTTGATCTCGATGTTCACCGCCATGGGCTCGCACACGTCGAGCGCCTCGGCCAGCGTGCACGAGCTCTCGGGCAGGTCGGCCCGGGTGAGCTCGACGATGCGGCGCCCGTCCCCGAGCACGGCGTCGTGGTGGAGGGCCATGTCGCCGTCGCGGCAGCGGCGCACGTCGAGCTCCACCCCGTCGGCCCCCTGGGCCCTGGCCAGGGCGAAGGCCGCGAGGGTGTTCTCGGGCGCATCGGCGGAGGCGCCGCGGTGGCCGTAGACCAGTGGGACCGGGTTCGCACCTGGGGTGAACAACGTCTCGGGAAACCTCCGAAGAAACCCTTGTGACGAGCGTGTTTCGACGTTACTTTGGTCGACGGCCCTGTGAGACCCCAGTTCGTCCGCAGAGGCATGTGAACGCCGTCACAAATCGGGTCCTCTGCGCAGCCAGCACGACCCCTCGACCCTTGGAGGCCCCGTGGCCCTGACCACGACGCGCTCGATCCCCCTGACGCTCGAACGAGACGAGTGGCGGCAGTTCGCGGAGTGCCGCGACACGGACCCGGACCTGTTCTTCCCGGTCGGCACCACCGGCCCGGCGCTGGAGCAGATCGCCAACGCCAAGGCCGTGTGCCGCACCTGCGACGTGCAGGGCCTCTGCCTCGAGTACGCCGTGTCCACCAACCAGGACTCCGGCGTCTGGGGCGGCACCTCCGAGGAGGAGCGCCGCCAGATGCGTCGGGCCCGTCAGCGCCTCGAGAAGCAGCAGCGCACCGCCTGAGCGGGACCCGCTCCGGGCCGGCGTTCCGGCAGTGACACGACCTCCCCTCGGGGAGGTCGTTGCGCGCCAGGCCCTAGAAGTGCTTCGTCGACACGACCACCTGCACCTCGGTGCCGTGCCGGTCGGCGGCCTCGTCGACCCGGCGCATGGTGATCCGGCCCTCGAGCTCGGTCTCGACGAGCGTGCGCACGATCGACAGCCCGAGCCCGGTGGAGGCGTCGATGTCGAAGCCCTCGGGGATGCCGACGCCGTTGTCGGTGACCCGGACCGTCAGCTGGTGCTCCTCCCGCTCGAGCAGCACGTCGACGTAGCCGGGCTCGTCGGCCAGGTCGACCTGCTCGGGGAAGGCGTGGTCGACGGCGTTCTGGAGCAGCTCGTTGAGCACGACCGAGAGCGAGGTGGCGGGCGCGGCCGGGATGGTGCCCGCCTCGCCGGAGAACCGGACCCGGAACGGGCGGTCCGGGTTCATGAGGCTCTCGTCGACCATCCGCGACAGCTCGCGGGCGATCTCAACGAAGGGCACGTCGTCGCCCGCCTCTCGGGAGAGGATCTCGTGCACGACGGCGATCGAGCGGATCCGGCGGGCGGACTCCTCGATGGCCGCCTTGGCCTCCGGCGAGTCGAGCCGGCGGCCCTGGAGGCGCAGCAGCGACGAGATCGTCTGGAGGTTGTTCTTCACCCGGTGGTGGATCTCCCGGATGGTGGCGTCCTTGGACAGCAGCAGCCGATCGCGGCGGCGCAGCTCGGAGATGTCGCGCACGAGCACGACCGCGCCGGACACCTCGCCCCGGTCGGTGATGGGCAGGCAGCGGAACACGACGGTGATCTCGCTCCCCCGCTCGACCTCGACGACCGTCGGCTGGCGCCGGTGGAACGCGGAGCGGATGGCGCTCTCGTCGAGGCCGAGCTCGCCGAAGCGGAGGCCCTCCGCGTTCGCGTGCACGCCGACCCGGTGGAAGGCGGAGACCGCGTTCGGCGACGCGTACTCGACCCGGCCGGCGGGGTCGACGAGGAGCACGCCGTCGCCCACGCGGGGCGCCTCCGCCGTGTCGTCCTTGTCCTCGTAGGGGAAGTCGCCCGATGCGATCATGCGGGCGAAGCGGTTGAAGATGTCGAGGTAGGTGCGCTCGAGCTCGCCGTGCTGGCGGCCGATCGACGGCGCCGCCTCCCGGGTCAGCACGCCGATGACCTTGCCCTCGCGCCGGACGGGCACGCACAGGACGCGCACGCGCTCGCGCACCACCGACAAGTGGATCTCGCCCTCGATGATCTCCCCGTTGCGGTACGAGCGGGCCACCAGCGGGCGCTCGTCCTCGTGGAGCCGGGTGCCGACCCAGTCGCCCCGGTAGACGGTCTGGCCGGTGGTGGGCCGCACCTGGGCCAGCACCACGAACTCGCCGCCGCCGAAGTCGCCCACGGGCGCGAAGAGCAACAGGTCGGAGAAGCAGAAGTCGGCGAGCAGGCCCCAGGACGCGGCGAGGCGCTGCATCTGGAGCGACTCGGGACCGTCGAGCGGCGTGAGGGTGCGGGCCAGCTCGATCAGTGACGCCATCTCGGGCCTTCCGGGGCGGTCATCGCCAGATCTGCTCGCCGAGGCGCACGAGGCCGGCCAGGTCGTGGATGTCGCTGTCGAAGTAGGGGACGGTGGCCAGCACGTCGGGCACCCGGGCCAGCTCCTTGCGCTGCTCGGCCTCGCGGCTGGCCACGACGCGGAAGTTGAGGAAGCTCTGGCTGATCTCGCTGACGACCCGGGCCACGGACTCGGGGTCGCCGAGGCCGTCGAGCGCCGCGGCCGCCGCCGCCGGGTCGGCTCCGAGGCGGGTGGCCGCGTCGGCGGCACCCGAGTCGAGCAGGTAGGCGGGCAGCACCTTGTTGAGCACGACGGCCCCGAGGTGGAAGCGCCGGGACTCGAGGGCGGACATGAAGAACTCCGCCTCGCGCAGCGGCGCCGACTCCAGCGTGCTGACGACGACGAAGGTCGTGCGCTTGTCCTCGAGGATGCGCTGCACCGATCGGGCCCGCTCCACGAACCCGTCGTACATCGTCTGGAAGAGCAGGAAGAACTCGGCGATGTCCTCGAGGAAGGCGGAGCCGAGGATGGTGTCCGCGACCTTGTAGAAGGGCTTGGTGGCCATGTTCACGAGGCGCGAGCGGTACGGGACCGTCAGCCAGCGCAGCAGCCGCGAGGAGAAGAAGTCGGCCATGCGCTCCGGCGCCTCGAGGAAGTCGAGGGCGTTGCGGGTCGGCGGGGTGTCGACGATGACCAGGTCGTAGCGGCCGGAGGCGTGGATCTCGTAGAGCCGCTCCATGGCGATGTAGTCGTGGCTCTGCACGAAGCGACCCGTGATGTTGGCGTAGAGCGGGTTGGAGAGGATCGCGTCGCGGGTGGCGGGGTCGGGCGCGTGGCGCCGGACCAGGTCGTCCCAGGACTGCTTGGTGTCGAGCATGGCCGCCCACAGCTCGCCCTGGCACTCGATCCCGGCCGCCGCGAACGCCTCGTCGGGCACCCGGTGCTCGACGTTGCCGAAGGACTCGAGGCCGAGGGCGTTGGCCAGGCGGCGGGCCGGATCGACGGTGACCACGAGGACCTTCCCGCCGAGCTGGGCTGCGGCCATGGCGCCGGCGGCCGCGGCGGTGGTGGTCTTGCCGACCCCACCGGATCCGCAGCAGATCACGATCTCCTTGGTGGCGAGGAGCTGCTCGAGCGTGCTGGTGCCGCCCCGGCTGGTGCGGGCCATCAGGAGCCGAGCTCCTCGCCGAGGTGCCCGGCGATGCGGTTGGTGGCCCGGACGCCGTGGGAGCGCTGGAACAGGTACGGCACGTAGAGCAGCTCGGTGCCGGCGAGGGCGGTGCGCAGCTTCTGCAGGTGCTCCGCCCGGGAGCGGCGCAGGCTCACGGCCAGCTCCGCGGCGTCGAGGATGGGCTCCACGGGCCCACCCCCCGCCTCGGCCAGGGCGGCGACCATGGCCTCGTCTCCACGCAGTCGCTCGAACAGGTCCTCTTCGCCGGCGTTGAACAGCTCGGGCAGGACCCGGTTGACGACCACCGCCGCCAGGTCCACCACCGTCTCGTCCCGCAGCCGGCCGGCGAGCTCGATCGTCTCCTGGACCGGCATCTCCTCCGGCGCAGCCACGATCACGACCCCGGTCTGGGCCGGGTCGCCGAGGATGTCGAGCATCCATCCGGTCTGGTCCCGGACGAGGCCGACCTGGACGAGCTCGTTGATGGCGTCGGGGGCGGCGAGCTGGCCGACGATGTGGCCGCTCGCCGAGGCATCCACGACCACCAGGTCCCAGCGCGCCTCGCGGACCTCCCACGTCAGCTTGCCGACCGTGAGGATCTCCTTCACCCCGGGCGCCGCCGTGGCCACGAAGTCGAAGGTCCGGGCCAGCGGGCCGATGCGGGCGATGACCGGGATCTTGAGCTGGAGGCTCAGGTACTCCTTCAGCGACTCCTCCGTGTTCATGGACATCGCGTAGAGGTCCTGGGAGATCCGGGTGGGCTCGAACCCGGTCCGGCCCGCCTCGAAGAAGTCCGAGAGGTTGCCCTTGGCATCGACCTCGCACACGAGGGTGCGCTTGCCGTGGTCGGCGGCGAGCGTGCCGAGGGCGGCGGCGATGGTGGTCTTCCCGACCCCGCCCTTGCCGGTGACGAAGAGCAGCTTGCGGTCGAGCAGGGAGGTCATCGGGGTGACCGGGTGGATCAGCCCCCGAAGCCGATGCGGCGAGCCGCTTCGGGGGTGCCGATCTCCACGTAGGCGATCTTCTCGGTGGGCACCCCGACCCGGCGGCCCTTGCGATCGGTCAACCAGAAGACCCGCTGGTCGCCGGCGAGGGCCGAGTCGACGTCGGCTTGCACCTGGGCGGGATCGGCATCGTCCGCCAGCTCGATGTCGATCTCCTTGGCCGTGTAGGTCACACCGATCCGGACGTCCACTGCTCACACCTCACGTCGACTGCGTTGGGGCCGCCAACCTATCCGGTGGGTACGCTTCGTCCGCCATGACCGCACTCGGACCTGAGGCACTGGAGTTCGTCCGTGACCGGGTGATCCACGTCGTCGGCCACGAGCTCCGGACGCCGCTGACGACCGTGCGCGGCCTGGCCGAGCTCCTCGGCGAGGCCTCCGACGCCGAGCTGCGCGAGACCCTGATCCCGGCGCTGGTCCGCAACGCGCGACGCGCCGAGCGGTTGCTGGACGACCTGCTGATCGCGGCCGAGATCGACACCGCCCGCCCCACCGACCCGCCGCAGCCCGTCGACCTCGGCCGCCTCGTCGCCGAGGCGACCATCGACACCCCGGTGGAGGTCGAGGGGGCGCCGTCCGGCCCCGTGCTGGCCCACGCCGACGCCGTCGCCCACGCCCTCGGCCACCTCGTGGACAACGCCGAGCAGTACGGCGACGACACCACCGTCGTCCGCTTCGAGGGCGGCGGCGGCACCGTCGTGACCGTCTTCGAGACGCCGGTCGACCACCAGATGCCCGACCTCGAGCTCGGCTTCGAGCTGTTCTTCCGGGGCGAGCAGGCCGTGACCCGTTCCGCCGGCCTCGGCGTCGGCCTCCCCGTGGCGCGGGCGCTGGCCCGCATGGACGGCGGCGACGTCACCATCCACCAGGACGGCGGCACGGTCGTCACCCGCCTGATGCTGCCGAGCGCCCGGTGATCGAGCCCATGGCGGACCCGCCCGAGCAGATCGACGTCGTGGTCGCCGACGACGAGACCGACATCCGCCTGCTGCTCAAGCTCCAGCTCCGCCAAGCCGGCATCCACGTCGTCGGCGAGGCCGGCGACGGCCAGGAGGCCATCGACCTGTGCGCCGCACTGCGCCCCCACGTCGTCGTGCTCGACCTGCTGATGCCGCGCATGACGGGCTTCGAGGCGATCCCGGAGCTGCTCGAGCGCTGCCCGGACACCCGGATCGTGGCCTACTCCGCGGTCGCCGGGGAGTTCGCCCGCACGGAGATGGCGCGGTGGGGCATCCCCCTCCGCCTGAAGAACGGCGACGCGGAGCCCCTGATCCAGGCCATCCGGGAGCTCGCCGGCCACCCGGCCGACGAGCACGAGCTGCGCTGAGCTAGTTGATCTTCAGCTCGGGGTGGAACCGCTTGGTCGGTGCCAGCTCCTCGATGATCGCCCGGGCGATCTCGTCGAAGGCGGCCGCCGCCTCGGACTCGGGCGAGCTCACCACGATGGGCATGCCGGTGTCGGAGCCCTCGCGCAGCTCGGGCAGCAGCGGCACCTTGCCGAGCAGCGGCTTGCCGAGCCGCTCGGCGAGCTCCTCGCCGCCGCCCGACCCGAAGATCTCGTAGCGGGCACCGTCGTCGCCAGTGAACCACGACATGTTCTCGATGACGCCCTTGACCTCGAGGTTCACCTTCTCGGCCATGAACGCGGCTCGCTGCGCCACGCGCTGGGCGGCCGGCTGCGGCGTGGTGACGACGTAGACCTCGGCCCGGGGCAGGAACTGGGCCAGCGAGATCGAGATGTCGCCGGTGCCGGGCGGGAGGTCGACGACGAGGAAGTCCGGGTCGTCCCAGTACACGTCGGTGAGGAACTGCTCGAGGGCCTTGTGCAGCATCGGGCCGCGCCAGATCACGGCCTGGTCCTCCTGGGCGAAGAAGCCCATGGAGATGCAGGACACGCCGTGGGACTCCGGCGGGATCAGCATCGAGTCGATGACGACGGGGGCTCGGTCGATGCCGAGCATGCGCGGGATGGAGAAGCCCCAGACGTCGGCGTCGACGATGGCGGTCTTCTTGCCCCGCTTGGCCAGGCTGACGGCGAGGTTGGTGGTGACCGACGACTTGCCCACCCCGCCCTTGCCCGACGCCACGAGCAGGACGCGGGTCTTGGACCCGGCGTCGGCGAAGGGGATGGTGCGACCTTCGGCGTGGCCGTGTGCGGCCTGGCTGCCGGCCGTGGACTTCGGATCCCCCACCATGAGCTCGCGCACCCGCGCCCGCTCCTCGTCGCTCATCACGTCGAAGGTGACGTCGACGGACTGGACGTCGTCGAGGGCGTGCACGGCCTCCCCGACCCGGCGCTGGATCTCGTTCTTGAGCGGGCAGCCGGGGACGGTGAGGGCGATCTCGACCCGCACCGACGCGCCCTGGATCTGCACGGAGCGGACCATGCCGAGGTCGACGATGCTGCGGTGCAGCTCGGGGTCCTCGACCGGTCGGAGCGCGTCGATGATCTGGGACTCGGTGGGCACGGTGGACCTTCCGGGTGGGGCTGGGAGCGCCACAGGGATTTCCCCTACGGCCGTAGGTAGAATACCGATGTGGATGCGGACTCACCCACCGCGCTGAGCGCAGCCGACTTCTCCTCGGCCGTCACCGCCATCACCTCGGCCTTCGGTGACCCGACCCGCCGGGAGATCTACCTGTGGCTGCGCGAGCGCACCGAGGGCGTCACCGCCTCCGACGTCGCCGAGCGCTTCGAGCTGCACTCCAACGTCGCCCGCCACCACCTCGACAAGCTCGCCGGCGGCGGGTACGTCGAGGTCTCCACCGCCCGCCCCGCCGGCAGCGGCGCCGGCCGCCCGTCCAAGCGGTACAAGGCGATCGGGAACGAGAACCCGATCGAGTTCGCCGTCCGCCACGACGACCTGCTGGTCACGCTGCTCGGGAAGTCCCTCGCCCTGCTGCCCGGCGACGTCGCCGCCCGCATGGCCGAGGAGGTCGGCGTCGAGTACGGCCGATCGCTCGCCGCATCCATGGGCTCGGACGCATCGGCCCAGCGGTCGTTCCGCTCTGCGCTCCACGCGGTGGCCGACGCGCTGACGTCCCACGGCTTCGCCGCCCACGCCGAGAAGCAGGGCGACGAGCTGCGCATCGTCGCGGAGCACTGCCCGTTCGGCGACGCCGCCATCGAGCACCCGGTGATCTGCGCCGTCGATCGGGGCCTGGTCAAGGGGATGCTCTCGTCGCTGTACGGCGACACGCGGCCGGCCACCGAGACGACACAGGCGCTCGGCTCGGAGACCTGCGTCACGGTCGTCACGTCGCGCTGACCGGTCCACCTCCGTTGCGCACCGACCGCCCCGACCTCGGGCACTACCTGGACCACGCCTCCACGTCGCCGCTGCGTCCCGAGGCGCGGGCGATGGTGCTCGAGGCGCTCGACGCGCCGTTCGCCGACCCGTCCCGGATCCACGAGCCCGGCATGACGGCACGGGTGGCGCTGGAACAGGCCCGGGAGGCGGTGGCGCGAGCCTTCGGTGCGAGACCCCGGGAGGTCGTCTTCACCTCGGGGGCGTCGGAATCGATCGCGTCGGTCTGCTGGGGAGTCGCCGACCGGGGGCGCACGCAGGTGCTGTCGGCGGTCGAGCACTCGGCAGTTCGCCTGGCCGCAGCCCAGCACGGCGCCACCGCGATCGTGGGCTGCGACCGCACGGGACGGGTCGATGCCGACGAGCTGCTCGCCGTCGTCGACCACGACACCGCCGTGGTCCACCTCCAGCTGGCCAACCACGAGGTCGGCACGATCCAGCCGGTGGCAGACGTGGTGGCGGCGTGCCGTGCCCGTGGCGTGCTGGTCCACGTCGACGCTGCGCAGGGGGCGGGACGGCTGCCCTTCGACTTCGGGGCGCTCGGAGCCGACCTCGTCTCCATCAGCGGCCACAAGCTGGGTGGCCCGGCGGGTACGGGCGTGCTGCTCGTGCGGCGGGGCCTGCGCATCCGCCCGCTCATCGTCGGCGGCGAGCAGGAGCGTGCACGCCGCGCCGGGCTCGAGGACGTCGCCGGCGCCCTCGGGCTGGCGGCCGCCGTCGACGCGATCGACGTCGCCGGCGAAGCGGCTGCCCAGACCCAGCTCGCCGACCGGTTGCGGGCTGCGCTGCTGTCGGTGGACGGGGTCGAGCTGTTCGGCCACCCGACCGAGCGGCTTCCCCACCTCGTGTGCGCCGGGATCTCCGACATCGAGCCCCAGGCGGTGCTGCTCGGGCTCGACCGGCGCCGCATCCGGGCCCACTCCGGAAGCGCGTGCGCGTCCGAGGGGCTCGAGCCGTCCCCGGTGCTGGAGGCCATGGGCGTGGACGCGCACCGCTCGCTGCGGGTGTCGGTCGGATGGTCGACGACGGAAGCCGACGTCGAGGCGTTCGCTGCGGCGCTGCCCGAGGTCATCGCCGACCTCCGCGCCCTGCGCCCCTGATCGTCAGGGCGGCGGCTCCCACTCCCGCCACGGGTTCGTGCGAGGAAGTGAGCGTCGATTCGTCGGCGTGAGTACCGGTGGTCAGTGCAACACCTGTCGTGTGGAGCGAGGAAGGGTGTTGGATGGTCAAGGAGTACGAGCGGTTGTCGTTCCAGGAGCGCACCGAGATCAGTC
>JAKFET010000219.1:0-1649 GCA_036675575.1 Acidimicrobiaceae bacterium
CCTTCGCCGGCGCCCCGCACCCGCAGCAGGGCTACCACGTCAAGCTGACGATCAACACGCCCGAGTCCAACGGCGCCACCGTCAAGCACAAGGTGTTCTGGGTCGAGGGCTGCGGCCCGGTGACGCCGACCCCCTCGCCGACCCAGACCCCGACGACCCCGGCGACGAGCCCGTCCGCGACGCCGACGACCGTGACGTCCGCGCTGCCCTCCTCGACGCCGGCGCCCGAGACCTCGTCGACCCAGACACCCACGCCGACCGAGGGTCCGACGACGACCCCGGAGCCGGAGGTGCTCGGGGAGCAGGCGTTCGAGGAGGAGAAGGGCGACGACGTCCTCGCCCAGCAGGCGAACCAGCTCCTCCCGACGGCGGTCCACGCCGGAGTCGTCGGGCAGCCGCAGGACGACCGCGTCGTACGCACGCTGCTCGGCCTGGCGCTGGTGCTGGCCGGTGCTGCGTCCGGGCGCCTGGCCTGGCTCCGCCGGGCCCGTGGCTGAGCCCACTCCTCGGCAAGGCCGCCGCCCGTCCCAGGTGGTGGCCGCGCTGGCTGCACCCGTCCTGGTCCTGTCCGGGCTGGCTGTGGCCCTGGGCGTCGGTGGTCCGGCTGAACCGTCGGCCGCCGACCCGGTGGCCGGCCAGACCCGGGAGAGCTCAGCGCCGTTGGCAGGGGGACCCGTCGCCGCGTCTCGGGCGACGACCGTCCTGCCCGGCGGCCGGCCACGCCGGATCGACATCCCGGCCTTGGGGGTCCACGCGTCGGTCGACCCGATCAGGGTCGTGGACCGGGCGCTGACCCCGCCGAGCGACCCGCAGCGACTCGGGTGGTGGTCCGGCGGTGCCCGTCCCGGGGACCGGACCGGCAGCGCCCTCCTCACCGGGCACACCATCCACACCGGAGGTGGCGCGCTGGACGACCTGGAGGAGCTGACGCCCGGTGATCCGATCTCGGTGACGGGCGAGCGCCGGCGAGTGGACTACCGCGTCAGCTCGGTGTCGGTCCTGTCCACGGGCGAGGTGGCGCGCCGCTACCGGGAGCTCTTCGACCAGTCCGGCCCGGGCCGGCTCGTCCTGGTCACCTGCGAGGACTGGGACGGCGAGGCCTTCCTCAGCAGCGTGATCGTGATCGCCGAGCCGCTCACCCACACCGGCTGAGCAACCGGGTCGTCGTACGTCGTGCTGGACGTGGTGCGAACCGGTCGCCCGGGCAGCCGCCTCGTCGCACGTCCCACGAAGTCAGAGGTGCTCGCGCAGCCAGGCGAAGTCGGCCACGTGCTCCTCGGCCGATCCCGGCGTCTCGCAGACCACCGGGGCGCCGGCCTCACGCACCACGCCCGCGAACTCGTCCGCCGGCAGCTTGCCCTGGCCGAAGTTGGCGTGGCGGTCGGCACCGGAGTCGAAGTCGTCGCGCGAGTCGTTGGCGTGCACCAGGTCGATCCGGCCGGTGATGGCCCGGACCTTCTCCACGGCGTCACCGAGGTCGATGCCGCCCGCCCACGCGTGGCAGGTGTCCAGGCAGAAGCCGACCCGGTCGCTGCCCTCGGCCGCGCCGATCGCGTCCCACACGCCCGCGATGCGGTCGAGGTGGCGCGCCATGGCGTTGTCGCCGCCGGCGGTGTTCTCGATCAGCAGCGGGATCTTGATGTCGGTCG
>JAKFET010000200.1:0-1629 GCA_036675575.1 Acidimicrobiaceae bacterium
AGGCCGCCCTGGCCGCCACGGACGTGCAGGTCGGGCGCTTCGTGGACCTGTTGAAGTCCTCGGGCCGGTGGGAGCACTCGCTCGTCGTGGTGCTGGCCGACCACTCGATGGACTGGTCGCTGCCGCACCAGCTCATCCACCTGTCCCCGGTGCTCGAGGCCGACCCGCTGCTCGCCGGTCGCGTGACGATCGCCGACAACGGCGGCGCCGACCTCCTCTACTGGACCGGCGATCCGGCACTTCTGGACGCGGCGACTGCCCGCATGATCGAGCTCGCCTCCGCCGTCCCGGGCGTCCTGTCCGCGCACGACCCGCGAGCCACACCATCGCTCCGCACCGGACCTGTCGGCGGCGACGTGATCGCCTACGCCCGCGCGGGCTGGCGGTTCAGCGACCCCGACCAGTGGTCCAACCCGATCCCCGGCAACCACGGCCATCCGGCGACCATGCCGATCCCGTTCTTCCTGGCGGGAGGTCACCGACGGGTGCCGCAGGGCGTGACGTCGTCGAAGCACGCCGCCACGATCGACGTGGCACCCACGATCGCCGACTTCTTCGGCGTCGGCGCACCGCGTGGCGGGTACGACGGCAGGTCCCGCCTGCCGGTGTGAGCTCGCGGCCCTCAACCAGCTGCGGCCGCCAGGGCCGCGACGAGCCGGTCGACGCCCGCGCGCGGACGCGACCTGCGGTGGACGGCATAGACCGTCCGCGTGGGCGGGTCAGCGAGACGTCGTACGACGACGGCGGGAGGCAGTGCCGGCGTCAGCATGCCCGGCACCAGCGCCACCGCGAGCCCGGCCGCCACCAGGGCCACCTTGCCGAGCAGGTCGCCCGCGACGAGCTCGATCCTGGGCTCGAAGTCGGAGCGGCCGGCCGCCTGCACCAGCACGCGCTCCGACCCGGGGTTGTCCTCGGCCCAGACGTCGTCGGCGAACGACGCGAGCCGCACCCGCCGACGCCCGCGGCCCAGCGCATGCTCGGGAGGCACCACGACGCACATCTCGTCCTCGAGCAGTCGGGTGCGTACGACGTCGCGCTCCGCGGGCAGCCCGGGCGGGTAGTCGGTCACCACTGCCACGTCCACGTCGCCGGTGCGCACCAGGTCGTGGAGTGCGGGTGAACCGCCGGACCGCAGGCTCACCCGCGGCCCGCCAACGGCCAGCGCTCGCAGCGCTCGTGGCACCAGGTCGACCGCGGCCGACGGCACCGCGCCGAGGGTGAGCACGACCGGATCACCGTCCTGCGCACGTCGTACGGCGTCCCTGCCGCGCGCCGCTTCCCCCACGACCATCCGCGCGTGCGGGAGCAGCGCCTCGCCCGCGGCGGTGGCGCGGACCCCGCGGGGCAGGCGCTCGAGGAGCTGTGCGCCGTGCTCCTGCTCGAGGGCCGCGACCTGGCGCGACACGGCGGACTGCGTGTAGCCGAGCTCCCGGGCCGCGGCGGTGAGTGAGCCGGTGTCGCACACCGCCACGAAGGTCCGCCATGCCGTCAGTGCCATCGACCAAGTATGCGGGTTTCGCATGGATGAACACGATAGTTGCGCTTGTCGCATCTGCCCGCGCCACACAGGATCGATGACATGACGAGAGACGTGGTGGTGCTGGGGCTGGGCCGGATGGGTCGGGGGAT
>JAKFET010000084.1:0-1621 GCA_036675575.1 Acidimicrobiaceae bacterium
GCTCTCCTCGGCCACCTCGACCACGATCGCGGTGCTGGTCTGCGTGATCGACGCGAAGCGGCCGCTGGGCCACGGCGTGCGGTAGTCCGGGTCGACCGGGTCGCCCTCGGTGACCGCGGCGGCGGCAGCGACGAGCGGTGCGACGCCCGAGGACTGCGTGAACTCGCGGAACAGCCGGTCACCGTCGGGGGTGTCGCCGACGTAGTAGACCGGGATCACCTCCGGATCGGCGGTTCCCGGGGTCCCGCCGGTCGTGGGGCTGCCGGTCGGGCTGCCCGTCGCATCCGTCGTCGCGTCGCTGCTGGCCGTGCCCCGGCTGGTGGGATCGGACGCCGCCGGGTCGGCGTCGTCGTCACCGCAGCCGGCCAGGAGGCCCAGGGTCAGCAGCGCCCCGGTGAGAGCAGCGAGGGTGCGGCGGGGGGAAACGGGGTGGTTCATGAGAACGATCCTTGCGTGAGCGGTGGGTCGGTCAGCGGACGGTGACGGTCCGCGTGTCGGTCGCCGGCCCGTTGGTGGGGCCGCTGGTGGGGCTGGCGCCGCTGACGGTGAGGACGTACCTGCCGGGAGCGAGGTCGGCGATGTCGGCGGTCGTCTCCCACGTGGTGCCGGTCGCCGGTGCGGCACCCGAGAGGGCGAGCGCGCCGTCGGCGGACCGGAGCTCCCAGGGGACGTCGTCGACGTCGGCGCCCCGGGGCGATCGCACGGTGCCGCGCATGGTGAGGGCGCCGCTGACCGAGTGGCCCTCGGCCGGGTCGGAGATGTTGACGGGGGTGAGGACGGCGTTGTCGCGCCGCACGTCGTCGCGGACGGTGCGGTCGCCGGTCACGAAGGACACCGGGAGGGTCTCGCCGACCGCTGCCTGCGCGGTGAACACGGCTTGCTGCAGGCCGTTCGTGCCGGTCGTGCCGGGGTCGCCCGCAGCCTTGTCGCTGATGGTCAACCGGATCCCGTCGTCGCCGAGCGCGACGTCGACGAAGGCACCGGCGGGCCACGCCGTCTCGTAGTCGGGGTCGTTCGCGCCGGCGTCGGACTCCAGGAGCCGAACGGCCTCCAGGGCGCGCGTGGCGGTGTCGTCGGTTGCGTCGATCGACTGGAACTCGCGGAAGAGCCGGTCGCCGTCGGGCGTCTCTCCCACGTAGTACGTCGCCACGGCCATGTGTTCGTTGCTGGGTCCGGCGACGTCGTCGCCGTTCGGCAGGCCCAGCTGGCTGAGGGCCGCGCCGCCTCCCACGACGGCCGCGGTCGCCGTACCCGCGGCCAGGACGAGGGCCCAGCGCCGCGGCGTGCGGGTGTTGTGTGCCGTTGCGCGACGGATCTCACCCAGCCGGTCGCCGGGTACGACGTCCGAGACGGCGTCCGTGAACAGGCTCGCGAGGTCCCGGTCGGCCTGGTCGTCGTTCATCGCTCGCCTCCCTTCAGGTCGCGGGACTCCAGCAGTGGTCGTAGCGCGGCGGCGCCACGGGACGCGTGGCTCTTCACGGCTCCCTTGCTGATGCCGAGGGTCTCGGCGATCTCCGCCTCGGACAGGTCGAGGTAGTAGCGCAGCGCGAGCACCTCGCGCTGGCGGCGTGGCAGGTGCTGGAGGGCGTCGAGCACGGCCCGGCGCCGGCTCGCGGCCAGC
>JAKFET010000188.1:0-1618 GCA_036675575.1 Acidimicrobiaceae bacterium
GAGCACGAGCTGGCGGCCTTCGACGAGACCGGCCTGTCCGACGTCGACATCGACGCCGCGCTGACCTACCTGCTCGGCTTCGTGCAGGCCCACAGCCGCTCGGCGCACGACGCTGCCCGGGTCACCACCGACACCGCGATGTCCGACGCCGACTGGTGGGAGGCGAACGTCGCCCTCCTCGTCCGCGTCCTCGACCCACAGGTCTACCCGCGGGCGGCGCGGATCGGGAAGGCTGCAGGCGAGGCCGAGGGAAGCGCCTGGACGGCTGATCGGGCCTGGGCGTTCGGCCTGGCCCGCACCCTCGACGGTCTCGCTGCCCTGATCGGCGACCCCGCCTGAGCCACGAAACCGGCGTGTGACCACGGTGTGACCGGTCCAGAACACCATCGGTGAATGCGAAGCAACCCCTATCGTGACGTCGTGGAGTTCGGCGTGCTCGGCTCGCTGCAGATCCTCGGGCCGTCGGGGCCGATCGACGTCCGGGGCGCGAGGGAGCGCCTTCTGCTGGCCCACCTGCTGGCGGCATCGGGTCGTCCACTGCCCGTCTCCACGCTGATCGACGGGCTGTGGGGGGACGACCCGCCCCGCACCGCCGGCAAGGCGTTGCAGAACCTCGTGCTCCGGGTCCGACGTGCGATCGAGCCCGACCGATCCGTCGGGCCGCAGGGCGACCTCGCTGCCCGGGGAGGCCAGGTCGGTGGTGCTGCGGGAAGCACTCGGGCTGTGGCGCGGTCCTGCCTACAGCGGGCTGACGGACGCGCCCCTGGTCGCGGTCGAGGCCCGGCGCAGCCCACTCCGACGTCCCGGGCCCGCCTGGACTTCGGTGACTCGGGTCGCGGCTGACCACGCCCCCTGCGCGCCGGGTCGTGTGCCCGGCGCCGCAGCGGCCGTCAGACGTAGCGCCGGGCCCGCTTCGCCGCAGACCCCGGACCCTGGGCGATCAGCGTCGCGAGCTCGTGCTCCAGCACCGCGCCGACCCGGCGGCAGAACTCCTCGGGCTCGTCGGCGGCGTCAGGCTTCTCGGCGATGATCCGGTCGACGATGCCGCGACGGTAGAGGTCGATCGCCCGCACCTGCTGGGCGCGCGCCATCTCCGCGGCGTGTTCGAGGTCGCGGTGGACGATCGCCGAAGCACCCTCGGGCGGCAGCGGGGACAGCCAGGCGTGCTGTGCTGCGATGACCCGGTCGGCGGGCAGCAGGGCCAACGCGCCACCACCGTTGCCCTCGCCGAGCATCAGGCACAGGGTCGGCGCGTCGAGCGTGACCAGGTCGGCCAGCGACCGGGCGATCTCACCTGCCAGCCCGCCGTTCTCGGCATCGGCCGACAGCGCCGCACCCTGGGTGTCGATCACCGTCACCAGGGGCAGCCCCAGCTCGGAGGCCAGCCGCATCCCGCGCCGGGCCTCGCGCAGGGCCCCGGGCCCCATCGGGTGATCGGTCGTCTGGCCACGCCGGTCCTGGCCGAGGAAGACGCACGGCGCCTCGCCGAACCTGGCCAGCGCGATCAGCAGACCCGGGTCCGACTCGCCCTGCCCGGTGCCGTTGAGGGGTACGGCGTCGGTGGCGCCGAACCTCAGCAGCCGGCGTACGCCTGGCCGATCGGGCCGCCGCGACCTGG
>JAKFET010000119.1:0-11659 GCA_036675575.1 Acidimicrobiaceae bacterium
ACGCCCTCGAGGCCGACGGCGTCGGGCAGCGAGAGGTCGAGCAGGACGCACCCGGCCGGGCGCTGCACGAGAGCCTGGCGGGCAGCGCGCAGGGTCTCCACGCAGGTGATGCGGTCGACGCCCACCCCTCCCTCGACCAGGGCCTCGACGATCAGGCGCTGGTCCGAGCGGTTGTCCTCGACGACGAGCACCGACAGCGCCTCGAGGCTCTCCATCGGGTCGGCGACCGGGACCGGGAGGTCCAGGCGCTGCTGGTCGCCGGCGGTCACGTCGCCTCGACCAGGCGGGCGTCGGCGGCGTCGTCCTCGACGAGGAGGATCTGCGTGAGGTGGACGGTCATCAGACCCAGTCCATTCCTTCCGGGAGCGTGAACCAGAAGGTGGACCCACCCCGGCCGTCTCGCGTCGCCGGCGAGCACGGCGTCGTCCCCACAGCTGTCACCTCAGCATCCTGCGCCGCCCGGACCGACCCGGACAGGGCCGAAAGAGGGCTTCGGGATGATTCATTCTAGTCTGTTGCGTTCCCCCCTCTTCCCCTTCGGAGCACTCAGTGGCGCTGCGCGCAGATCTCAGGAACGTGGCCATCGTGGCCCACGTCGACCACGGCAAGACCACCCTGGTGGACAAGATGCTGTGGCAGTCCGGCGCGTTCCGCGAGAACCAGGACGTGGCCGAGCGGGTCATGGACTCCATGGACCTCGAGAAGGAGAAGGGGATCACGATCCTGGCCAAGAACACGGCCATCCCCTACCTGCCCGAGGGCGGCGAGCTCGTCAAGATCAACATCGTCGACACCCCGGGCCACGCCGACTTCGGCGGCGAGGTCGAGCGGGCCCTGTCGATGGTGGACGGGATCCTCCTCCTGGTCGACGCCAGCGAGGGCCCGCTGCCCCAGACCCGCTTCGTGCTCCGCAAGGCGCTGCAGGCCCGTCTGCCGGTGATCCTCGTGGTCAACAAGGTCGACCGCCCCGACTCCCGCATCGACGAGGTCGTCCACGAGGTCGAGGAGCTGTTCCTGGACCTCGACGCCGACGAGCACCAGATCGACTTCCCGATCGTCTACTGCGTCGCCCGTGACGGCCGGGCCACGATGGAGCGCCCGGGCGACGGCGAGGGCATCGCCGAGGGCGCCACCCTGCGCCCCCTGCTCGACCTGCTGGTCGAGCACATCCCGGCCCCCGAGTACGACGACGCCATGCCGCTGCAGGCCCTCGTCACCAACCTGGACTCCTCGCCCTACCTCGGCCGCCTGGCCATGTGCCGGGTCCGCAACGGCCACATCCGAAAGGGCCAGACCGTGATGTGGTGCAAGGCCGACGGCACCCAGGAGCGCGTGCGCATCGGCGAGCTGTTCATCACCGAGAACCTCGACCGCGTGCCGGCCGAGTCCGCCGGCCCGGGCGAGATCATCGCCATCGCCGGCATCGAGGAGATCACCATCGGGGAGACCCTCGCCGACGCCGAGGACCCCCATCCGCTGCCCGTGATGACCATCGACGAGCCCAGCCTGTCGATGACCGTCGGCGTGAACACCTCGCCGCTCGCCGGCAAGGACGGCAAGAAGATGACGGCCCGGTTGGTGAAGGCCCGCCTCGACGCCGAGCTCATCGGCAACGTGTCGATCCGGGTCCTGCCCACCGAGCGGCCCGACACCTGGGAGGTCCAGGGCCGGGGCGAGCTCCAGCTGGCCGTCCTGGTGGAGATGATGCGGCGCGAGGGCTTCGAGCTCACCGTCGGCAAGCCCCAGGTGCTCACCCGGGAGATCGACGGCAAGGTCCACGAGCCGGTCGACCGGGTCACGGTCGACGTGCCCGAGGACTACCTCGGCGTCGTCCAGCAGCTGCTGGCCGTGCGCAAGGGGCGCCTCGAGCAGATCGTCAACCACGGCACCGGCTGGGTCCGCCTCGACTACCTGGTACCGGCGCGCGGTCTCATCGGCTTCCGCACCGAGCTGCTCACCGAGAGCCGGGGCACCGCGCTCCTGCACCACGTGTTCGAGCGCATGGAGCCCTGGGCCGGCGACATCCGCGCCCGGCGCAACGGCTCGCTCGTGGCCGACCGCACCGGCGAGACGCGCAGCTACTCGCTGCTCTCGCTCCAGGAGCGCGGCCAGCTCTTCGTCGGCCCCGGCGTCGCGGTCTACGAGGGCATGGTCATCGGCGAGAACGCCCGCACCGAGGACATGGACGTCAACCCCACCAAGGAGAAGAAGCAGACCAACGTCCGCGCCTCCTCCTCGGACAACTTCGAGAAGCTGATCCCGGCCACGGTGCTCTCCCTCGAGCAGGCGCTCGAGCACATCGCCGAGGACGAGTGCGTCGAGGTCACGCCCAACTTCGTGCGCATCCGCAAGGTCGAGCTCGACCAGAACCTGCGGGCTCGCTCCGCCAAGCGGGCCAAGACGGCCGCCGGCGGCTGACCACCTGGCAGGATCGGCGCCGTGCAGGTCTCGGCGAAGCTCGACTACGCGGTCCGGGCCATGCTCGAGCTGGCGGCCGCCGCACCCGAGCGACGCACCCGCGACCAGGTCGCCGAGACCCGGGGCATCCCGGGCAAGTACCTGGAGGCCATCCTCGGGTCGCTGCGCCAGGCCGGCCTGGTCCGCAGCCACCGGGGCGCGGAGGGCGGCTACACGCTCGCCGCCGACCCCTCGGCGATCACCGTGGCCGCGGTGGCCCGGGCGGTGGAGGGGCCGCTGACCCTCGTCCAGGGCCAGCGGCCTGAGGCCGTGGCCGACGGGCCCGAGCCGCTCGCCGCGCTGTGGGTCGCGGTGCGGGCGTCGCTGCGCGCCGTGCTCGAGTCGGTGACGCTGGCCGACCTGCTCGAGGGTCAGCTGCCCGCGGAGGTCGCCGCGCTCATCGACGACGACGACGCCTGGCTACCCCACTGACGCCAGGCGTAGGCCGCAGCGACGAGCAGACCGAGCGTGAGGGTCGGGTACACGACGGCGCCGTCGAGGTCGTGCAGGCGCACCAGCGTGCGAGCGTTGGTGAGCAGGAGGATGCTGCCGACGCCGACTCCGAGCGCGGCCGTGGGCAGGATGCGCACCAGCCAGGCGGCGAACGGCGCCGCCACCACGCCGCCGGCGAGGAGCGCGAGCACCACGGTGGCGTCGATCCCGGCGGAGCCGATGCCGATGAGGAACCCGACGCTGGCGGCGGCGGACACGACCACCTCGGCCGTGTCGACCGAACCGATCACGTGGCGGGGTTCCATCCTCGTGGCGGTCAGGAGCGTCGGTGTGGCCACGGGTCCCCAGCCACCGCCGCCCACGGCGTCGACGAGCCCGCCGACCAGGCCGATGCCGGCCCCACCGGCCCGGCTCAGCTCCCGGCGGCGCACGTTGGCGCCGATCCCGAACGCGAACCGCAGGAGCACGACCAGGCCGAGCCCGAACAGGATCGCGGAGGTCCACGGGGTCATCACCTCGCCGTCGAACGACGACAGCAGCGTTGCGCCGGCGAACGCCCCCACCGCCCCCGGGAGGGCGATGCGGCGGACCACGCCCCAGTCGACGTTGCCCAGCTTCCAGTGGCTGAGGCCGGACACGGTGGTCGTCCCCACCTCTGCGAGGTGGATCGACGCCGACACGAGCACGGGCGTGTAGCCAGCGGCGACGAGGAAGGTGGCTGACGACGCCCCGTACGCCATCCCGAGGGAGCCGTCGATGGTCTGGGCCAGGAGGCCGACGAGGGTGAACGTCAGGAGTCGTCGCATCCCGACTATTCCTACCGGGTTGTAGGTGATTCGCGCAACCCCTCGCCTCCACGGACCGATCGGGCCCGTGCGTAGGGTGCGCACGTGCTCGTCGGGACGCCCGCGGAGATCAAGAGCGCCGAGAAGCGCGTCGGCCTCACGCCGGCGAGCGTCCGGGAGCTCGTCGCCCACGGCCACGAGGTGCTGGTGGAGCAGGGAGCGGGTGCCGGCGTCGGCGCTGCGGACGAGCACTACGCCGCGGCCGGCGCCGAGCTCGTCGCCGACCCCGCGGCCATCTTCGATCGCGCCGACCTGGTGGTGAAGGTCAAGGAGCCCCAGGCCGGGGAGCGCGCCATGCTCCGCGAGGGCCAGGTGCTGTTCACCTACCTCCACCTGGCCCCCGACGCCGAGCAGACCAAGGACCTGGTCGACTCCGGCGCCACCTGCATCGCCTACGAGACCGTCACCGACGCCGTCGGTCGCCTGCCCCTGCTGGCACCCATGTCCCAGGTCGCCGGGCGCATGTCGGTGCAGGCCGGCGCCCACGCCCTCGAGAGCGCCCAGGGCGGCGCGGGCGTGCTGCTGGGCGGAGTGCCCGGGGTGCACTCGGGCCGGGTCGTCATCATCGGCGGCGGCGTGGTCGGCGAGAACGCCATCGAGATGGCCGTCGGCCTCGGCGCCGACGTCACGGTCCTCGACCGGGACCTGGACGTGCTCGCCCACCTCGAGCAGCGCTTCGGCGCCGGCCTCGAGACCGCGTACTCGACCCGCACGGCGCTCGAGGACCTGGTCGAGGGCGCCGACCTGGTCATCGGGGCGGTCCTGGTCAAGGGGTCACGGGCGCCCAAGCTGGTCACCGAGGACATGGTGCGCACCATGCGGCCCGGATCGGTGCTGGTCGACGTCGCCATCGACCAGGGGGGCTGCTTCGAGACGTCCCGACCCACCACGCACGAGGACCCGACCTTCCTCGTCCACGGCGTCGTCCACTACTGCGTGGCCAACATGCCGGGCGCCGTGCCCCGGACGTCGACGCACGCCCTGAACAACGCCACGCTGCCATTCGTGCTCACCCTCGCCGACCTGGGCGCGGCCGAGGCGATGCGGCGCGACCCGCACCTGCGCAACGGCCTCAACGTGGCCCTCGGGCGGGTGACCGAGCCGGCCGTGGCCGAGTCCCTCGGCTACGAGCACCACGACCCGAGCACCCTCCTCGACCAGCTCCCCTGACCACCCGACGGGAAATCGCTGCGAGAAGCCCTCGGATCCCGAGGGCGATCCGCAGCGATTTCCCCGACCGCCACCTGGAGATCCCCATGAGCACCGAAGCGAGCGTCGTCGACGCCTTCATCGCCGCCATCTGCGCCGACGACCTCGAGCATGCGCTCACGATGGTCAGCGACGACGTCGTCTACGACAACGTGCCCATCGGCGCCGTCACCGGCCCCGACGGCATCCGCCAGGCCCTCGGCGGGTTCCTCGCCTCGGCCACCGGCATCGACTGGGTGGTCCACCGCCAGGTCGCCGACGGCGCCGTCGTGATGAACGAGCGCACCGACCGCTTCGAGATGGGCGGCACCTGGCACGAGCTGCCGGTGATGGGCGTGTTCGAGGTCGAGGACGGCCGGATCACGCTGTGGCGCGACTACTTCGACATGGCGCCGCTGCAGGCGCTCCTCGGGGGCGGTTGACCCCGGACGCGGCAGACGCCCGGCCCCGGAGAGGGCTGGGCGTCGTGTGCGCGTGGCACCCCGTACGGGATTCGAACCCGTGTTGCCGGCGTGAGAGGCCGGTGTCCTAGGCCGCTAGACGAACGGGGCAGGAACGGGCGATCATACCGTCGCCGGCAGGATCACCAAAGCCCGGGCGGGCCGGGACACGCCGCCGGGACCGGGGTCGGAGGGGGCGCTTGGTTCGGGCGGGAGGACTTGAACCCCCAATGGCTGGACCAGAACCAGCTGTGTTGCCAATTACACCACGCCCGATCGGTGGGGCGGACCACGCTAACCCACGGGCCTGAGCGAACGCACACTCGACAGCTGCTCGTCGAGGTCGACCAGGCGGCGGAAGCCGATGATGCGCCCGACGGCGACGGCCACCGTCTCCCGGGTCAGCTTCCGGGCCAACCCGCCTCGGGAGAGGCCGGGGTCGACGGGCGAGACCTGGGCGTCCAGGCCGAGCTCGTGGGCGATCCGGTCGAGGCGGTAGGCGTGGTAGTCGTCGCTCACCAGCACCACGTCGTCGACGCCCCGGCTCGCCAGCAGCACCGACGCCGCGGCCAGCTGCGACCACGTGTTGGTGCCCTGCTCCTCGCGCAGGATGGCCTCCTCGGGCACGTCATGGGCCCGCAGGTACCGGTAGCCGGCCCCGGCCTCGGTGTAGCGGTCGCCCTCCTGCTTGCCCCCGGTGACCACGATCGTCGGGGCCACGCCGGCCGCGTAGAGCTCCACGGCGTGGGCCAGCCGGGCCTCGAGGACGGGTGACGGGCGGCCGTCGTACTGGGCGGCCCCCAGGACGATGATGGCCTCGGCCGGGTCCTGGGAGTCGGACCGGGCCGCCTGCCAGACCTGCACGAACGTGAGCCCCAGGTAGGCGCCGAGCAGCACCAGGACCACCACCGCCACGCGCGCGCCGAGGCGGAGGGCGCGGCGGATCGGCACGTCGGCGAGCGTACCGACGGGGTGGTGGACCGGCCGCGCACCGGTCCCGGGCGGCACCACCCCGGCGTGACAGCCTGGAGCGGTGACGGGCACCCCCATCGACGCGACCACCGACCCCTCGCATCCGGCGACGGACCCCGGCGACGAGACCTCGATCGTGCTCACCGCGGCGGCCGCCGTGCCGCCCGAGCAGGTCTGGCACACCCTCGTGTCCCGCACCGCCGAGTGGTGGTCCGAGCCCTACCTGGCGCCCGGCGCGGCGCCCATGCGCCTCGAACCCCGACTGGGCGGGCGGGCGTGGTCCGGCGCCGAGTCGCCGGACGAGGGTGTCGGCGCCCTGCACGGCACGATCCGGGCGTTCGACCCGCCCGAGCGCCTCGAGATCGGCAGCGTCCTGGTGCCCGGCGCCTACGCGGGGTCGATCACGGTCACCATCGAGCGGACGGGCATCGGCTCGGAGCTGCGGGTGGAGCAGATGGCGCGCGGGCGCGTCGACGCCACCGTCGAGGAGCGCATCTCCACCGGGTGGACCCAGCTGCTGGCGCGCCTGACGGAGCTCTCCGAGCGCTGAGCCCCGGAGCCGAGCCGACAGGCGAGGCGGCCCATGGGCACGGTTCCCTGCGGCGGCGACGCCGCCAGATCGAGTCGCGGGGTGGCCTGAGCGGCCGGCACCGGTTCCCGCGGCTCAGGCCGCGTGGACGACCGTGGGGCAGAAGTGCATGTCGGAGCGCTCGACGACCTCGAGCACCCGACGCACGACGCCCGTGGCGCCGGACAGCGTGAGGTGCCCGTCGAGCGGGTCGAGGCGGTGCTGCACGTCGTCCCAGAGGTCGAGGCCGTCGGAGGTGCACAGCAGCAGCCCCTCGAGCTCGACGTTCACGTCCGTGTAGCCCTGGTCGACCAGGTCGCCGAGCTCGCGGGCGTGGTCGCCGGCGGTGATCGCGCACAGCGCACCGCGGATGCGCACCGATGCGACGTGGTTCACGTCGTCGTGGGGGCCGAAGGTGCAACCGAACATGGGCGTCGGATCACCGCTCGGGCCGGCCGTCGGGAGGGTCGTGGACGCCATGGCGGGAACCGTTCTGCTTGTCGTGTGTCGCTGCACCGCCCGGTGTCGCGTGCCACCGACGGTACGCCTGTTCGACCTGGAGCGCAACGACCGCCTGATCAGGCGTCGCGCCGCGTGCCCCCGGCGGGTGCCTCGTCGAGGTGCAGCTGGGCCCGCCAGCCGCTCCGGTAGGCCTCCTCGACCTGGGCCGGCGTGCGGCGCAGGGCCTCGACCGGGACCATGTCGACCACGCGCCGCAGGTCCATGTAGTGGTGGAAGTGGGAGACCTCCTCGAGCAGCCGGTGGCGCGCGGAGACGAGGTCGGCGTCGGGCGAGGGGTCGAGGAAGCCGAAGATGGTGGCGGCGATGCGCAGGTCGTGGATGACCGGTGCCCGGCCGAACGCGGAGGCCCGCTTCAGGCCGACGGCGACGATGCCGGCGAGTGCGTCCTTGGCGTGCTCGCCCTCGGACAGCTGCAGCTCGGGCTCGAGGACCCGGGCGAGGCGGAGGGCGTAGCCCTGGTCGGGGCCGGGGCTGCCGAGCAGGTCGCCCACGGGCTGGCGGTGGTCGTCGGCGAAGTCGGCCGGGCGGTCGGGCCGCCACGTGTCGGGACGACGCGGCGGGGACTCGTAGGCACGGACATCCTGCATGTGGTCCGTCGGGACGTGCTCGGGCGCTGCCACGGCGTGATGCTACGCAGACCCGCGCCGCAGGCCGTAGACGATGGCGTCGATGAGCGCCGTCCAGGACGCCTCGATGATGTTCTCCGACACGCCGACGGTGAACCACGAGTCCTCGCCGTCCGTCGTCTCGATGAGCACCCGCGTCACAGCCTCGGTGCCGATGCTCGTGTCGAGCACGCGCACCCGGAAGTCGACGAGCTGGATGTCGTCGATGCCCGGGAAGTGGCCGTTGAGGGCGCGGCGCAGGGCCTGGTCGAGTGCGTGGACCGGGCCGTTGCCCTCCCCGACCGCGATCCGGCGCTCGTCGCCGACCCAGATCTTCACGGTGGCCTCGGTGGACAGGTCGACGACGCCCTCGGCGGCCGCGACGGCGAGCGCCAGCGCCTCGCCCTCGCGGTGGTAGGAGGTGACCCGGTAGGACTCGGTGCGGAACGGGTCGGCGGCGAGGCCGAGCGTGCGGCGCATCAGCAGCTCGAGCGAGGCGTCGGCCGCCTCGAAGACGTACCCGCGGGCCTCGAGGTCGTTGACCGTCTTGGCCAGCTCGGCGGAGGCCTGGGCGTCGAGGTCGATGCCGAACTCCTCCGCCTTCATCTTCATGCCGGCCCGACCCCCGAGGTCGGAGACCAGCACCCGCGTGTGGTTGCCGATGGCGGCCGGGTCGACGTGCTCGTAGGACTTGGACCCCACCTTGCCGAGGGCCGAGGTGTGCAGGCCGCCCTTGTGGGCGAAGGCCGACGAGCCCACGTAGGGGTCGGCGGCGTGGGGCGGAAGGTTCACGAGCTCGCTCACGTGGCGGGACACCGCCGTCAGGCGCTCGATGCCGCCCGCCGGGAGGCACTGCACGCCCATCTTCAGCTCGAGGTTGGGGATGCAGGTCATCAGGTTGGCGTTGCCGGTGCGCTCGCCGTAGCCGTTGACCGTCCCCTGCAGGTGGGTGGCGCCGCCGAGCACGGCAGCGATGGAGTTGGCCACCGCGCAGCCGGTGTCGTTCTGGGTGTGGATGCCGATCTGGACGTCGTCGCCGAAGTGGGCCCGGACCTCGGCGGTGATGCGCTGCACCTCGTGGGGCAGCGAGCCGCCGTTGGTGTCGCAGAGCACCACGCACTCGGCGCCCTCCATGGCCGCGGCCTCGAGCACCCGGAGCACGAACTCGGGGTTGGCCTTGTAGCCGTCGAAGCAGTGCTCGGCGTCGAAGAACACCCGCATCCCGGCACCGCGCAGGAAGCGCACGGAGTCCTGCACCATGGCGACACCCTCGTCGAGGGTGGTGCCGAGCGCGTCGGTGACGTGGAAGTCCCAGGACTTGCCGACGATGCAGGCGGTGGTGGTGCCGGCCTCGACCAGCGCCGTGAGGGTCGGGTCGCTGTCGGTCTTGCCGAGCGGCTTGCGGGTGGAGCCGAAGGCGACGAGCTCCGCGGTGCCGAGCGACAGCTCGGACGGGGCCCGCCGGAAGAACTCCTGGTCCTTCGGGTTGGCCTGCGGATACCCGCCCTCGATCCAGCGGACGCCCAGCAGGTCGAGCTGCTCGGCGATCCGGAGCTTGTCGTCCACCGACAGCGAGATGCCCTCGAACTGGGCGCCGTCGCGGAGCGTGGTGTCGAAGATGTCGACGCGAGCAGGGAACCCCGGCCCGGGCGCGCTCATGCCAGCTCCACCCACTCCTTGTACTTCGGGATCTCGCCGCGGACGAGCTTGGAGTACTCCTCGGCGATGGTGGCGGTCATCGGACCGGGGCACGGGATCTCGCGGTCGTCGACGCTGTTGACCGCCGACACCTCGGCTGCGGTGCCGCACACGAACATCTCGTCGGCGATGTAGAGGTCGGAGCGGGCCAGGTCGCCGATGACGACCTCGAAGTCGTGGTCGGCCGCGATCGCCATGACCGTGGACTGGGTGATGCCCTCGAGCGCGCCGGAGGTGATGGGCGGGGTGATCAGGCGGCCGTGGCGCGACACGAAGATGTTCTCGCCGGTGCACTCGGCCACGAGGCCCTGGGGGTTGAGCATGATGGCCTCGTCGTAGCCGGCCTTGAGCGCCTCCACCTTGGCCAGGCTGGAGTTCACGTAGTTGCCGGTGGTCTTGGAGGCCGGCGGCATCGTGTTGTGCTCGTGGCGGGTCCAGGACGAGATCTTCATGCGCACGCCCTTGGTGGCGGCGTCGTCGCCCAGGTAGGCGCCCCAGGGCCAGCAGGCGATGGCGACGTCGACCGAGCACGGGAGCGTGTTCAGGCCCATCTCGCCGTAGCCGTAGTAGGCGATGGGGCGGATGTAGCACGACGGCAGGCCCGACTCCCGCACGACGAGCTTGGTGGCCTCCACCAGCTCGTCGACCGAGTAGGGCATGTCCATCATCATGATGCGGGCCGAGTTGTGCAGCCGCTCGATGTGCTCGGTGAGGCGGAAGATGCCGGGGCCGGACGAGGTCTCGTAGGCCCGGATGCCCTCGAACACGCCCATGCCGTAGTGCAGCGAGTGCGTGAGGATGTGGATGTTGGCTGCGTCCCAGTCGACGAGCTCGCCGTTCATCCAGATCTTGGCCGTGGGCGTGATGGGCATGGTGTTCCTTCGGTGCGGACGCGGACGGGACAGGTTACGCCCGGACGCGCCGGGCGATCTCGTCCCCGATCTCGTTGGTGGAGCCCTGCGGGACGTCCTCGCACGCGTGGCGGATGCGGGCCGCAGCGGCGTCCTCGCCGAGGAACTCCAGCATGATCGCCGCCGAGAGGATCGCGGCGGTGGGGTTGGCCTTGCCCTGGCCGGCGATGTCGGGCGCCGAGCCGTGCACCGGCTCGAACATCGACGGTGCGGTGCGGTCGGGGTTCATGTTGGCGCTGCTGGCCAGGCCGATGCCGCCGGAGATGGCACCGCCGAGGTCGGTGAGGATGTCGCCGAACAGGTTGTCGGTGACGATGACGGAGTACTGCTGGGGGTCGTTCACGAAGTGGATGCAGGCGGCGTCGATGTGCTGGTAGCCGGTCTCCACGTCGGGGTACTCGGCCGCGACCTCGTCGAAGGCCCGCTGCCACAGGTCGCCGGCGAACGTGAGCACGTTGGTCTTGTGCACGAGCGTCAGCTTCCTGCGCTCGCGGCTCTGCGCCAGCTCGAAGGCGTAGCGGATGCAGCGCTCGACGCCGTGACGGGTGTTCACCGACCCCTGGGTGGCGATCTCGTGGGGCGTGCCCTTGCGCAGGAAGCCGCCCTCGCCGGCGTAGGTGCCCTCGGTGTTCTCCCGGATCACCTGGAAGTCGATGCCCTGCTCGGCGAGCAGGAACGGCCGCAGGTTGATGTACTGGTCGAACTCGAAGCGCATCTTGAGCAGGATCCCCCGCTCGATGAGGCCGCCGGGGATCTCCCCGGGGATGCCGCCGACGGCGCCGAGGTAGATGGCGTCGTAGCCGCGCAGCTCCTCCATCGTCTCGTCCGAGAGGACCTCGCCGTCGCGCTGCCAGCGCTGGGCGCCGAGGTCGAACTCGGTGGTCTCGAGGTCGACCCCGGCCGCCTCCATCACCTTCAACCCCTCGGCGACGACCTCGGGTCCGATGTAGTCCCCGCCGATGACCGCGATGAAGGAGTA
>JAKFET010000211.1:0-53845 GCA_036675575.1 Acidimicrobiaceae bacterium
CCTGCGCCGTCATGGTCATCGAGCACGACATGGTCATGATCGGCGAGCTGTGCGACCGGGTGTACGCCATGGAGAGCGGCCGGGTCATCGCCTCCGGCACGCCGACCGAGGTGCGCAACGACCACCACGTCATCGCGTCCTACCTCGGCACCGACGAGACCGCCATCGCCCGCTCCGGCGCCATGGCACCGGCAGCACCCGCACCCGCACCCGAACCCGAGCCGTCGGCGCAGCGATCCCGACGCGCCCCCCTCCGGGCCGCTCCCGCCCTCGCCTCCATGACGAGGGCCGAGCTGCTGGCCGCCGCCGGCGAGGCCGGGATCCCCGGACGCCACCGCATGCCGAAGGCCGAGCTGATCGCGGCGCTGGTCGAGCACCGGCTCGCCCCGCTCGGCGAGGACGCCCGATGACGGTCGCCTCCACCGACCGCTTCCAGGACCAGCTCGAGTCGTTGCTCGCCGTGGCCGAGGACGCGCGCCGTGGCGCCCGTCGCGAGGGCGACCAGCTGCGACCGCTCGGCCCCAAGGCCACCCGCACCCGGGCCGCCCTCATCGACGCCGGCATCGAGGTCTTCAGCCAGGACGGCTACCTGGCCAGCTCCGTGGTGGCCGTGCACGAGCGGGCCGGGGTCAGCCTCGGCACCTTCTACCAGTACTTCCGGGACAAGGCCGACCTCATCACCACCATCGTGGCCGAGGTGGTCGTGACCTCCGCCCGCCGCATCTTCCCCGGCTTCGACCCGGAGCAGGGCGAGGCCGGCGTGCACCAGGTCGTGCGCGGCTTCGTGCGCCACTACGCCGCCACCGCCGAGTTCCAGCGGGTGTGGGAGGAGGTCACCCACGTCGAGCCGGCGGTGGCCGACCTGCGCGTCCGGCTGTCCCGGCTGCTGGAGACGTCCCTGGCCGAGAACATCGCCGCCGGCCAGGACCGGGGCGAGATCGATCCGGCGCTCGACCCCGCCCTGTCGGCCCGGGCCCTGTCCGCCATGGTCGACCGCACCTGCTACCTCACCTTCGTGCTCGACGGATCCGGGCGGGACGCCGCCGACGACGTCACGGCCACGCTGACGCACCTGTGGGCGAACGCGCTGCGCCTCGGCCCCTGAGCGCGCCGACGGCACCCGACCCCCGGCCCCACCAGGGACCGGTGGCAGACTCGCCCGCCGTGGCAGACCGGCAGACCCTCGTCACCCTCGACCTCGAGGGCGTGCTCGTCCCGGAGATCTGGGTCGCCGTCGCCGACCGCACCGGGATCGACGCCCTGCGCCGGACAACCCGGGACGAGCCCGACTACGACGTGCTGATGCGGTACCGGCTCGACGTGCTCGACGAGCACGGCCTGACGATGTCCCTGGTCGAGGACGTGATCGCCGGCCTCGAGCCGCTCCCGGGAGCGAGGGGGTTCCTGGACGAGCTGCGGTCGCGCACGCAGGTGATCATCCTGTCCGACACCTTCGAGCAGTTCGCCGCGCCTTTGATGCGCCAGCTCGGCATGCCCACCGTCTTCTGCCACCGCCTGGTGGTCGAGGACGACCGCATCGTCGACTACCGGCTGCGCCAGCCCGACCAGAAGCAGTGCTCGGTGCGGGCGTTCCAGTCCCTCGAGTACAAGGTGATCGCCGCCGGCGACTCCTACAACGACACCACGATGCTCGGCGCCGCCGACGCCGGGTTCCTGTTCCGGGCGCCCGAGAACGTGATCGCCGAGTTCCCGCAGTTCCGGGCGCTCACCGGGTACGACGACCTGCTCGACGCCCTCACGGCCGAGCTGTAGCGGGTCGGCCGGCTCCGGGCCGGGCCGGCGCCGGGCAGCAACCGGGCCGGCACGGGTTCACCCGGGGCCCGAGCGAGCCCAGTGCCGCCGGGAGGCGGCCGACCAGGTGCTCGTCGAGCACGTCGACCAGCCCCCGCACGAACAAGGGGTGCGTGCCGACGGTCCCGGCCCGCACCATCGTCATGCCGAGCGAGGCGGCGGCCTCGGCGGCCTGGGTGTCGAGGTCGTAGACGACCTCCATGTGGTCGGAGGTGAACCCGATGGGCACCACCACGACGACATCCTCGCCCCGCTCGTGCAGGGCGCGGAGGTGGTCGACGATGTCGGGCTCCAGCCACGGCACCCGCGGCGGCCCGGAGCGGGACTGGTACACGAGGTCCCAGCCCCGGTCGTCGCCGGCGGGGGCAGGCGTCCGCGCCGTGCTGGTCCGGGGGATGGCCGCCCGCTCGACGATCATCGCCGCCTCGTCGAGCAGCTGGGCCTGGTAGTCGGACGTCTCGGCCATCGACAGCGGCACGGAGTGGGCGGTGAAGACCAGCCGGGCCCGGTTGCGATCGGCCGGAGCCAGCGACTCGAGGGCGCCGTGCACCCGCTCGACCATGGCCAGCACGAAGCCGGGGTGGTTCCAGTACGGGCGCACCTTCTCGACCGCCGGCGGTTCGGCCCCCGACGCCCGGACGGCGGCGACGGCCCGGGCGATGTCGTCGTGGTACTGCCGGCACGCGCTGTACGACGAGTACGCCGACGTCGTAAGCGCCAGGACCCGGCGGTGGCCGGCGTCGGTGATCTCACCGAGCACGTCCTCGACGAAGGGCGCCCAGTTGCGGTTGCCCCACCAGAGGGGCAGGTCGTGGCCGCGCCGATCGAGCTCGGCGCGCAGGGCGGCGAGCAGCGCCCGGTTCTGGTCGTTGATCGGGCTCCGGCCCCCGAACAGCAGGTACTGCTCGGCGACCTCCTCCAGCCGCTCCTTCGGGACGCCCCGACCCCGGGTGACGTTCTCGAGGAACGGCACCACGTCGTCGGGGCCCTCCGGCCCGCCGAAGCTGAGCAGGAGGATGGCGTCGAAGGCCTGGGGCATCGCACGCGTGTCTACCGGGAACGGGTGCCGTTGGGCCCGCGAGGGCGACCCGGAGCAGGCTGGCCCGATGGAGCTGCTGCTGATCCGACACGCCCTGCCCATCCGGGTGGAGGGCGCCTCCGGCCCCGCGGACCCGCCGCTGTCGGATGCCGGCCACCGCCAGTCGGCCGCCCTGGTCCGCTGGCTCGCCCCCGAACCGCTGGACGCGCTCGTCGTGAGCCCGATGGTGCGTGCCCGCGAGACCGCCGCCCCCCTCGCCGCGGCGCGCCGCCTGGAGCCGGTCGTGCACGAGGGCGTCGCCGAGTTCGACAAGGACGCCGACTCCTACGTCCCGATGGAGGAGCTCAAGGCGGCGGGGGACCCGCGCTGGCAGGAGATCGTCGACGGCGGCTACTTCGGGGAGGGCGGCCCCACGCCCGAGGAGTTCCAGGCCACCGTGGTCGACGCAGTCGAGGAGGTCATCGCCCGCCACGCCGGCGCCACCGCGGCCGTCGTCTGCCACGGCGGGGTGATCAACGCGTACCTGGCCCACGTCCTCGGCATCGACGACCTGCTCTTCTTCGAGCCCGGGTACACGAGCATCACCCGGGTCCGGGCGTCGCGCCGGGGCCACCGGATGGTGGTCAGCCTCAACGAGACCGCCCACCTGCGCGACCTCTGAGCCGTCCTGACCGGCGGGTCAAGCGCGCCTACGGTGTGCGCACCATCCGGGGGACGAGCAGGGGGACACATGAAGGTCGACGCCGAGGCAGCAGGTCTGGACGCCGGGCGACTGGGGCGCATCGCCGAGCACCTCGAGCGCCAGTACCTGGCACCGGGCAAGATCGCCGGTGCGCAGGTCGCCGTGCTGCGCCACGGCGAGCTCGGGTACTTCGAGTCCTTCGGCCGCCGCGACCGTGAACGGGATCGCCCGGTCACCGAGGACACCATCTGGCGCTGGTACTCCATGACCAAGCCGATCACCGGCGTCGCCCTCATGACCCTGTACGAGCGGGGCACGTTCCAGCTGGACGATCCGATCCACCGCTGGATCCCCGAGTGGCGCGACATGCACGTGCGCGAGGCCGACCCCGACGGCGGCTCCCGGATCGTGCCGGCCCACCGCCCCCCGACCGTGCGCGACGTGCTCACCCACACCGCCGGCATCGGCTACGGACCCGAGAACCGCGACCTCGACCTCGCGGCCGACCGGGGCTTCCTCGGCCAGCACGACCTCGAGTCGCTGTGCCAGGCCATCGGCGGCTGGCCGCTGCGCTTCCAGCCCGGCACGCACTGGCTGTACTCCTTCGGCATGGACGTCGCCGCCCGCCTCGTCGAGGTCATGTCGGGGATGCGCTTCGACGAGTACCTGCGCACCGAGCTGTTCGAGCCGCTCGGCATGGTCGACACCGGCTTCGCCGTGCCCGAGGCCGACCTCGACCGCTTCGCGGCCTGCTACGGCCGCAACGGGCGCAAGGAGCTGGTGCTCGTCGACGACCCCGAGCGAAGCTCGTACCGGCGCGAGCCCAAGCTGCTCAACGGTGGCGGCGGCCTGGTCGGCACCACGGGTGACTACCTGCGCTTCGTCGGGATGCTGGCCAACGGCGGCGAGCTCGACGGTCGTCGGATCCTGTCCCGCAAGACCCTCGAGCTGATCGGCAGCAACCACCTCCCGGGCGATGCCGACATGGCCGATCTGGCCCTGCCGATGGGCTACGGGGAGGTCGGCTTCTCGGGCGCCGGCTTCGGCCTCACGGTGGCCGTAGCGAAGGGCCCGGCGGCCACGGGCGTGGTGGGCTCGGCCGGGGAGATCATGTGGGGCGGCGCCGCCTCCACCACCTTCTGGGTCGACCCGTCCGAGGCGCTGGCGGTGGTGTTCATGACCCAGCTGCTGCCGTCGGGCACGTTCAACTTCCGCGGCCAGCTCAAGGCGCTGGTCTACGGCGCGCTGGCCGACTGACGCGGCGAGGCCGGAGCCTCGTCGGCTCCGGCCTCCCCGTTCCCTGTGGTGGCGTCGCCGGCCGGAGCCGGCGACCGGGGCCTCAGCTGACGACCAGCTCGGCGAACATGCCCTGGCTGACGTGCGGCGGGGCGTCGCTCTGCGGCGGGCCCTCCGAGTCGAGGATGGAGTCGTCGGCGCCGACGGGCAGGAAGCAGACGATGGCGTAGCGGCCTGGCTCGGTCAGCGTGCCGTCGCCCATGACCGCGCCCGGCGTGTCGGTGGTGCCGGTGGCGGCGAGCAGGACCGTGGACGGGGTGGGCTCCCCGCCGAAGATGGCGCCGAGCTCCTCCTGGGGCAGCGCCACGATCTCGGAGACCGGGCGGGTCTCCTCGTCGGGGATGCGGATGGCGACGAGCTCGTGGGGCTCCTCGCCGCCGTTGGTCAGCGAGAGCCTGGTGCCGGCGGCGACCTCGTCGGGCAGGCCCTCGAAGGCCCAGTCGACGGCGGTGACCTCGACGACGTCGCCCTCGGCGGGCGCCTCGGTCTCGGTCTCGGTCTCGGTCTCCGCGTCGGTGACCTCGGTGGGGGTCTCGTCGGCGGTCGCCGTGTCGTCGTCGTCGCCGCAGGCGGCGAGGCCGAGGGCCAGCAGGCAGGCGGCGACCGCGGCGGCGCGGCGACGGATGGACGTGGTGTGTGTGGTGTTCAGGGGCATGGCGTCACCGTGCCCGGCACCCCTTGGAGCCGGCTTGGAGACGGCTGGAAGCCCAGGTCAGGGGCCCGGGCGGGCCAGGCGGGGGGCGAGCTGGTGGACGAGCTCGTCGATCTCGCGGGCGCAGGCGGCGAACACGTCGGCCTCGCCGCCGCCGGGGTCCACGACCTCCTCCCACGGCTCGAGGTCGATCGCGCCGGCGCCGAGGGCCGCGACCTGGTCGGCGAGGGTCTCGGCGGGCGGGAGGTCCCGCGCCAGGCGGCGCAGCGTGGCCGTGCGGTCGGCTGCCGGGGCGTGGGTGCGCCGGACCCACTCGACGTGCTCGGGCGCCAGGCCGACCACGAGCGTGGCGGCGTCGAGGTCCGGCGGGTGCGCCTGGCGGCTGGCGTGGCGGGGGATCGCCAGGCCCACCCCCTCGATGGCGGAGCGGGTGCGGATGCTCATGGGCTGCCCGTCGACGACGAGGGTGCCGCCGGTGGCCACCCGCAGGTCGGGCCGACGGGCCGACAGCGAGGTCGCCGCCATCACCGAGCGGGCGGCGTTGCCCGTGCAGAGGATGAGCACGTCCACCACGGGCCGAGTCTGCCGAGCAGGGAGGGCCCGGTCCCAGCCGGGCCTGTGCGAACCTGGCGCCATGACCGCCACGCTGCCCCTGTCTGCCGACGAGGTCCTCGCCACGACGAGAGCCGTCCGCAAGCGCCTGGACTTCGACCGCCCGGTGGAGGACGAGGTCCTGCGCGAGTGCCTCGAGCTCGCCCTCCAGGCACCGTCGGGCTCCAACGCCCAGTCCTGGCGCTTCGTCGTGGTGACCGACCCCGACAAGAAGCAGGCCCTCGGCGAGCTGTACCGGCAGGCCTTCGACATCTACGAGCAGATGGAGGGCATCAACGCCGCCACCATCTACCGGGGCGACGACCCCGACCGCATCGAGCAGCAGCAGCGCGTGATGGGCTCGGCCCGGTACCTCGCCGAGCGCATGGGCGAGGTCCCGGCGATGCTGATCCCGTGCATGCCGGGCCGGGCGGATGGGCTGCCCGCCATCGCCGGCGCCGCGGCCTACGGCTCGATCCTGCCGGCTGTCTGGAGCTTCATGCTGGCCGGCCGGGCCCGGGGCCTCGGCACGTCGTGGACCACCCTGCACCTGATGTTCGAGCAGCAGGCCGCCGACATCCTCGGCATCCCCTTCGACGAGTGGACCCAGGTGGCCCTCGTCAGCGTGGGCTACACGCAGGGCACCGACTTCAAGCCGGCGACGCGCGAGCCGCTCGACACCGCCGTGTCGTGGAACGGCTGGTCCTTCGACGCCTGACCTGGCCCAGGACGCGACGAGAGCGCCGACCCCGAGGGGCCGGCGCTCTCGATCGACGTTGCGGAGTGCTCAGAGAGCGCGAACGTTGTGGGCTTCGTCGCCCTTGCGGCCGGGTCCGATGTCGAACTCGACCTGCTGACCTTCGTCGAGGGACTTGAAGCCCTCGCCGGCGATGTTCGAGAAGTGGACGAACACGTCGTCGCCGTCCTCGCGGGAGATGAAGCCGAAGCCCTTCTCAGCGTTGAAGAACTTCACAGTGCCTGTAGCCAAAACAATCTCTTCTCTCATCAAATCAAAACCGACCCGTCGGATTTGACGGGCCGGCATCGACCACGGTAGCCGCGACCGGCGCCGCGCGCACCCCCGGGCCGTGCGACTGCGTTCAGGGGGCCTCGTGGCGCCGGACCGAGGTCGTGACGCGGTCGAGCACGTCGAGGTCGACCTCGACGCCGATCCCGGGTCCGTCGGGGACCCGGATCGTGCCGTCGGCCTCGAGCACTGCGGGTTCGGTGACGATGTCGCGAGCCCAGTAGCGGGCGGCGGCCGAGATGTCGCCGGGCAGGGTGAACCCGGGCAGGGCAGCCAGGGCCAGGTTCGCAGCCCGGCCCACACCGGTCTCGAGCATGCCGCCGTGCCAGACCGGCACGCCGGCGGCGAGGCACGCGTCGTGGATGCGCTTCCCGGCGAGGTGCCCGCCCACCCGGCCGGGCTTGATGTTGATGACGTCGGCGGCACCGAGGCGCAGCACGTCCTCGCAGACCGCCTCGTCCACGATGGTCTCGTCGAGGCAGACCGGGGTGCGGATCGCCCGGACCAGCTCGACGTTGTCGACGATGCGCTCCTCCGGGTACGGCTGCTCGATCAGCAGGAGGTCGAACTCGTCGAGGGCGCGCAGGGTCTCCACGTCGGCGGGCCCGTAGGCGGCGTTGGCGTCGACCTGGAGCCCGAAGTCGGCACCGAGCTCGGACCGCAGCCGCCGGCACGGCTCCACGTCCCACCCCGGCTTGATCTTCACCTTGATGCGGGCGTAGCCCTCGTCGAGGTGGCGACGGGCGGTGGCCACGAGGTCGTCGATCGTCGGCAGGATCCCGATCGAGACGCCGACCGGCACCCGGTCGACGGTGGCACCGAGGTGCTCGGCCATGCTGCGCCCGACGGCGCGCAGCTCGGCGTCCAGCACCGCGGCCTCGACGGCGGCCTTCGCCATGCGGTGCCCCCGGACCTCGGCCAGTGCGCCGGCGACGTCGTCGGCGTGGCGCACGCCGGAGGCGAACAGGCGGGGGAGGAGGTGGGCGACGGTGACGTCCTCGGCTGCGGCGGTGTACTCGCTGGAGTAGAGCGGCTGGGTTCCGGCCACGCACTCGCCCCAGCCCTCCACCGGACCGGTCGGGCCATCGGCGAGCACCCGCACCAGGAGGATGTCCCGGGAGTCCCACGTCCCGAAGCTGGTCTGGAACGGGGTGACCAGCGGCAGCTCGATGCGGCGCAGCTCGACGGCGACGATGTCGGTGCCCGCCAGCGGCTCGGGTTCGGGTCCGGTCAACGGTCCTCCGGTCGGGCGAAGAGGTAGCGGCGATCCGCGGCGACCGCCACGGGCGCGAGCCCGTCGGCGAAGGCCTGCTGCATGGTCGCGCGCACGGCGAGCCGCCAGGCCAGCGCCAGGCCGGGGTCGTCGCGGCGCAGCGCGACCGCGTCGGCCGGCACGGCGACGAGCCGTCGGGGCGCGTCGGTGTTGACGGGATGGGGGCGACCGCCCTCGTCGGCGAGCGCCACCGCGGCATCCACGAGCTCCGACGGCACGGGCAGCGGGTGGCCGAGCGCGGCCACGGTCCGCTCGTCCTGCAGGTCCCAGCGGACGAGCAGGCGGTCGGACGCGTCGCCCCGGTTGATCTCGTCGTCCATCTCCCCGTACAGCTCCACCAGGTACCGCTCGCCCCGGGCGCCGAGGTGGTGGAGGTTGAAGCGGGCGTTGGCGTGCAGCAGCGGGTCGAACGTCCAGCTGATGGCGGGGATGCCGCGGGCGAGGCACCACTCGCGCTGGTGCCGCTTGAGGGCCCGGCCGATGCCGGCCCCCCGATGGGCGGGGTCGACTGCGGCGAGGTGGGAGTGCAGGTGCACCTGGTCGCCGTGGAGGCCGACGACGCCGAGGCACATCCCGACCTGTCGACCATCGGGGTCGATCGCCGCCGACACGTAGCTCCCGGCCAGCTCGAGCGCCCGGAGGAGGTGCCCGCTCACGGGGCGCTGCCCCCAGACGACCTCTGCGAGGTCGAGGGCGCGATCGGCCTCGGCCCCGCGCACCTCCACCACCCGGACCTCCCGTGGACCGGTCACCACCGCCGGACCCCGGCTCGACCGTTCCGGGCCGCCGTGGACGTACCCGGGGGCGTGGGTCGCATCCCGGAACGGGTCATTCAGAGGCGGCCGGCGTCGGCGGCGGCCTGCTCGGCCTCGGTGAGCTTGGCGTCGATGATGGCGAGGCCCGCGTCCCAGAAGCCGGGGTCGGTGAGGTCGCAGTCGACGATGCGACCCAGCTCCTCGGGCCAGCGCGACCCGCCGGCGGCCAGCAGCTCGAGGTACTGGGGGACGAACTCGTCGCCCCGCTCGACGTAGCGGGCGTACACCGACAGGGCCAGCAGCTGGCCGTAGGCGTAGGCGTAGACGTAGCCAGGCGTCCCGATGAAGTGCGGGATGTAGCTCCACCAGCTGCGGTAGCCCTCGGTGACCTCCATCGCGTCGCCGAAGAGGTCGCCCTGGGTGCGGGCCCAGTGTTCGGCGAAGTCCTCGGTCGACAGCTCGCCGTGCTCGCGCCGGTGGGTGTGGACCGCGTCCTCGAAGCGGTTCATGGACACCTGGCGGAACACGGTGGCGATGTTGCCCTCGAGGTTCTGGGCCAGCAGGGCGAAGCGCTCGTCGGCGTCGTCGACCATCGACAGGAGGCGCTCGAAGGTGACCGTCTCGCCGAACACGCTGGCCGTCTCGGCCAGCGTCAGCGGGGCCATCTGCTCGAAGATCCCCTGCTCCCGGGCCAGGTACCCGTGGAGCCCGTGGCCGAGCTCGTGGGCCAGCGTCATCACGTCGCCGGGGGTGGCGGTGTAGTTGAGGAAGACGTAGGGGTGGTGGCTCGGCACGGTGTAGGAGCAGAACGCGCCGCCCCGCTTGCCCGGCCGGGTGGGGGCGTCGATCCAGCCCTCGTCGATGAACCGCCCGACGACCTCGGCCAGCTCGGGGGAGAAGGAGGCGTAGGCGTCGCGGACGATCTCGGTGGCGCGATCCCACCCGATCGTCGCCTTGGTGCTCGCCACGCTGGCGTTGCGGTCGTAGTCGGCGAGGCGGTCGAGGCCGAGGATGCGGGCCTTCAGGCGGTACCAGCGCTGCGGGAGGTCGTAGCGGGCCACGACGGCCTGCACGAGCGCCTGGACGGACTCGTCGCTGGCCTCGTTGTCGAGGTTCCAGGAGCTGATCCAGGTGGGGAAGCCCCGCAGCTCGTCCTGGATGCGACGGTCGGCGAGCAGCGTGTTGAAGACGTAGGCCCGGGTGCGCAGGCCGGGCTGCAGGGCCTCGGTGACGGCGTGGGAGGCCGCCTGGCGGACGCTGCGGTCGGGGTCGAGCAGGAGGCTGAGCCCGGCGTCGAGCGGGACGGGCGCGTCCTCGCCGGGCAGCGTGACCTCGATGGCCGACGTCTGCTCGGTGAACAGCCGGACCCACGCCTGGCGGCCGGTGGGCGCCGTGGTGGCGAGCAGCCGCTCCTCGACCTCGGACAGCACGTAGGGCTTGCCGGCCCGGACGTTCTCGAGGTGGTGGCGGTGGTCGGCCAGCCCCGGGTCGGCGAGCAGCGTGGCGGCGTGGTCGTCGTCGATGGCGACGAGCTCGAGGTCGAACCAGACGAGCTCGGCCGACAGCGCCGCCGAGCGCTCGCTGACCTCCTGCATGAGCGCCCCCCGGGCCGGGTCGGAGGTGTCGACGGCGAAGTCGAGGCTGGCGTAGCTGCCCGCTCGTCGGGCCTTCTCGTAGACCTCGGCGAGGCGGTTCAGGGCACCGGCGAGCGTGGCCGCCGAGGCGTGGGACAGGGTGCCCTTCAGGTCCGCGGTGAGCGACCGGGCCGCCTCCATCGCCTCGTCCAGCAGCCGGCGGGCCCCGTCGGCACCTTCCCCGTCGACCAGCGTGGCGATGTCCCACGCCACGCCCTCCGCGCCGGTTCCCGCTGCTCGTTCGCTGGTGTCCATCGCCATCGGCCGAGCATACGAAGGCGTCGCTGGCGGCGCGCTCGGCCTCCTCTTGTGTTGCGACTCTGGGAACTGGCAGTCGCTTCGTTGCACCGCCGCCGGTGGTCGTGTTCGCCTTGCTCCGCGGTTGCGGCGCAACGCTTCGACTGCCAGTTCCCTGTCCGTACGCTGCTCTACGTTCTTCCTGCATGGAGCTCGGGGTGTGCGTGGCGGCCAAGATCGACGACGTCGGCCACATCGTGCTGGCCGAGGAGCTGGGCTACGCGTCGGCGTGGGTGGCGGACAGCCAGATGATCTGGAGCGACCCGTACGCCACGCTCGCCGTCGCCGCCACCCGCACCGACCGCATCCGGCTCGGCACGGGTGTGGCGGTCGCGGGGCTGCGGCCCGAGCCTGTCACCGCGGCGGGCATCGCCACCATCAACCGCCTCGCGCCGGGCCGCACGTTCCTCGGCATCGGGTCGGGCAACACCGCCATGCGGATCATGGGCCACCCGCCGCTGCGCATCGCCGAGCTCGACCGCTACCTCGCCACGTTGGGCCCCCTGCTTCGTGGCGAGGAGGCCGAGCTCACCTGGCGCGGTCGCACGTCGCGCATCCGCCATGGCATGCCCGATGCCGGCTTCGTCGACCTCGACCACGACATCCCGGTGCACGTCTCCGGCTTCGGGCCCCGGTCGCTCGCCCTCGCCGGCAAGCACGGCGACGGCGTCGTGGTGTCGGGCAACCTCACGCCGACGGCCATGGCCCGCATCTGGTCGGCCGTGGAGGCGGGGGCGGACGCAGCCGGGCGCACCATCGACCGGCGGTCGTACGGAGCCACCTGCCTGACCACGATGGTGGTGCTCGAGCCGGGCGAGGCCCCCGACTCGCCGCGGTCACGGTCGCTGTGCGACGCCTTCGCCGTCGCGACCCTCCACTACGCCTACGACCAGTGGCGCAACTTCGGGAAGGCGCCGACCCAGCCGGCGGTGCTCGAGGTCTGGGACGACTACGTCGCCGAGATCGAGCGGGTGCCCGAGGACGTGCGGCACCAGCACGTGCACCGGGGCCACAACTGCTGGGTCGTCCCCGAGGAGGAGCGCTTCGTGACCCGCGGGCTCATCGAGGCGTCGTGCATGGTCGGCACGGCCGACGACCTCGTGGACCGCCTGCGCGAGCTGGACGCCGCCGGGCTGGACGAGGTGCTGCTGCTCCCGCCGCTGGCGACCCGGGACCAGGCGATCCGGGAGGTCGCCGAGCAGGTGCTGCCGCGGCTCTGACCCGCCGCTGGCGTCTGCTCAGCCTCTTCCTGTGTCGCGACCTGCGAACTGGCAGTCGCTTCGTCGCACCGCCGCCGGTGGTCGTCTTCGGTCTGCTCCGCGTGTGCGGCGCAACGCTTCGACTGCCAGTTCGGGTCAGGCGGCGTCGGGGAGGTGCTTGGCCTCGCGGGCGTCGCTGACCTCGACGTACTCGACGTGCTCCTTGCGACGGCCGATGCCGACGATGCGCAGCGGCGAGAGGACGATGGCGAGCACGACCTTGAGGACCGTGGTCACGACCTTGAGGACCGCCCGGACCAGAGTGATGACCACGCCGACCACGGCGGCGATCGGGATGGCGACGATGGTGAGGGCCAGCTTGACCAGCTTCAGGACCGCGGCGACCAGCGTGAAGAGCAGGCCGAACACGGCCATGACCAGGCGTCGAACCAGGCCGACGAGCGCCATGACGGCGCCGAGCAGCAGGCCGAAGGCCGAGAGCACGGCGCGCACGACGCCCATGGCGGCACGCCACAGGGCGTAGACGAGGTCGGCCACCAGGTTGGTCACCGCCCGCACCGCGCCGACGGCGAGGCGCACGGGCACCGCCACGACGAGGCCCAGGAAGGTCACCAGGCGGACGACGATGCCGACGACGGCGCCGACGGCGCGGAACGGCAGCGTCAGCAGGCCGACGACGGCTCCGCGGGGGCGGTCGTCGGTGAGGTCGAGGTCGGCGTCGTGTGAGCGCATGGTCCGATCTTGTCAGGCTGGGCGGAAGCGGACGAGGGCCGTCCCGCGTTCGGTGGCGTGGAACACCGCCCTTACCCGATCGCCGACGGCCACGGACCAGGGGTCGCAGTCGACGAGGTTGGTCATAACGCGGGGGCCGGGCCCCCCGTCGCCGACGCCGTCGGGCAGTTCGAGCTCGACGTAGGCCACCACGTACGGCGCCGCGTCGCGGTAGGCGCCCTGGCCCCGACGCGGGATCGAGAAGCTGTACACGGTCCCGGTGCCGGGGGCGTCGAACCACTCGATGTCGAACGACGAGCACGCCGGGCAGAAGCCGCGCGGGTACCAGATCACGGTGCCGCAGGACGTGCAGCGGGGCAGCGACAGCCGCTCCTCGGCGGCCGCGTCCCAGAAGGGCTTGGCGTCGGCGTGGACCCAGGGCTCGGGCGTCGGGAGCTGGTCGGCGTCGGTCACGGTCAGGCCTCCCGTCCGAGGATCAGCGTCGCCGAGCCGTGCCGGGTCCCGATCGAGCCGCCGGTGCCGTGGGCGAGGGCGATGTCGCAGTCCGGGACCTGCACCGCCGGGTGGGCCTCGCCCCGCAGCTGGCGCACGGCCTCGATCACCTTGGTCATCCCGCCACGGTTCGTCGGGTGGTTGTTGCACAGGCCGCCGCCGTCGGTGTTGAACGGCAGGCGGCCGTGGGGTGCCTGCAGCGCCCCGTCGAGCACGAACCGGCCCCCTTGACCCTTGTCGCAGAAGCCGAGGTCCTCGATCGTCTGCAGGACGGTGATGGTGAAGCTGTCGTAGATGGACGCGTAGTCGATGTCGGCCGGGGTCACGCCGGCCTCCTCGAAGGCACGGGGTCCGGACCACAGCGCGCCGGTGTGGGTGAGGTCGATGCGCCCGTTCTGCGTGTGCTTCGGGGCCTCGCCGTGGCCGAGCACCACCGGGCACGGCCGGTCGAGCGTGCGTGCGACCTCGGGCGAGACCACGACCAGGGCGCCGCCGCCGTCGGTGATGACGCAGCTGTCGAGGCGGTGGAGCGGGTCGCACACCATGGGCGACTCCAGCACCTCGTCCACCGTGACGACGTCGCGCAGGAACGCGTCGGGGTTGTGCTGGGCGTGGGTGCTGGCCGCGACCTTGATCTCGGCCAGCTGGGCCGACGTCGTGCCGAAGTCGTGCATGTGGCGGGTGGCGGCCAGGGCGTAGTTGGTCAGCACGGACGTGCCGTACGGGACCTCGAAGGAGAACTCCGGCGAGTCGCCGACCCGCCCGCTGCCGCCCGGACCCGACCCTCCGGTGCGCGGCTTGCCCGCGAGGGTGATGAGCGCCACGTGGCACTTCCCGGCGGCGATGGCGGCGGCTGCGTGGCCGACGTGGGCCACGTACGAGGACCCGCCGAGCTCGGTGCTGTCGACGTAGGCGAGCCGGTCGAGGCCGAGGTACTCCGCCATCGAGAGGGGGCCGAACCCGGGGGCGTCGCCGGCGCAGAAGTAGGCATCGACGTCGCGCATCGTCAGGCCGGCGTCCGCCAGCGCGCCCACGGCGACCTCGGCATGGATCTGCGGCGTCGTGCGGTCCGGGATGGTCCGCAGCGGGTGCTCGTACGCGCCGGCGATGTGGGCTGCGCCTCGGATCGTCCCCGTCACGACCCGGAGTCTGCCGAGCGGCCCGCCGGGGCGCACATCCTCTGACACGACGCGTGACACAGGTCATGTGGACGAAGGGGACGAAGGGTGCTTCGGTTATCGCCGTTACCCCATGGTCCCCCGGGAGGCGTCGGATGCTCGCTCGCATCGCAGATCTGGTCATCCGTCGTCGTCGGGCGGTGCTCGTCGGTGCCGTCGTGCTCTTCGCCGTCGGCGGGGCGGTGGGCGGCAACGTCGCCGAGCACCTGTCGGCCGGCGGCTTCGACGACCCGGGCAGCGAGTCGTACCAGGCCGACCAGATCCTGCTGGACCGCTTCGACGCCGGCATGCCGAACATCGTCCTGCTGGCGACCGCACCCGGGGCGCCCGGCGCGCAGACCCCGGCCGTGGACGCAGCCGACGCCGAAGCCGCCGGCCTGGCCCTCACGGAGCAGCTGGCCGCCATCCCCGAGGTCACGAACGTGGTCTCGTACTGGTCGATCGGCAAGCAGGCGCCGCTGCGCAGCGAGGACGGCACCCATGCCCTCGTGATCGGGCGGATCCTCGGCACCCAGGACCAGGTCGACGAGCGCATCCGCGAGATCGTCCCGCAGCTGGAGGGAGCCGGCGGGGTGCTGGAGGTGGAGATCACCGGCTACGCCGAGACGTTCCGCCAGGTGAGCGACCAGATCGAGCACGACCTCATCCGGGCCGAGACCATCGCCCTGCCCATCACGTTGCTGCTGCTCCTGTTCGTGTTCCGCGGCGTGGTGGCAGCTGCGCTGCCGCTGGCCATCGGCGCCCTGTCCGTCGTCGGCACCTTCCTCGTGCTGCGGATGATCGCCTCGGTCACCGAGGTCTCGGTGTTCGCCCTGAACCTGACGACGGCGATGGGCCTCGGCCTCTCCATCGACTACGCCCTGTTCGTCGTCAACCGCTACCGCGAGGAGCTCGGCCACGGCCACGAGCCCGCCGAGGCCGTGCGGCGCACGGTGCGCACCGCGGGCCGCACGGTGGCGTTCTCGGCGGGCACGGTCGCCGCGTCGCTGCTCGCGCTGCTGGTGTTCCCGATCGCCTTCCTCAAGTCCTTCGCCTACGCCGGCGTCGCCGTCGCCGGCCTGGCCGGGTTCTTCTCCGTCGTGGTCCTGCCGGCGATGCTGGCGGCCCTCGGCCACCGGGTGAACGCGCTGGCGCTGCGGCGCCGGCGCTCGGAGGAGCGGCCCGAGGAGGAGGGGTTCTGGTACCGCTCGGCGATGCGCGTCATGGCCCGCCCGGTCGGCATCGCCACCGCGGTGGTGGCCGTGCTCGTCGTCCTCGGCCTCCCGTTCCTCGGCATCGACCTCGGGCTGCCCGACGACCGGGTGCTGCCCGAGTCGTCGCCGGCCCGGGCCGCCGCGGACGTCATCCGCACCGAGTTCGCCTCCAACGAGGCGGGGGCAACCTCGGTCGTCGCCACCGACGTCGGCGACACGGCGTCGCCCGACGTGCGGGCGGCCATCGACGCCTACGCCCGGGAGCTCTCCGCCCTCGACGGCGCCGAGCGGGTCGACGCCCTCACCGGCATCTACGCCGGAGGCGACCTGGTGCTCGACGCCGCCACCGCCGCCACCGTCGCTCCCGAGGCCATCGCCCGCTTCCAGAGCCCGGACTCCATGTGGGTCTCGGTGGTGCCCGACCACGAGGCCAACTCGGCCACCGGCGAGGCGTTCGTGGCGTCGGTCCGCGACGTGCCGGCGCCCTACGACGCGGCGGTCACGGGGCCCTCCGCCCAGCTGGTGGACTCCAAGTCGGCGCTGCTCGACCGCATGCCGCTGGCGCTGGCGATCATCGCCGGCATCACGTTCGTCCTGCTGTTCCTGCTGTTCGGCTCCGTCGTGATCCCGCTGAAGGCGCTCGTGCTGAACGTGCTGTCCCTCAGCGCCACCTTCGGCGCCATGGTGTGGATCTTCCAGGACGGCAACCTGTCCGGCGCCCTCGACTTCACCGCCACCGGCACCATCGACGCCAGCACGCCGATCCTCATGTTCTGCGTGGCCTTCGGCCTCTCCATGGACTACGAGGTCTTCCTGCTGTCCCGGATCAAGGAGGAGCACGACGCCGGTGCCGACGACCGCCGGGCCGTCGCGCTCGGCCTCGAGCGCACCGGCCGCATCGTCACCGCGGCCGCGCTCCTCATCGCCGTCGTGTTCCTGGCCTTCGGGACCAGCGAGGTCACGTTCATCAAGCTGTTCGGGCTCGGCCTGGCCCTGGCGGTGCTGACCGACGCGTTCGTCATCCGCGGGACGCTCGTGCCGGCCTTCATGCGCCTGGCGGGCGGCGCCAACTGGTGGGCGCCGAAGCCGCTGCGCTGGCTGCACGACCGGATCGGTGTCAGCGAGCACGTCGACCTCGACGCCCCGGGCGACGTGCTCGACCTCCCCGCGGTCGACGCCGGAGCAGCGGAGGCACCTGGTGCGGTCGCCGTCGTGCTCGTCGAGGAGCTCCCCGCCCGCGCCCGCCGCGAGCGGCCGCTGGTGGCCGCGGGCCGCACGCCCCCGTGGGAGCGCGACGCGTGAGCCCGGAGCGTCCCCGCTCCCCCCGGGGGGAGGGTGCGCGCCTGCGCGACGAGATCCTGGAGGCGGCGGAGGCCCTGCTGCTCGAGACGGGCTCGGAGGACGCGGTCTCCATCCGCGCCGTCGCCGACCGGGTCGGGGTCACGCCGCCCTCGATCTACCGGCACTTCGCCGACAAGGGCACCCTGCTGTTCGAGGTGTGCGACCGCCAGTTCGACCGGTTCCACGAGTACCTGGACGCCAAGGGCAGCGGCCACGCGGATCCGGTCGAGGCGCTCAAGGCGACGGGCCGGGCCTACATCGAGTTCGGCCTGAGCTACCCCGAGCACTACCGCATCATGTTCATGGGGCGGTCGGACCTGACGCCCCAGCAGTACGAGGACCACGTGCTCGCCGAGCACGAGTCGTTCATGGCCCTGGTCGGCTCGGTCCAGGAGTGCGTCGACGCCGGCCGCATCCGCACCGACGCCATGGAGGCCGCCACGCTGCTGTGGACGGTCACCCACGGGGTGACGTCGCTGCTCATCGCGAAGCCCAACTTCCCCTGGCCCCCGGTGGAGGCCCTGGTCGAGCACGTGCTGGACATGGTCGAGCACGGCCTGTTCACGCCCCGCCCGGACGCCGACGTCTGAGCCGTCGCCGCACGGCGCGATGGCGACGGACGAGCGTGGGTAGGGCTCCCGCCGTGCCCCACCCCATGACGCAGCACCACGCCGGCTCCGCCCCCGGCCACAGCCACGGTCGGGTCGCGCCCGACGCCGCCGTGCGCTCCTCGGGACACGGCCTGGTCTCCTTCGCCGCCGGGGCGCTCGGGGTCGTCGCCGCCATCCTCCCCTCGATGGGCATCGTCGCCCTGGTGCTCGCAGCGGTCGCCATCGGCGTCGGGGTCCCGGTCATGCGCCGGGGCCCGCAGGCCGCGTCCTTCGCCTTCGCCCGCGTCGGGGTCGTGCTCGGGATGATCTCGGTCCTGATCGGCGTCCTCAGCGTCGCGATGCAGCTCCTCGACTGAACCCGGGGTCAGCCGAAGAGGTCGTCGGGATCGTCGACGGCCGGGGGCGCGCCGAGCAGCGGCGCGTAGTCGGCGGCGAGGCGGTCGAAGTCGAGGTCGCGCAGGAACCGGCTGAACGCGACCTGCGCGGCGAGCGCGTTGATGTCGCGGAAGACCTCGGGCAGGAACGCCGGCGGAGCGATGAGGCCCTCGTCGTACAGCGCGTTGACGGCGCCCATCTGGTTGATGTCGACCTTGCCGCAGAACAGCAGCGGCACGCGGTCGAGGCGACCGGTGCGGATGGCGACCCGCACGTAGGCGTAGGTCAGGACCAGGCCCTTGCCGTAGCCGAGGTCCTTGGTGAACGGGCGGCCGGTCGGGGTGGATCCGCGGAACACGCGCATGACCAGCTGCCAGCACTCGTCCTCCCCGAGGCCCCGCGTCCGGAAGTGCTCGACCACGTCGACGAAGGTCGCCCCGTCCTCGGCCAGCGCGATGGCCTCGATGCGGTCGGCGATGCGGAGCAGCCGCACCGGGTGCGACGTGAGCGACAGGATCTCGGTGAGGGTCGCCAGCCCCTCCTGGGTGACGTTCACCGACGGTGGTGCCTTGCCGAGGAACGTGCAGTGCGGCTGGGCCCGCCCGTTGTCGCTCGTGCCCACGTGCACCCAGCCCTCGTGGGACTCGAGCTGCTCCAGCTGTCGCTCGGAGAACATGGCGTCGGCGCGCAGCTTGATGTAGCTGGAGCCGGCGGCGGCGTCGGCGACGATGCCGTCGTCGAGCATGACGTCGACCATGCCCGGCCCCATCGAGCGGTCGAGGCGGTGCTGCAGCAGGACGACCGCGTCGGCGCCGTCGATGCCCTTCTCGTCGCGCTCGTCGATGGGCAGGTCGGTGACCCAGCTGAGGGCGTCGCGGAACTGCCCCGCCAGGTCGGCGACCCGCGGGCCGCCGGCGTGGAACACGTCGTCCGTGGTGCCGTACAGCTGGGCGGCGAGGGGACCGAACCCCTCGGTGCCGCGCGCCTCCAGCAGGTCGAGGGTGAGCCGGTACTGCTCGCAGGTGCGCTTGAGCAGCTGGGCGAGGGTCGAGGTCGTCCCGAGCGAGGTGTTGATGGCGAGCTCGATGTCCTGGAAGCGCTCGCGGGTGGCATCGAGGCTGAAGCCGAGCTCTCGCCGGCGGTACCAGTCGGCGTCCACCGCCGGCTGCTCCCGGCAGCCGGAGGCGAAGAAGGCGGTCCGCACCCGGTCGTCCCACTTGATGGCGTCGAGGACCCGGAGCGGACGCTGGGCGTCGACGATCGCATCGGAGAGGGCGCGCACCGTCTCCTCGTAGGTCTCTGCCATGTCCTCCCAGGATGGCCGACCGGACCCCCGGGCCGGCGCTTCTTGCAGGAAACGGGACGAGGCAGACAGACTCGTCTTGACTGCACGGTCAACTTTCGCGATCCCGTAGGAGACACCCATGGCAACCGCCGTCATCGTCGACGCCGTCCGCACCCCCGGTGGCAAGCGCTTCGGCCAGCTGTCCGGCTGGCACCCGTCCGACCTGGCCGCCGAGGTGCTCAAGGCCCTCGCCGAGCGCAACGACCTCGATCCGGCGCTCGTCGACGACGTCGTCATGGGCTGCGTCATGCAGGTCGGCAGCCAGGGCCTGAACATCGGCCGCAACGCCGTCCTCGCCGCCGGCTGGCCCGAGAGCGTGCCCGCCACCACCGTCGACCGCCAGTGCGGCTCCAGCCAGCAGGCTGCCCACTTCGCCGCCCAGGGCGTCATCGCCGGCGCCTACGACATCGCCATCGCCGCCGGCGTCGAGGTCATGACCACGACGCCCATGGGCGCCTCGGTCACCCCCGGCTCCATCCCCTTCGGCCCCAAGGCCGCCGGCCGCTACGCCGACGTCGAGTACATCGAGGGCTGGAAGGGCCTGATCCCCCAGGGCGTCTCCGCCGAGATCATCGCCAACAAGTGGGACCTGTCCCGCGACGACCTCGACCGCATCGGCCTCGAGAGCCAGATCCGCGCCGCCCGCGCCCGCGACGAGGGCCGCTTCGACAACGAGATCATCCCGGTCAAGGTCAAGAAGCTCGACAAGGAGACCGGCGAGCTCATCGACACCGGCGACCAGATGGCCACGGCCGACGAGGGCATCCGCGACACCACGATGGAGACGCTGGCCAACCTCAAGCCGGCGTTCCTCCCCGACGGCAAGGTCACCGCCGGCAACTCCTCGCAGATCTGCGACGGCGCCTCGGCGCTGCTCATCATGTCCGAGGAGAAGGCCAAGCAGCTCGGCCTCACCCCGCGGGCCCGCTTCCACACCTTCGCCCTCGCCGGCGTCGACCCGGTCACGATGCTCACCGGCCCGATCCCGGCGACCACCAAGGTGCTGGAGCGCTCCGGCGGCCTCACCATGGACGACATCGACCTGTTCGAGGTCAACGAGGCCTTCGCCTCCGTCGTCGGCGCCTGGCAGAAGGAGCACAGCGCGGACATGGAGAAGGTCAACGTCAACGGCGGCGCCATCGCTCTCGGCCACCCCCTCGGTGGCTCCGGCGCCAAGCTCATGGCGACCCTGCTCAACGAGCTCGAGCGCACCGGCGGCCGCTACGGCCTCCAGACGATGTGCGAGGGCGGCGGCCTGGCCAACGCCACCATCATCGAGCGCCTCGGCTAGCAGCACACCTCTGGAGCTGGCAGCTCCGCCGTCGCACCAGCTGCGACGGCAGGGCTGCCAGTTCGCGTTTTGCGCCTCAGTCCCAGTCGGGCGCGTCCTCGGATGCGTAGACGCCGAGCAGGTCGCGGGCCGACACGATGCCGGCGAGGCCGTCGCGGCCGGCGACGAGCACGTGGCGCACGTAGCGGTCGAACATCTCGTTGGCCACGGTCGGCACGGTGGAGTCCGCCTGGCACCAGACCAGCTCGCGGGAGGCGATCTCGCCGGCGGTGACCGTCCTCGGGTCGTCGCCCCGGGCGACCACGCGCACGACGTCGCGCTCGGACACCACGCCCTCGACGGCGGTGGGATCCCCGATGGCGACGATGGAGATGCCGGCGTCGTGGAGCAGCCGGGCCACCGCGTCGACCGTGGTGTCGGCGGTGACCGTGATCAGCTCGTCGCCGATCAGCGACGAGACGGGGAGGGAGGCGATGGCTTGGCTCATGTCCCGATCGTCGCTCCGGGGCCGGCGCCGCCGTCAGGGTCGGGAGTCACACCTGCCGGGGACCCGCTGCTGGGAGCCCGGCCTCGGCCCCCCGGTACCCTGCGGCCATGCCGAGGCTGAACCCCCGCTGGCTGGTCATCGGCGCCGTGGTCGTCCTCGTCGGCTCCCTCGTGTCCGACGTCAGCGTCTACTCGCTGATCGTCGCGGTCCTCGGTGGTGCGCTGATCTTCAAGGTCGGGTTCGCCATGCTCGGCGGGATGGCCCAGCCCATCCCGGAGCCGCCGCCGGCCGGCGAGCTGCGCAAGGTGAAGATCGAGTACCGCTGCACCATCTGCGGCACCGAGATCCGCATGACGGTGGCCAACGACGAGATGCCCGACCCGCCCCGCCACTGCCTCGAGGACATGGACCTGGTCACGCCGGTCGAGTGAGCGGGCGCGGACGCCCCTGTGGACAACCGTCGCGGCTGCGGGCGTGGACCCGATCCGGCTGTGGACAACTCGTGGATGGTCCTTGTGGACCAGCGGCGACTGGTCTGCCCGTCCGTCTCGCGCCTCCGTGGTCCAGTCGTGGCGGCTCCGCCGCCACAGGGCCCGTGACCTGGGTCGCCTCGCCTGTCGGCTCGGCTCGGCTCCTAGTGGAACTGCGTGGACGTGACGATGCCGCCGAGCACGAGCCCGAGGCCGAGGAGCAGGTACTTGTTGTCGGTGGCGCCCGGCAGCAGGCCGAGGTAGTTGAGGAAGATCACCAGCGCGCCGAGGCCGAGCAGCGCGAACATCAGCACGGGCACCCACGTGGGGCTGACCTTGAACTCCTGGGGGATCGGCGCCGTGTAGCGACCCGAGCCGCTCTGGGTCACCTCGCCGGCGGCGTGGCCCTTGGAGATGGCGTGCCGGGCTCCGGAGCCGCTGCCCCCCTTGGGGGTCGTGCGCCCGGTGTCGCCCTTCTTCTTGCGGTCCTGTCGTGCCACGGCGGCAACGGTAGTCCCCGGCCGCCGACCGGCCCGGAACGCGATGGCGGCACGGGACCGTGGGTACGGTCCGCCGGGTGACCGAGCAGCCCCCCGACCGCGTCCTCGCCGCCGTGGACATCGGCACCAACTCGGTGCACATGGTGATCGCCCGGGTCGGCCCCGACGGCCGCATGGAGATCCTCGAGCGCGAGAAGGACATGGTCCGCCTCGGGCGCTCCGCCGGCGACATGAAGGAGCTGGCGCCCGATGCCATCGACCGCGGGGTCGCGGCGCTGAAGCGGTGCCGCAGCGTCGCCGACGCCCACGGCGCCGAGCTGGCCGCCGTGGCCACGTCCGCCGTGCGGGAGGCCGAGAACCGGTCCGTGTTCCTCGACCGGGCGTGGGACGAGGCCGGCGTGTCGGTCGAGGTGATCTCGGGGTTCGAGGAGGCCCGGCTCATCCACCTCGGCGTCCTGCAGGCCCTGCCCCTCTACGACGACCGGGTCCTGCTCTGCGACATCGGCGGCGGCTCCACCGAGGTGCTGCTCGGCCAGCGCGGCGACGTGCTGGCCAGCCGCAGCTTCCGCCTCGGTGCCATCCGCGTCACGGAGCGGTTCCTCGCCGGCGACCCGGTGAAGCCCAAGCACGTCGAGCGCAGCCGGCTCCACGCCGAGACCATCCTCACGTCGTTCGGCGCCGAGGTCGCCGAGGCGGGGTTCGACACCGTCGTCGGTGCGTCCGGCACGATCGAGACCGTCGTCGCCATGGCCCTGGCCGCCCGGGGCGAGGGCAGCGGCCTGCGCACGCTCAACGGCCAGCGCATCAGCGCCGACGAGGTCACGGCCGTCGTCGAGCTGCTCGCCGCCACGCCCGACCCGACCGCCCGCGCCGCCCTGCCCGGCATGGACGCGAAGCGCGCCGACATCCTCCTCGGCGGCGCCGTCATCCTGGAGCAGTTCGTCCGCAGCTTCGGGGTCGAGGAGCTGGTGTTCTCCGACTACGCCCTCCGGGAGGGCGTGCTGCTCGACCAGGCCCGCCGCCGGTCCGGGGCCAGCCTCCACCACCTCCAGGACCTGCGCCGCCGTTCGGTGCTGCACCTCATGGAGCTGCTCGACGAGCACCCCGAGCACTCCCAGGAGATCGCGCGCCACGCCCTCGACCTCTTCGACGGGCTCCGGCCGCTGCTCGACCTCGACGACGAGGCCCGCCCGCTGCTCGAGGCCGCCGCCCTGCTGTGCAACGTGGGCGCCTTCATCTCCCACTCGGGGCACCACAAGCACAGCTACTACGTCATCCGGAACAGCGAGCACCTGGCCGGCTTCACCGACCGCGAGATCGAGCTCATCGCCCAGGTCGCCCGCTACCACCGCAAGTCCGATCCACGCGCCAAGCACCCCGAGTGGCGCTCGCTCCGCCGTGCCGACCGCGAGCTCGTGGTGCGCCTCGCCGCCGTGCTGCGCGTCGCCATCGGCCTCGACCGCTCCCACCAGCACGCCGTGGCCGACACCTCGGTCGACTGGGACGACGACTCCCTGACGGTCTCGCTGCACCCGGCGGGCGGTGCCGACGTCGACCTCGAGCTGCACGCCGTCGAGCTGCGGTGCAGCCTGCTGGAGGAGGTGACCGGGAGGTCGGTCGAGGTGCGGCTCGCCTAGAGGGCGAGCTGGACGGCGGAGCCGTCCTCGACGGCGTCGGCCAGGGCGGCGTCGGCGGCCATGAACAGCCCGTCGGGGTCGCCGGCGTTGGCGGGGTAGCTGGCGAGGCCGGCGGTGAGCTCGACCGGCACGACGGCGCCACCTGCGAAGCGGAACTCGCCCCGGAGCTCGGCGACGACGTCGCGCAGCGTGGCGTAGGCCGTGCGGGCCCCCACGCCCGGGAGCACGACGGCGACCTCGTCGCGACGGGTCGAGCCGAGCACCGACTCGGGAGGCAGCAGCGGACGGGCCCGATCGACGAGCGAGCGGAGGAGGTGGTCGAAGCCGTCGTCACCGACCTCGTGCAGCACATCCTCGATGGCCCGGATGCGGATGATGGCGAGCGACAGCTTGCCGTCGGTGCCGGCGGTCCGGGCCAGGGCGATCTCGTCGGCCAGCCGGGCCTCGAGGTACTCCTGGGTGAGCAGCTCGCGGCGGGCGTCGCGCCCCCGGCCCTCGAGCTCGTGGGCCCGCTCGATGCGCTCGTGCACGAGGTCGGCGAGCACGTTGGTGTTGAACGGCTTGGGCACGAAGGCGTCGAGGCCGGTGGGCTTGCGGAAGCCGGGCGTGGACTCGGCGTGGGCCGAGACCATGATCACCGGGGTGAACGCCCAGCGCTCGTCGGTGCGCATGCGGCGGTAGGCCTCGAGGCCGGAGAAGCCGCGCAGGCGCACGTCGAGCAGGACCAGGTCGGGCCCGTCCTCGTCGAGGGCACGCAGCACCTCGTCGGGATCGGTGGGGTCCAGGTGCACGAAGTCGTAGCCCGCGGCCCGGAAGTAGGCCCGCAGGAACGCCGCGATGTCGGGTTCGTCCTCGACGCACAGCACCCGCCGCGTGGCGGCCAGGCGGCGGGCGACGGGACCGAGCTTGGTTTCATCGGCCATGCAGGCCTCTAGCATCCCATGTCGTGGGCCCCCGCGTGCTGGTCATCGACAACTACGACTCGTTCGTGTTCAACCTGGTCCAGTACCTCGGCGAGCTGGGGGCCGACCCCATCGTGCGGCGCAACGACGAGATCGACCTCGCCGGCGTGGAGGCGCTGGACCCCGACGCCATCTTGATCTCGCCCGGCCCCGGTACGCCCCACGACGCCGGCATCTCGTGCGAGCTGATCCGCCAGTGGGCCGGCCGTCGCCCGATCCTCGGGGTGTGCCTCGGCCACCAGGCGATCGGCGAGGTGTTCGGCGGCGACGTCGTGCGGGCCGAACGGGTGATGCACGGCAAGACGTCCCCGATCCAGCACGAGGGCGCCGGGGTGTTCGCCGGCCTGCCCCAGCCCTTCGAGGCCACCCGCTACCACTCCCTCGTGGTCGATCCCGCCACGCTGCCCGACGCGCTCGAGGTCACGGCCTGGACCGATCCCGAGGCCGGGGCGGGCCGGGTCATCATGGGGCTGCGCCACCGGGAGCACGACGTCGAGGGCGTGCAGTTCCACCCGGAGTCGATCCTCACCGGCACCGGCCACCAGATCCTGCAGCGCTTCCTCGACCGGGTCCAGCCCCGGGCCGACGCCGCCGCCCGCTAGTCCTGCGGGGGCGCCGTCGTCGTCGTGGTCGACGACGTGGTGCTGGGCAGGACCTCGGCCCGGCCCACCGTGATCGTCACCGTCGACCCGACGTCGGCGCGCGTGCCCCCCGGGGGCGACTGCGCCAGCACCCGACCGTCGTCCGGGCTGCCGGCGGGCAGCACCTGCTCGGTCACCTGGATCTCGAAGCCGGCGAGGCCGAGCTCCTGACGGGCCGTCTCCTCGGTCTTCTCGACCACGTTCGGCACGATGACCTGCTCGGGGCCGGCCGACACGACCAGCGTGACGGTCTCGCCGACCTCCAGCACCGTGCCGGCGCCCGGGTTGGTGCGGATGACGGTGCCCTGGGGGATCGAGGTCGAGTTCTCCAGCGCCTGGGCCACCTCGAAGCCCTGCTGGGCGAGGATGCCCTCGGCCTCGGCGGCGGTGCGCCCGGCGAGCTCGGGCACGGGGCGCTCCTCGGCGCCCTGGGAGATCTGCAGCGTGATGGTTGCCGACAGCGGGGCCTCCTCGCCGGGGGCCGGGTTCTGGGAGACGACCTCGCCGGCCTCGACCTCGGGGTCGAACACCGGCTCGGGCCGGATGTCCCGGAAGCCTGCGTCGCCGAGCACCGCCCGGGCGTCGGCCTCGGTGAGGCCGGTGACGTCGGGCAGCTCGACGCGCTGCTCGCCGCTGGACACGGTGAGGGTGACCTCGCCGCCGGACTCGAGCTCGGTGCCTGCGGCGGGGTCCTGGCCGCTGACCTCGCCGTCCTCGAAGTCGGGGTTCTCCTCGTACTCGGTGCGCACCGTGAAGCCGGCCTCCACGAGGGCGGCGCGGGCCGCGTCCTCCTGCTGGCCGACCACGTTGGGCACGGCGACGGCGGCCACGGGCTCGTCGTCGCCGGAGTCGAACACGCCGAGCGCCTGGGCCAGCAGGAACAGCACGCCCGCCATGACCGCGAGCAGCAGGAGCATCACGGCGATGAAGGCGCCGTTGCGGCGCTGGGGCTCGACGTAGGGCTCGTCGTAGTAGTCGTCGTCGGGCTCGACGTAGGCGCCGTAGGCCGAGGTGGCCGCCGGCGCCGCCGAGGTGACCGGGATCGCCTGGGTCGAGTCGACCGGCGGCGCGACGGGCACCACCGGCGGGGCGGCGACGGAGATCTGGTTGCCCTCGCGGTAGCGCCGCAGGTCGGCGCGCAGGTCCTCCGCCGACGGGTAGCGGGCCTGGGGGGTCTTGGCCAGGCACTTGAGGACGATGGCCTCGAGCGTGGGGTCCAGGTCGGCGTTGATCTGGCGCGGCGGGGTCGGCTGCTCCTGGACGTGCTGGTAGGCCACGGCCAGGGTGTCCTCGCCCTGGAACGGCGGGCGCCCGCACACCATCTCGTAGAGCACGACGCCGAGGCTGTAGACGTCCGAGCGGGGGTCGACGGGGCGGCCCTGGGCCTGCTCGGGTGAGAAGTAGGTGGCCGTGCCCATCACCTGGCCGGCCTGGGTCAGGTCCTCGTCCTGGGCGGACGAGATGGCCCGGGCGATGCCGAAGTCGGTGACCTTGACCTGGCCGTCGGTGGAGAGCAGCACGTTGCCGGGCTTGATGTCCCGGTGGACCACGCCGTTCTTGTGGGCGAAGCCGAGGGCGGCGGCGATGTCGATGCCGATGTCGGCGGCCCGAGCCGGCAGCAGGCTGCCCTCCTGGCGGAGCACATCGGCGAGGCTGCGGCCGGCCACGTACTCCATGACGATGTAGTAGGTGCCGCCCTCCTCGCCCCAGTCGTACACGCCGACGATGTTGGGGTGGTTCAGGTTGGCCGAGTCCTGCGCCTCGCGGCGGAAGCGCTGCACGAAGGTCGGGTCTGCCGCGTACTGCGGGAACAGGACCTTGACCGCGACCGGTCGGTCGAGCAGCTGGTCCCGGGCGAGGTAGACGTCGGCCATGCCGCCGCGTGCGAGTCGGCGGTGCAGCTCGTAGCGGCCGCCGTAGACGACTGGTCCCTGGTCAGACATGGCGCGGGGCACTCTACGGCAGGTCGCCGCGCTGGTTGGCTACGCGCCGCCACCCTGCGCGGCCAGCACGGTCTCCATCACGGCCCGGGCGATCGGGGCCGCGACCTGGCCGCCGGTCTGCTCCGAGGCGCCCGGTTGGCCCTCGACGAGGACGGCCACGGCGACGGATGCCGGCTGTCCGGGCGGCCCGGCGAAGCCGATGATCCAGGCGTGCGACCGGGGCGGGTCGGTGCCCAGCTGGGCGGTGCCGGTCTTGCCGCCGACCTCCATGCCGGGGATCAGCAGGTTGCGGGCGGTGCCGCGCTCGGCGACCTCGACCATGGCTCGGCGCAGGACGTCGGCGTGCTCGGTCGAGATCGCGGGTGACCCCCACTGGCTGGGTTCGGGGTCCTCGACCACCGAGTTGTCGTCGTCGCGGATGTCGGCCACGACGCGCGGGGCCATCACCCGGCCCTCGTTGGCCACGGCGGCGGCGACGAGGGCCATCTGCAGCGGGGTGGCGGCCACGTCGTTCTGCCCGATGCCGGCCTGGGCCAGCGCCGGCAGGTTCTGGTCGAAGTCGGTGGGGAACACGGAGCGGGCGGGGCGGGGCAGGTCGATCGGCGGCGCCTCGTTGAACCCGAACGCCTCGGCCTGGTCGACCATCGCCCCGGCGCCGAGGTCGATGGCCATCTGGGCGAAGGCGGTGTTGCACGACACCCGCAGGATGTCGAAGAGGTTCCCGCCGCACGTCGAGCCCCCGAAGTTGCGCAGGGGGCGGCTGGTCTGGGGCGGGGTGTACTCGCGGGCGGCCGGGTACGACGGCTGGTCGGCCGTGATCTGGCCCGAGGCCAACCCGGCTGCGGCGGTCACCACCTTGAAGGTGGAGCCGGGGAAGTAGCGCTCCTGGTAGGTCTTGGCGAGCAGCGGCTTGCCCGGGTCGGCGTCGAGCAGCTCCTTGGCGGCGTTGGCGCCGGCGAGGTCCTGGGAGGCCAGGGCGTTCGGGTCGAACGACGGCCACGACCACAGCGACAGCAGCTCGCCCGTCCGAGGATCGATGGCCACCACCGAGCCCCGCCGCTCGCCGAGCATGTCCCGGGCCACCCGCTGGACGTCGGCGCGCAGCGTCAGGCGCACGTCGCCGACGCGGTCGCGGTCGACGAACAGGTCGTCGAAGTCGCGGAAGGACAGGTCGAGGGTGCGGCCCGCCAGCTCGGAGTTGTACGTGTCCTCCACGCCGGTGGCGCCGAGGTTGAGCGAGAAGTAGCCGACGGTGTGGGCGAAGAGGTCGCCCTCGGGGTACGTGCGGGCGTACTCGAAGCGGGCGCCCTCCGGGGTCGGGTCGGAGCGGGCGACCACCACCTCGTCCGCGGTGACGATGGTGCCGCGGGGTGCGTCGAAGTCCCGCAGGGTGGAGCGGTTGTTGGCGGGGTTGTCCTTGAGCTGCTGGGCGCCGAACACGGTGACCCGGTTCAGCTGCACGAACAGCACGAGGAAGCACAGCAGCAGGCCGACGCCCAGCTTGGCGATCTGGTTGCTCATGCCCCCGCCCTCGCGGTGCTGCGCGCCGCCACGCTGTTGTCCGAGATGCGCAGCAGCAGGGCCAGCAGGACGTAGTTCATCACCAGGCTGGAGCCGCCGTAGCTGACGAAGGGCAGGGTCACGCCGGTGAGGGGCAGGGTGCGGGTGATGCCGCCGATGATGATGAAGGTCTGGACGCCGAGCAGCGTGGTGAGGCCGGTGGCCAGCAGGGTGTCGAAGGCGGACTCGGCCCGCAGGGCGATGCGCAGGCCGGCCCCGACCATGAGCAGGTAGGCGCACAGCACCGCGGTGGCACCGATCAGCCCGAGCTCCTCGCCGATGGCGGCGAAGATGAAGTCGGTCTCGACCTCGGGGATGCGGGTGGGGGTGCCGAGGGCGAGGCCACGGCCGGCGATGCCGCCGTCGGCGAGGGCGAAGGACGCCTCGACGATCTGGTAGCCCTCGTCGTCGGCGACGGGCCACGGGTCGAGCCACACCGAGACCCGGTCCTGGACGTGGGAGAACTGCGTGTAGGCGAAGGCGGCGCCGGCGAGGAAGAGCGAGCCGCCGAGCGTGAGGTAGGTCGTGCGCCCGGTGGCCACCCAGAGCATCACGATGAACAGGACGAAGAAGAGCAGGGAGGAGCCGAGGTCCTTCTGCAGCGTCATCACGGCGAGCGACACGATCCAGGCCACGAGGATCGGGCCGAGGTGCTTGGGATCGGGCAGGTGGAGCGGGCCGAGCCGGAACGTCGACAGCGCCAGCAGCTCGCGCCGCTCGACCAGGTAGCCGGCGAAGAACAGGGCCAGGACGATCTTGGCCGCCTCGCCCGGCTGGAAGTTCGCCGGTCCGAGCGAGATCCAGATCCGGCTCCCGTTGATGGTGCGCCCGATCACGGGGAGCAGGGGGAGCAGCAGCAGGACGATGCCGATGGCCGCGAAGGTGAACCGGTAGCGCTCGAGGCTGCGGCTGCGGCGCACGAAGGCCAGGGTGGCGATGAACGCGCCGATGCCGACGGCGGTCCACATCGACTGGAGCCCGGCCAGCCGGCCGCCGTCCTCCTGGGCCTCGTCGAGGCGGACGATGAACACGTACCCGATGCCGTTCAGGAGCCCGGCGAGGGGGAGGAGGATGCCGTCGGCGTCCGGGGCGAGGCGGCGCACCGCGAAGTGGGCGGCCACCAGCAGCCCGAGGATGATCCCGAGGAAGGGCACCAGGTTGGCCGGGATCTCGGCGTCCCGACCGAGGCCGGCGAGCGCGTAGCCGCCGGCGGTGATCAGCGCTGCGACGACGATCAGGCCGAGCTCGGTGCGTCGGCGGAGCAGGATCACCCGCCGGCCGTCCCGGCGGTGGTGGGCGGTGCAGGCGGCGTCGTGGTGGCGGGGACGGTGGTCGTGGTCGGCGCGGTCGTGGTGGTCACGGACGGGCGGGTGTCCTCGATGCGGTCCTCGAGGTTGGTCACGTAGCGACGGGCTCGCTGCAGGGTGGGCTGGGTGACTCCGCCCTCGAGGTCGTCGAGCACGGCGGGCGGGACGTCGTCGACGTCGATGCCGGTGTCCTCGACGGCGGTCGGGTCGAACCAGAGGAACCCGCCCGGGCGGCCCTGGTAGATGACGACCTCATCTCCGTCGATGCGGACGTGGTACGTGTCCTGGGCGTAGCGGTAGGCGAGGAACGAGCCGGCGGCGAGGAGCACGAGGACGGCGCCGACGAAGGCGAGCGAGCGCACGGTGACGACGCGAGGGGCTCGCACGTCGTCGTCGGCGGGGCCGTCGGGTCGCACCGGTGGGGGCGCCGGGTGGCTCCGCTGGAGGTGGGCCTGGTCGTCGGGCACCGCCAGCACGGCCTCGGTGTCCTGGTCCGGGTCGTGGGAGAAGTCGTCGTCGTCGGGCAGCGACTCGAGGCGGGCGTCGGCGGTGCCGCCGGGCCCGGCGCCGTCGTCGACGACGTCGACCACGATGAGGGTGATGTTGTCCCGTCCGCCGTTCTCGTTGGCCCGGCGCACCAGGTCCTGCGCCGCCGCCTCGGGCTCCTCGACGGAGCGGAGCACGGAGGCGATCTCGTCCTCGGTCACCTCGTCGGTGAGGCCGTCGGAGCACAGCAGGTAGCGGTCGCCCGTGCGGGGCAGCACCTGGAACTCGTCCACCGCGACGTAGCGGTCGATGCCGACGGCCCGGGTGACGATGTTCTTCTGGGGGTGGGCCCGGGCCTCGTCGGCGGTGAGGCGACCCTCGCGGAACAGCTCGCCCACCAGGCTGTGGTCATCGCTGATCTGGTCGAGCTCCCCACCCGACAGCCGGTAGGCCCTGCTGTCCCCGACGTTGACGATGGCGATGCGGGCCTCGCCGTCCTCCTCGACCACGCCGACGGCGACGACGGTGGTGCCCATGCCGGCCAGGTCGGGGTCGTGCTCGCTCTGGGCCCAGACCCGGTCGTTGGCGGCCTGGACCGCGGTGACGAGGTCGAGGGTGCGGCGCGGGGGACGCTGCCCGGTGCCGTTCTCCAGCTCGGACTCCATCGTCTCGACGGCGAGCCGGGAGGCGATCTCGCCGCCGGCATGGCCGCCCATGCCGTCGGCGACGACGAACAGCCCGGTGCCGACGAACAGCGAGTCCTGGTTGACCTGGCGCACCTGGCCGACGTGGGACGCGCCGCCCCAGCGCAGCCGCACCCCGGCGGCTCCGGTCTGCCCGCCCGGGTCGGTCACGCGACCTCCATGATCGTGGACCCGATCTGGATCTGGTCGCCGTGGCTCACGACCATGGGCGCGGCGACCTTGCGCCGGTTGAGGTAGGTGCCGTTGGTGGAGCCGAGGTCCTCGACGTACAGCTGGTCGTCGCGCATGAAGATCCGGGCGTGGACCTGCGACGCGTAGGTGTCGTCCAGGGTGATCTGGCAGCCCGCGGCGCGCCCGACCGTGAGCTCGTCGCCCAGCGGGAACGTGGTGCCGGCGAGCTCGGCGGGCTCGATGACCTGCAGCTTCGGTGGCGTCCGCTCGCGCGCCCGGCTGCGGCGCGGGGTCCGGCCGGCACCGGCCGCCGCCCCGCTGCCCTTGGCCCGTGCGCCGCGGGCCGATGCGGTGGCGGGCGAGGTCTGCTTGGCGAGGTGGACCTCGGCCCAGACGGCGCGCAGCACCCGGAAGAAGAACAGGTACAGCAGGATCAGGAGGCAGATCTTCAGGACGTTGAGCAGCGGTTCGGGCACGGCGTCAGCTGGCCTCGAACCGGAAGGACGTGCCGCCGAAGGTGAGCTCGTCGCCGTCCTGCAGCACCCGCTCGCTGACCTTGATGCCGTTGACCTTCGAACCGTTCGTGGACCCGAGGTCGGCGAGCACGAAGCCGGTGCCGGACGGGCGGATCTCGGCGTGCTGGCGCGAGACGTTGGGGTCCTCGAGCACGAGGACGCTCTCGGGCAGGCGCCCGATGGTGACGATGGTGTCGCCGAGGACGAAGCGCTCGCCGGAGGGCAGCACGATGGAGCCGGCGCCGGCACCCCCGTCGCCCTCGCGCAGGCGGGCCTCGACCGAGAACGCGCCGATGCGCATCCTCGGGTCGACGTGGAAGTCGATCTCCACCGGCCCCATGAACGTGTAGCCCTCCTCGCGGGCGTGGTCGCGAGCGAGGTCGGCCAGCTCGCGCTGCATCGTGTCGGTGACCTGCGCGAACTCGTCGGAGTCCTGCTGGGAGAGGTTGACGGTGAAGTGGTTGGCCACGACCGTGCCGCCCCGGACGCCGACCGAGCGGGTGTCGTCCATCTCGCGCGTGAGGCGCCGGCCGATCTCGACGGGACGCAGCCCCGACTTGAAGGCCCGGGAGAAGGCGCCCTCCACGATGCGCTCCAGGCGCCGTTCGAAGTTCCGCAAGACCATCGGCGGGGAGGCTACCTGCACCACCGGGCGGCCTGGCCGGTTCGTCCGGTCCTCCCGGCTGGGGCCTGCCGACGGCGGCGCGGTATGGTGTCGCTCCCCCTCGGGAGAGGGGGAGGTAGACGTCGGAGTGGCGGAATTGGCAGACGCGCTGGCTTCAGGTGCCAGTGTCCGCAAGGACGTGGGGGTTCAAGTCCCCCCTCCGACACCACCCAGCAAGGCGAGCGTCGGCGCTCGTGCCCTGTGCACCATTTGTCCGATCCGTTAGTGTTCGCGGCGATGCGTGAGGGGCGGGCGGTTCCGCGGCAGCGGACCACGGCGAGCGTGGGGGGATCCCCCGTGCGACCGGTCGCGCCCGAACCCGTGGGTTGACGATGCTCCGCGAGCTGCCCGCTCCGCTCACCCTCGAGGGAGGGGTCGTCGGGCGGTCGGCGGAGCGCCGGCGCCTCGACCGGCTCTGGGCGGCTGCGTGCGGAGGCACCCGGCAGGCGGCGCTCGTCGGCGGCGAGCCCGGCATCGGCAAGACGACCCTGGCGGCCGCCGTGGCGGCGACCGCACGCGACGCCGGGGCCACGGTGCTGTACGGGCGCTTCGGAGAGGACGCCCGGGAGACGTTCGCGCCGTTCACCCAGGCGTTCGGGCAGCTGGTCGACACCATGGGCGACGCCGACCTCCTCGCCCTCGGCCACCACGCCTCCCACCTCGCCCGGCTGCTCCCCGACCTGGCGGCGCGGTTGCCCTCGCTGGCCCCGGTCGTGGCCGGCGACCCCGACGCCGACCGGTTCGGCCTGTTCGAGGCGGTCGTCGCCCTGGTGGGCGAGGCAGCCGCCACGGATCCGGTGCTGCTCGTCGTGGACGACCTCCACTGGGCGGCGCGGCCCGCCCTCGCGCTGCTCCGGCACCTCCTGCGGGCCGACCTGGACATGCGGCTGCTCGTCGTCGCCACCTACCGCGACACCGAGGTCGAGCACACGGATGCCCTCACCGAGGTCCTGGCCGACCTGCGGCGGGAGGTCGCCGTCGAGCGACTGACCCTCGGCGGGATCGACCTCGAGGCGGTCGAGGACCTGGTGGCCGACGTGGCGGGCCCGGTGCTCGGCGACGGCACCAGCGACGTGGCCGAGGCGCTGCACCGCCAGACCGGCGGCAACCCGTTCTTCGTCACCGAGCTGCTCCAGCACCTCGCCGAACGGCGCGCCGACGCCGACGCCGCCCCGGGTGCCGGTGGCGGGCAGGGCGTCGACGAGGTCGTCCTCACCGATGACGTGCTCGACGTCGTGCAGCGCCGGCTGGCTCGGCTGTCGCCGTCGGTGCGTCGCCTGCTGACGACCGCCGCCGTGGCCGGGCCGGACTTCGACCGGCGCCTGCTGCAGGCTGCCGCCGGGCCGGGCGGCGGCGACGACGTGCTGGACGCACTGGGGGAGGGGGTCCGGGCCCGGCTGCTGACCGACGACGGCTCCCGATGCGCGTTCGCACACGCCCTGGTGCGCCAGACCCTCCTGCGGGACCTGCGACCCGCCGATCGGGCCGAGCTGCACGGCATCGTCGGCGACGCGCTGGAGTCGACGGCGCCGAACGACCACGCAGCCCTCGCCTTCCACTTCGGCTGCGCCGCCTCCCCGGCGACGGCTGCCAGGGCCGCCGACCACGCGCTCGCGGCGGCCCGGCGGTCGCGGAGCCGGGCCGCCTACGAGGAGGCCATCGCGCACCTCGAGGGCGGCCTCGAGGCCATCGAGCGCTCCGAGCCCCTGGACCGGGAGCGCCGTTGCGACCTGCTGCTGGAGCTCGGTGAGCTCCAGCGGTGGCTGCGCTTCGACGAGCCCGGCCACCTCGGCATCCGCGCTGCGGACGACGCCCGGGCGATCGGGAGCGCGATCCGCCTCGCCCGCGCCGCCACCGTGGCGCTCCTCCCCACCCAGGGCGTCCCGGACCCGGTCGGTGCGGCCCTCGCCGAGGAGGCGCTCGAGGCGCTCTCGAGCGGCGGCGAGGGCGGTGACGACGAGCTGCGCACGCAGGTCGACCTGCTGGTCCTGCTCGCCCTGCACCGCATCGAGGCCGAGGGCCGGCGGGAGGAGGGCCTGGCACTGGCCGCCGAGACGGTCCGCCTCGCCGCCGGCGGCCCGCCCGACGTCGAGGCCATGGCCACCTACGCCGCCTGGCGTTGGAGCCCTCGCCCGGACGCAGCCCAGATCCAGGACGTGCTGACCCGGCTGCCGGCGGAGCTGCACACCGCCGAGCTGCTCAGCTACGTGCCCCAGGCCCACGCCGTCGAGGCGCTCGACCGGGGCGACATCGCCGCCTTCGACGCCGTGATCCGGGAGATCGGCGAGCTGGCGGCCACGACCCGGGGCTGGTACCCGAGCTACATCTCCCTCTCGTTCCAGGTCACCCGTGCCCTGTTGGACGGCCGGTGGCGCGACGCCGAGGCGCTCCTCGACCGGCTGCTGGCCCATGCCGGTTCGGACTCCAACGCGACCAACGTGTGGGCGGTGAACGCGCTCCTCGTGCAGCGCGAGCAGGGCCGGCTGGAGGATGTGCTGCCGCTCGTCGAGGTGGCGGTGGCCGTCAACCCCGCCATCCCGGCGTACCGAGCAGCGCTGGCCATGGTGCAGGCCGAGGTCGGTCGGCTCGATGCCGCCGTCGAGACCTGCCGACCGGTGGCCGGCGAGCGCGTCCACGACATCGTGCTCGACCAGCTCTTCACCCTGACCTTCATGCCGCTCGCCGAGGCCTTCGCCAGGACGGGCGACGTCGAGTCGAGCCGCCACGCCTACGCCCGCATGACGGACGGGTCCCTCTGCGCCGGGCGGGTGGCCACGGTCGGCGGCACGATCCTGCTCGGGGCCTGCGACCGCGCCCTCGGGATGCTGGCGCAGACCCTGGGGCGCCACGACGTCGCGGCGCTGCACTACGAGACGGCGCTCGCCATCGAGACCGGGCTCGGCGCCCGACCGCACCTGGCCCGTACCCGCACCTGGTACGCCCGGCTGCTGCTGACCCGCGGCGCCGAGGGCGATGCCGAGCGGGCAGCCGACATGCTCCAGGCCGCCCTGGCCGACGCCGAGGAGCTCGGGATGGACGCGGTCGCCGGCGAGGTCCGCGCACTGCAGGGGGGTGGTGGGTGAAGTCCGTCGTGTCGATCTCGGTCGTCTTCACGGACCTCGTGGACTCGACCGCCCTCTCCGCCCGACTCGGCCCGGCCGGTGCCGAAGCGCTGCGGACGGAGCACTTCTCGATCCTGCGCGACGCGGTGTTGGCGACCGGCGGGACCGAGGTCAAGAACCTCGGCGACGGCCTGATGGTCGTGTACCCGAGCCTCGGCGGCGCACTCGACGGCGCAGTCGCCATGCAGCAGAACGTCGAGCGACGGAACCGCGGGGCCGAGCTCCCGCTCGGCGTGCGGATCGGCGTGTCCACGGGCGACGCCACCCTCGACGACGGCGACTACTTCGGCGAGCCGGTGGTCGAGGCCGCTCGGCTGTGCGCCAAGGCCGAGGGCGGGCAGATCCTCACCACCGATGTCGTCCGGATGCAGGCCCGCCGCAGCGACCACGGGTTCCGCTCCCTCGGGCCGGTCGAGCTGAAGGGCCTGCCCGAGCCGGTCGGGGCCGAGGAGGTCCGCTGGGAGCCCGTGCGAGCGGCCCCCCAGGTCCGCCTGCCGAGTCGGCTCGGGATCGGGGCGGAGCGCCTCGTGGTCGGCCGGGACGCCGAGCTGGAGCGCCTCGAGCGCGCCCGCAAGGCGGTCTTCGCCGGGGAGGGCCGCCGGGTCGTGCTGCTGTCCGGCGAGCCCGGCATCGGGAAGACCACCCTGGTGGCCCACGTCGCCAGGCTCGCCCACGACGAGGGGGCCACCGTGCTGTACGGGCGCTGCGACGATGAGCTGCGCGTGCCGTACCAGCCCTTCGTCGAGGCGCTCGGCGGCTTCGTCGCCACCGCCTCCGAGGACATGGTCCTCGCGCTCGGCCCGGCCACCCTCGGGCACCTGTCCCGCCTCGTCCCGCGGGTCGCCCGTCGGGTGGCGGTCGTGGTCGAGCCGCCGGCCACCGAGGCCGACGCCGAGCGGCACCTGCTGCTCGGCGCCGTCACGGACACGCTCGTGAAGACCGCGACCGAGGCGCCGGTGGTGCTGGTGCTGGAGGACCTCCACTGGGCCGACAAGTCCTCGGTGCTGCTCCTGCGCCACCTCGTGGCCGGCCTGGACCGCGCGGGCGTCCTCATCATCGGGACCTACCGCGACAGCGACCTCGACGCCGGCCACCCGCTGCAGGAGGGCCTCGCCGCGCTGCGCCGGGCCGCCGGCGCGGAGCGGGTGCTGGTCGCCGGCCTGGACGAGCGGGGCGTCGTGGCGATGATGGAGGACCTCGCCGGCCACGAGCTCGAGGACGATGGCCTCGCGGTTGCTCGCGCCATCTGGCAGGAGACCGGGGGCAACCCGTTCTTCACGCTCGAGGTGCTTCGGCACCTGGCGGAGGCCGGCGCCATCTTCCAGCAGGACGGTCGGTGGGTGGCGGCCGCCGGCCTCGCCGGCGTCGGCCTCCCGGAGAGCGTGCGGGAGGTGGTCGGCCGCCGGATCCGCCGTCTCGGCGAGTCGGCCCAGGACGTGCTCGCCGTCGCGTCGGTCCTCGGACGCGACTTCGAGCTCCCCTTCGTCGCCCGGGTCGCCGACCTCCACGAAGAGGATGTCCTCGACGCGCTCGAGGAGGCCGTCGAGGCGTCGGTGCTCCTCGAGGTGGACGGGCGAGCGGAGCGCTTCACCTTCGTGCACGCCCTCATGCAGCACACGCTCTACGACGAGCTGTCGCCCGGACGGCGCGCCCGGCTGCACTGCCGCATCGCAGAGCTGCTCGAGCAGGACCTCGGCGAGGAGCCGGGCGGTCGCGTGGGCGAGCTCGCCCGCCACTGGATCGCAGCCAACCGGCGGAGCGATCGGGCCAAGGCGATCCGCTACGCCCGGGCGGCGGGCCAGCGGGCGCTCGATGCGCTGGCGCCCGACGAGGCCATCGGCTGGTTCCGCCAGGCGCTCGACCTGCTCGATGTCGAGTCGGCGGCCGTGACCCCGGAGCGGCTCGACGTGCTGATCGCGCTCGGCGTGGCGCAGCGTCAGGCCGGCGACCCGTCCTTCCGCGCCACGTTGCTCTCGGCAGCGGCCGCTGCCGGGGAGGCCGGACTCGACGACAGGCTGGTCTCGGCGACGCTCGCCAACCAGCGGGGCATGGTCAGCAGCATCGGCACCGTCGACGAGGAGCGGATCGCCCTGCTGGAGCGCTCGCTCGCGGTGGCCCGAGGCGGCGACCCCCGGACCGAGGCGCGGCTCACGGCCATGCTCGTCGCCGAGCTGACCTTCAGCCAGGACCTCCCGAGGGTGCGGGCGCTCGCGGCCGAGGCCGAGGCCCTGGCCCGCCGGCTCGACGACGAGTCCACGCTGCTCGCCGTGCTGAACGTGATGTTCCTGCCCCTCTGGGTGCCTGACGACCTCGACCGCACCTTCGAGCGCTGCCTGGAGGCGAAGGTGCTGGCGGAGCGCTCCGGCGACCCGGTGGCCCGCTTCCAAGCCGCTGCGAACCTCGTCCAGGTCATGGCGTCGAAGGCGGACCGCGCCGGCATGGAGGCTGCGCTCGAGGACGCTGCGTCGCTGGCCGGGGAGATCGGGCAGCCGCACCTGAGCTGGCAGGCGCTCTACCTGCGCTGCCTGCTCGTCCTGTTCGGTGGTGACGCCGACGACGCCGACCGCCTCGCTGCGGAGGGTCTGGAGATCAGCTCGGAGTCCGGCCAGCCCGATGCCCTCGTGATCTACGGCGCCAACCTCATCAACGTCCGGCTGCACCAAGACCGCCTCGAGGAGATCCTGCCGTTCATCGCCGAGGCGGCCGCAGCCAACCCCGGCCTGCCCAGCTTCGCCGCCGCGCACGCGATGGCGCTGTGCGAGACCGGTCGTCCCGCCGACGCCCGTCCGCTCCTCGATGCCGCACGAACGGCCGACTTCCACCGGAGCGCGTACGACTACGTGTGGCTGACCACCGCGACCGTCTGGGCGGTCGTGGCGGCCGAGCTCGAGGACGAGGCGGCGGCCGAGGCGCTCCTCGAGCAGCTCGAGCCGTTCGAGGCACAGGGGGTGAGCTCGGGCGCCAGCTTCAGCGGCACCGTCGGTTCCTTCATGGCTCGGCTGGCGGCCGTGGTCGGTCGCGACGACGAGGCGCTGGCCCTCTTCGAGCGGGCCGACGCCCAGCTGACCGCCCTGGGCGCTCCGTACTGGCGCGCTCGCAACCAGCTCGAGTGGGCGCGCCTGCTGCTGCGCAGGGATGGCGAGGGTGACCTCGAGACGGCAGCGCGCCTGCTCGCCGAAGCCGAGGATGCAGCGCGACGCCACGGGTGTCCGGGTGTGCTCGCGCGCATCGAGGCCGTGCGGGCGATGCACGACCACCTCCCGGCCGGGGCCCGATCGTGACCGCTGCGGCGACCCCCAGCACCGTGACCGTCTCCGTGCTCACCGCGGAGGTGCAGGACCCGACCGGTCCGTCCTCCGGAGTCGACCACGACGGGGCCGGCCTGGCCGAGATCCCTGCGCTGGTCGCTCGGACGACGGGTGGTCAGGTGATCGAGTCCGGGCCGGCGCGCACCTCCGTCGTCTACGCCAGCCTCGGCGCCGCACTCGAGGCCGCGCTCGCCATGCAGCAGCGCACGGAGCGCAGGTGCCGCGGCGCAGCGACGCCCTCCGGCCTCCGCATCGGGCTGTCGAACGGGGATGCGTCCGTCCTCGACGGCAGGTTCACCGGCGATGTGGTCGACGAGGCGGCGGCACTGTGCGTCGGCGCGCCGCCCGGGCAGATCGCCGTGTCCGACATCGTGCGCCTGCTCGCACGGCGGTTCGGTCACCGCTTCGAGGTCGCCGGGCCGGAGGCCGGTGCCGCCGGGGCCTGGTCGCTGGCGTGGGAGCCGGCCGAGGCCGAACCGCTGGCACCGCTGCCGGCCCGGCTGGCGCAGTCGACCCCGGCGGAGGTGGTCGGCCGGCGCAGCGAGCTCGACCGGCTGTGCGACACCCAGCTCGCGACGGCCCATGGGGCGGGCATCCGGGTCGTGCTCCTGTCCGGCGAGCCCGGCATCGGCAAGACCACGCTCGCCGGCGTCGTGGCGGCACGTGCCGCCGAGATGGGGACGACGGTCCTGTACGGCCGCTGCGACGAGGACCTCGGCGTGCCGTACCAGCCGTTCGCCGAAGCCCTGGATGACCTGGTGGCCCACCTGAGCGACGCGGTGCTCGGCACGATCGAGCCTCGGCACCTCGGTGCCCTGACCAGGCTGGTCCCGGCGGTCCGCCGTCGGATCCCCGACCTCGTCAGCCCCCCGGGCACGGATGCCGACGCCGAGCGGTACCTGCTGTTCGGCGCGGTGCGGTCGGTCCTGGCCGCGCTCGCGGCCCGCACCCCGCTGCTGGTCGTGCTCGACGACCTGCACTGGACCGACCGGCCCACCGTGGCGCTGCTGGTGCACCTCGCGGAGACGCTCGGCGACGCCGAGGTGTGCGTGGTGGCCACCTACCGGGAGAGCGAGGTCGAACCGGGCCACCCCCTGGCCGACCGGCTGGGCGAGCTCCAGCGGGCCGGCGCCGAGCAGGTCTCGTTGCGAGGGCTCGACGACCAGGCCGTCGTCGCCCTGCTCGAGAGCCTCGCCGGGCACGAGATGGACGCGGACGGCATCGGCCTCGCCCGCGACGTGCACCGGGAGACCGGCGGGAACCCGTTCTTCTGCACCGAGCTGCTCCGGCACCTCGCAGAGACGGAGGCGATCGCGCAGGTCGACGGACGGTGGATCGCGGTGGGCGACCTCTCCGAGGTGGGTCTCCCCGACAGCGTGCGGGAGGTGGTCGGGCAGCGGGTCCGGCGGCTCGGTGCCGATGCCGAGCGGATCCTCACGATGGCGTCGGTGATCGGCCGCGACTTCGACCTGTCGCTGCTGGCGCAGCTGGTCGCCGACGGCGGCTCCAGGTCCGGCGGCGGGATGTCCCTGGCGGAGGTCATCGAGGCAGCGGTCGACGCCGAGATCGTCGTCGCCGTCGACGAGCGGCCGGACCGGTTCACCTTCACCCACGCGCTCTACCAGCACTCCCTCCACGGCCAGCTCTCGGCGAGCCGGCGAGCACGGGCGCACCGCCGGTTGGCCCAGCTGCTCGAGTCCGAGTGCGGCGACGCGCCCGGCGACCGCATCGGCGAGCTGGCGCACCACTGGCTGGCGGGCGCCCGGCCCTCCGAGGCGGCGAAGGCGGCGGAGTTCGCCCGCCGGGCCGGCGTGGCCGCGCTCGACGCGCTGGCACCGGACGAGGCGATCCGCTGGTTCCGCACCGCACTCGAGGAGCTCGGCACCGCGCCGGCGACGGAACCGACGCAGCAGCTCGACCTGCTGATCGCGCTCGGCGACGCGCAGCGCCAGGCCGGGGAGCCGGGGTACCGCGAAGCGCTCCTCGGTGCTGCCGATTTCGCCGCGCGGCGTGGCGACACCGGCCGACAGGTCGCAGCCAGCCTCGCCAACCAGCGCGGCATGGTGAGCAGCATCGGCTCCGTGGACGCGGCGCGGATCGCCTCCCTGGAGGAGGCCGTCCGTGCGGTGCGGCAGGAGGACAGCCCCGAGCGCGCCCTGCTGTTCGCGTCGCTCACCGCCGAGCTGCCCTTCCACCACGAGACGGACCGGATCCGAGCGACGGCTGCCGAGGCCGAGGCGATCGCCCGCCGGCTCGGTGACGACGCGATCCTCCTGCGGGTCCTCAACCTCACGTTCCTCCCGCTGTGGGTGCCGGATGCGCTGGACCTCGGCATGGCCCGCACGGAGGAGGCGGTGGAGCTCGCCGAGCGCATCGGCGACCCCGTGGGGCGCTACCTCGCCGCGGTCAACCGGACGCAGATCCTGGTGTCCGCTGCCGACCGGGACGGCATGGACTCCGCCCTGGCACCGGCGCTCGCCATGGCCGACGAGATCGGCCAGCCCTACATGCGCTGGCAGGTCCTCTACCTGCGCTGCCGCTCGGCGATCCTGGCGGGCGACGTCGCGGAAGCGGAGCAGCTGGCGACCGAGAGCCTGGAGGTCGGCATGGCATCCGGGCAGCCCGACGTGGCGGTCGTCTACGGCGCCAACCTCATCAACATCCGCTTCCAGCAGGATCGCCTGGAGGAGATCCTTCCGTTGATCGAGTCCTCCGCCGCCGAGAACCCCGGGCTGCCCGGGTTCCGGGCCGCGCTCGCCATGGCCCTGTGCGAGTGCGGACGTCCGGACGATGCCGAGCCCCTGCTCCGGCAGGCCTCCGCCGAGGACTTCCACGACCATGCCTACGACTACGTCTGGCTGACCACGACCACCCTGTGGGCGGAGACCGCCTGCTGGCTCGGCGATGTCCCGGCGGCCCGACGGCTGCACGACCGGTTGGCGCCCTTCGCCGGTCAGGGGATCAGCTCCGGGGCCAGCTTCAGCGGGACGTGCGCCATGTACCTCGCCCGCCTGCTGGCCGTCCTCGGCCGGTCGGAGGACGCCATGGCCATGGCGGCTGCGGCGGACCGCCAGCTCGACGCCCTGGGTGCGCCGTTCTGGCGCGCACGGAACCAGCTGGAGTGGGCCAGGCTCCTCGACGCTCGCGGCGAGGGCGGCGACCGGGAGCGGGCCCGCGCGCTCGTGGACCAAGCGCAGGCGGCGGCGGCACGCTTCGGGTGCCCCGGCGTCACCCGCCGGGCCGACGAGCTGCTGCGCTCCTTCGCCCGGAGCTGACGACCGGACCGACCGCGGCAGGCGCTGCTGGTCAGGGTTGCGTGCCGGGCGGCGCGAGGTCCTGCAGGCGCCCGTCCCGCAGCTCCAGCACCCGGTCGGCCATCGCCCCGACGACGGTGTCGTGGGTGGCGAGCAGGCAGGCGGTGCCGGTGCCGGCGAGCCCGGCGACCACCTCGACCACGGCGCGGGCCCAGGCGTCGTTCTGGTGGGACACGGGTTCGTCGGCCAGCAGGACCCGGGGGCGGGCCACGACGGCGCGCGCGAGCGCGGTGCGCTGCTGCTCGCCGAGGGACACCTGGCCGGGGAGGTGGTCGGCCAGGTGGGCGAGCCCGAGTCGCTCCAACAGGCTCGACACCTCGGTGCGACCGTCGCGCCCGAGGAGGCGCAGGGGCAGCTGCACGTTCTCGGCGACCGTGAGCTCGTCGAGCAGGCCGAGCGCCTGCGGGAGGATCGCCAGGCGCTGCCACGGCACGTCGCCCCGACCCACCGGCTCCCCGTCGATCTGCACCGTCCCGACGTCGGGGGCGTCGAGGCCGGCGGCGATCGTGAGCAGCGTGGTCTTGCCCGATCCCGAGCGGCCCACCAGCGCCACCACCTCCCCCGCGCGGAGGTCGAGGTCGACGGCGCGCAGCACGGGGCGGCGCTGGTCGCCGAAGGCCTTCGTCACGCCGGCCACCCGGAGCACCGCGGCCGTCGTCGACGGCGTCACGACGCCTCCACCCGGCCGGCGTGGAGGCGGACGACGTGCTGGCCGGCGGCGATGACCGCAGGGTCGTGGGAGCTGGCCACCAGGGTCACGCCCCGCACGGCGAGGGCGCGCATGGCCTCCACGACCGTGGCCGCGCTGACGGCGTCGAGCTGCGCGGTCGGCTCGTCGGCGAGCACCAGCGGGGGATCGCCGACGGCGGCGGCCGCGAACGCCACCCGCTGCTGCTCGCCACCGGACAGCTGCGCGGGCGTCGCGTCCAGGCGGTCCTCCAGGCCGAGGAGGGCCAGCAGCTCGACCCCGTCGTCGTCGGGCGCGCCGCGGAGCCGGGCGGCGAGGGCCACCTGCTCCCGGGCCGGGAGTGCGTCGACCAGGTTGTCGATGGGGTTCTGGAGCACGACGCCCATGCCGTGGCGGCGGAGCCGCCGGAGGCGCCGTTCGCCCAGCCCGACGAGGTCGGTCCCCGCGACCCGAACCGCTCCGGAGACGGGTCGGTGCAGCCCGGCGAGCACGCGCAGCAGCGACGACTTCCCGGAGCCCGAGGGGCCGGCGACCACCGTCAGCCGGCGCGCGGGCACGTCGAGGTCGACGCCGTGCAGGGCACGGTGCACGCCGGACGCTGTGCGGTAGTCGACGACCAGGTCCCGGCACTCGACGACCACGCCCTGCTCAGGTACCCCCACGGAACACCTCCACCGGGTCGTCGCGATCGGTCCGCCGCTGGGCGACGCGGGCCGCCACCCATGCGACGACCAGTGCGCCGGCGGCCAGCGCCACCATCAGGCCGGCGGCGGGACGGTGGAGGGGGTCGGGCCGGAACCCGGGCACCGGGTCGATCTCGGCGTGGGCGATCGACGAGGCCGCGAACGAGACCGCGAGCCCGATCCAGCACCCGACTGCGACGCTGGCGACCAGCTCGAGCTGCAGGGCTCGCCGGTGCTGCCGGGCGCTCAGGCCCATCCGGCGCAGGAACGTGTAGCCGAGGACGCGGCTCCTGCGGCGGGCGTCGAGGTGGACGGCGACGCCGCCGACCACGAGCACGCCGGCCGAGATGCCGAGCGACTGGAGGAACCCGAAGGTCCAGGACACGGTGACGAAGGCAGATCCGTCGGCCACCTCCTCGACGGCCCGAACCTCCTCGAACGCGATGCCGGCGTCGAGCAGCTCGTCTCGGATGGCCTCCGGCCGACCGCGCACCCACAGCTCGGGATCGCCGGCGGGGACGCCGGCCTCGTCGAGCCGGGCGGCGGCGACGAAGACGGTCGGTCGCGGACGGGACATGCCGGGGAACGCCCGCACCTCTTCCGTCGCAGTCACCGTGATGCGGCTGGTGGTGGGGCGCAGGATGCCCACCTCCGTCGGCCCGTCGACCTCGGCGCCGACGACGACGGCCGGGATCGACCCGTCGTCCGTGGGGGTCGACAGCCGGACGAGGACGTCGTCGAGCGAGTCGGCGGCGAACGACGGATCCCAGGAGGCGGCGCGCCCGAAGGTGGCCGGGTCGATGGCCCGCACCGCCACCGTCTCGCGGTCGCCGTCGACCTCCATCCAGGCCCGGTTGTGGATCTCGACCTCGGTCGACGCCGCCTCGAGCGTCGGGGGCAGCGCACGGTCGGCCGGGATGCGCACGGCGACGTCGCTGCCGACGAAGGTCTCGGCCTTGCTGTCCAGCGTGGCAGCGAGCGAGCGGTTCATGGTGGCGGCGTAGCCGAGGACGCCGGCCGCCATCGCTGCGGCTGCGACCAGGCCGAGCGCGGCGGCGCGGTGCCGGGCGAGGCGTCGGATCGCCAGGTAGGGGACGGTCGGCCAGCGTCGGCTGGTCCGTCGCAGGGGTCGGAGCGCGAGCGCGAAGACCCGGCTGACCACGGCGATGGCGGTGATGAGGAACAGGACGGGGAACAGCAGCCCCCACACGTCGACCTTCGACACCTCGGCGCCGCGGCCGACCGGGATCCCCCAGTCACCCAGCCGGCGGTGCGAGACCACGGTGGCCCACGCCAGGCCCAGCTCCCACGGGACCAGTGTCCACGGGAGGCGCCGGCCGGGACGGGCGTGGTCGCCCCGGAGGCGGAGGGTGACGACCCCGGCGACCGTGGCGGCCGCGACCAGCGCGGCGAGGAGCGCCGCGATCGCCGCTCGGCGGACCGCGGATGCCTCGATCACGGTGGACGGACCGAGCCAGGCGACGAGCGCGTACGACAGGCCCAGACCGGCGGCGGCGCCGGCGAGGAGCGCGATCGAGAGCTCCAGCACCGCCTTGAGACCGATGGCGCCGGGCGAGATGCCGCGCACGGTGAAGAGGGTGATCTCCCGGCGCCGACGGTCGAACCACAGCGTCGCGGAGGCCGCGACGAGGGCCAGCCCGGCGAGCCCGGCGAAGCCGGCGACGGGCCACGTCCCCCCGCCCACCGACGACTGGATGGCGCGGGCGCGATCGACGACGAAGGGGAGGGACGACCGGAGGTACCGGCGCACGAAGTCCTCGTCGTCCTGCGCGGCCACCGGTTCGCGGCTGAGGCCTCCCGCCCGCCGCGGCACCCGCGGCTGGCCGTCCGCGCACCACGACACGACCTCGCTGCCACTCCGGCACGCCAGCGAGGCCAGCAGGTCCTCCGTCTCGGCCACCGTCAGGTCGGGCCCGAGCGGTGCCTCCCACGCGCTGGTGGCGGACTCCTGTGTCGACCCGGCCATCACGGCGGCGAACGTGCCGCGGTCGGCGAGCGTCATCGGCGGGGGGCGTCGCAGGTCGCCGTTGAGCACCTCGATGAGCAGCAGGTCGGCGTGCGAGCACCAGTAGTCGTCGACCACGTTCCCCGACAGGTCCCGGTAGACGGCCACCACCGGAACGGTCGTGCCGCTGATCGTCGCCTCGTCGCCGACGGCCAGCCCGGTGGCGGCGGCCGCCCGGTCGGTGATCCAGATCCCGGGACCAGCGGCCGGTCCCTCCAGCACGTCGACGTGGTCGTCGGCGTCATCGCGGGCGATGAGGGAGATCTGGGTCGAGGCGCCGTCGGTCCCGGTCAGGGTCACGAGCTGCAGGCGGACCCACCAGCCGGACGTCCCGAGGGCTCCGGACAGGGAGGCGAAGGGGTCGGGGGCCGGCCGCTCGACCTCGTCGGCCCGGACCGAGGTGGCCCGCGTCGCGCCGGTGTCGCGAGGGCAGCGCTCGGCGGCCTGGAGCGCCACCGACGCCGTGCCCACCGAGGACAGGAACAGGGGGACGGCCGCCAGCGACGCCGTCAGGACGGCGCACGCGCCGGCGACCGTGATCGCCACGCCGAGGTGCCGCGCCAGCAGCACCGGGGCGCGCCGCCACGGCGTGGACCACCCCGTCGCCCAGGCATCACGAACCCACCGCCGCATGTCGGCGGCAATGTACCGACGTGCCGGCACGGCCGGCTGGAGCCGGTGCTAGGCACGGCCCGTGGACGACGACCGTGGTGCCCTGACGCCGGAGGCCCTGCGCCGATCACCGAACCCGCTGGTGCCGCACTACTCGCGCTTCGACGTGGGCAGGGATCGCATCTTCCTGTCGGGGCACTCGCACCAGGCCTGGCCCGACGTGGCCGAGGAGGGTCTGCTCGAGGGCTTCGCCGACGCCGCCGCGGCCGTGGACGGCAAGTGGGCCCTGGCCGAGGGCAAGGTGGAGCTGGTCCGTGACGGCTACCGGCGCCTCATCGCCGATCCGGCCGGGGAGGTGGCCATCGGGCCGAGCACGCACGACTTCGTGGTCAAGCTCCTGTCCAGCCTGGACCTGCGGCGGCGACCGCGCGTCGTGACGACGGAGGGCGAGTTCCACGCCCTGCGCCGCCAGCTGGACCGCCTGACCGAGGAGGGGCTCGAGGTGGTCCGGGTCCCGGTCGAGCCGGTGGCGACGCTGGCCGAGCGGGTGGCGCACGAGGTCGACGACCGCACCGCGATGGTCGGCATCTCGGCGGTGCTGTTCATGACCGCGCAGGTGGTGCCCGACCTCGGCGTCGTCGCCGCCGCCTGCGAGCGCGACGGCGCCGAGCTCCTCGTCGACGCCTACCACGCCCTCGGCACCATCCCGTTCGACATCCACGAGCTCGGCCTGGGTGCCGCCTGGATCACGAGCGGCGGGTACAAGTACCTGCAGCTGGGCGAGGGCAACGCCATGCTGCGCATCCCGCCGCACGCCCACGACGTGCGCCCGGCGGTCACGGGCTGGTTCGCCGAGTTCGACGTGCTGACCGCGCACCGCGACGACCCCCACCACGTGGCCTACGGGACGCCCGCCACCCGCTTCGCCGGCGGCACCTACGACCCGGCCAGCGCCTACCGCGGCGCCCGGGTGTTCCGCTTCTTCGAGGAGCAGGGCCTCATGCCCGATCTGCTCCACCGCTGCTACCAGCACCAGCTGCAGGTGCTGGCCGACGCCTTCGACGGCCTCGGGCTCGCCCCTGCGGTTGCCGACCGCGATCGCAGCGTCCCGGTCAGCGGCCTCGGCGGCTTCCTCTCGCTGGTCATCCCGCGCGCCGGGGAGGCACGGGCCGCGCTCACCGAGCGCGGCGTGCTCACCGACAGCCGGGCCGACCGCCTGCGGGTCGGCCCGGCGCCCTACCTGTCCGACCAGCAGCTGCTGGACGGCATCGCGGTCATCGGTGAGGTGGCAGCCGAGCTCGGCTGACCCGGTCAGGCGGGCGTGAGGGAGCGCAGCTCGATGTGGTGGCCCTGCTGGCGGTGGAGCTCGGCCCCCTGGTCCTCGGGGATGTCGTGCACCTCGGCGGAGTCCTCGGCCGGGTTCGGCTTCAGGAAGCCGTCGAAGTCGATGCGCTCGCCGACCTCGACCGCCACGTCGTCGGGAGCGTGGGCGAAGATCCGTCGGCTCTCGTCGACACCGATCCAGAAGCCCTCGCCGTCGACGACGTCGAGCACGTGGACGCCGGCGCCGGTCACGTCCTGATCGGCGTACGGGGCCAACCGCTCGGCATCGCCGGCGTCGCCCTGCACGAGGGTGAACAGGTCGGTGCCGTCAGAGGCGGCCGTGACGGTGCCGGCGTCGCCGGCGCCGGGGTCGGTGGCATCGCCCCCGGCTGCGGGAGCGGCCGTCGTGGTCGTCTCGTCGGTCGCCGCCGTGTCGTCGGTGGCGGTGTCCTCGGCCGCGGCGTCGGCGGTCGTGTCCTCCGGGGCGGTGTCCTGCGGTGCCGTGGTCGCCGTCGTGTCCCCGGTCTCGGCCTGGTCGGCGGTGCCGACGGCACCGTCGTCATCGTCACCCTGGGTCAGCAGGGCGAACAGCACGATGGCGATCAGCACCGCAGCGAGGAGCGCCCACAGCCACCAGGCGCCCGCGCGGTCCCGGTCGTCGTCGTCGGGCACCCGCCGCAGCGGCTCGTCCACCACCGGGGCGCCGGCTCGGGTCGCTGCCGGGCGGGCCCACGTGGCGTCCTGGGCCCGGGTCGGGTCGACGCCGGGCTGGACCCGGGTCGGCTCGACGGGGTCGTGGGCGCGGGTCGGATCGTGCGCCCGGGTCGGGTCGTTCGAGCCGCCGGGCAGGTCGGGCTGGTCGGGCATGGGGGGCCTCCGGTCGTCAGGGTGACGCAGCGTCACTACCCGTGGGACCCGCGGACATGCCGCCCGACCGGCCACGGCGGCGCGCCGCTACGGTCCGGCGCATGGCCTGGGAGCACGAGGTGGTCGCCTTCAACACGGCGACCGAGTCGACGAACCGCATGCACGACGACGCCGTCGCCGCCACCTTCGGGTTCCGCGGCGGGCTGGTCCCCGGCGTCGACGTGTGGGCGTACCTGAGCCGGCCCTGCGTCGACCGCTGGGGCGTGGCGTTCCTCGAGCACGGCACGATGGAGGCGCGCTTCCTCCTGCCGGTCTACGACGGGGAGCGGGTCGTGTGCCGCCTCGACGAGGACGGCAGGCTCACGGCCACCGGACCGGACGGCACGCTGCGCGCCGAGGGACGCGCCGACGTCACCGAGCACCCGCCGGTGCGCTGGCTCGGCACGGCCGACGTGCCTGACCCGGTCCCCGCTGCCGAGCCCCAGCTGCTGGCGCCCGGCACCGTGCTCGGCACCCTGCGCTTCCACCACCGGGCCGCCCCGGCGGCGCAGTACCTCGCCGACGTGCGGGAGGACAGCGCCGTCTACGAGCGCGGGGCGGTCGCCCACCCCGGCTTCCTCGCCCGACAGGCGAACTACGTCCTCTCGAGCAGCGTGCGCCTGGGGCCCTGGATCCACGTCAGCACCCGGGCCCACCACCGCGGGCTGGCCCGCGACGGCGAGCTGGTCGAGGTCCGGGGCGTGGTCACCGGCGAGCGCGAGCACAAGGGCCACCGCTTCGTCGACCTCGACGTCGAGGTCACCGCCGACGAGCGGCCCGTGTGGAGCGCCTCCCACACCGCCATCTGGCGACCCCGCCAGGACCGCGCCTGACGGTGGCGGGTGATCCGGCGCCGCTTACGGATCTCTTCAGATCGCGGTAGCGGACTCTGAGTCGCGGGCTTCCGGCGGATGGCGGATGGTGACCAGCGAGGCCCGATGGACGGGCCACGACTGGAGGAACCATGAACCCGAACCGCCGCCTGGCCGCAGCTGCAGCCTTCACCGCCTTCACCTTCGGCGCCACGCTCGCCGTGTCCCCGACCCTCGCCGGCGCCCACGACGGCGCCCACCCGGAACCCGCCCCGTCCACCGTCGCGGCCAGCGAGCTCACCGGCGCCCAGCGCCAGGTCATCCGCGAGGCGACCCGGGCGCTGCGCGACCCTGCCGTCGCCGAAGCCGCCGGCTACCTGCCGACCGAGGACTGCGCCGAGGCACCCGGCATGGGCGGCATGGGCCAGCACTGGATCAACCCCGCCCTCCTCCTCGACGGCGGTCGCATCGACCCGACCACGCCCGAGGTCCTGCTGTTCGCTCCCGCCGCCGACGGCCGCCTCGAGCTCGTGGGCGTCGAGTACATGGCCTTCATCGCGCCGGGCGAGCTGGCGCCGGGAGGCCCGGCCCCGACCATGCTCGGCCACGCGCTCGAGGGTCCCATGCCGGGCCACGGCGGGGACATGCCGGAGCACTACGACCTCCACGCGTGGGTGCACGCGAACAACCCGAGCGGCGAGCTCGCGGCGTGGAACCCCCGCGTCTCGTGCGAGGTGGGACGATGAGCACCGTGGTCAGCACCCAGCCGATCGACGTCGTGCGGGCGATCTACGACGCCTTCGCCAGCCGGGACCTCGAGCGCATCCTCGAGCTGATGGACCCGGCCATCGTCATCGAGCAGGACCCGGCGCTGCCGTGGGGTGGTCGCTTCGAGGGTCACGACGGCTTCGGCCGCTTCAGCCTCACGCTCCTCGGGCTCATCGACTCGGCCGTCACGATCGAGTCGATGTTCCAGGCCGGCGAGCACGTGGTGCAGCACGGTCGCACCGCCGGGACGGTGCGGGCCACCGGGGCGGCGTTCGACATCGCCGAGTGCCACGTCTGGCGGGTCGTCGACGGGCGGGCGGTGGAGGCCCGCTACTTCATCGACTCCGTCGCCATGCTCGACGCGCTCGCCGTGGCCTGACCCGGGGCCGGTGCTCGGCGGAGGTGGGCGTCGGCAGCGTCGTCGGCGGGGAAGAAGAGCTCCACCGCCAGCTCGTCGAGGGTGACGTCCCGGGGGGTGCCGAAGGTCGTGAGCGTCGTGAACATGGCGACGTCGGCACCGCCCACGTCCAGGACCACGGGGACGAGCAGCGGCGGGTCTGCGTCGGGCTGGGCGTCCGGCAGGTCGGCGACGTTCGGGTACGCCCGCACCTCGGCGGCGATCTCGGCCAGCCGCCGGTCGCCGGTGAGGCGCACCGTGCGGTCGATCTGGTGCAGCAGGTAGCCGGCCCACTCCGGCAGGTTGCGGGTGCGGGCGGCCAGGCCCTCGGGGTGCAGGCAGACCCGGAACACGTTCAGCGGGGGACCGAGCAGGTGGTCGGGGACCCCGTCGACGAGTGCGAGTGCGGCGGCGTTGGCGAGCACGACGTCCCACTGCCGGTCGATGACGACGCCGGGGTAGGGGTCGTGGGCGTCGAGCATCCGCTGCAGCGACGCCCGGACCCGGGCCATGGCCGCGTCGTCGAGGGGTGTCTCCGCGTAGCGCGGGGCGTACCCGGCCGCCAGGAGCAGGGCGTTCTGCTCGCGCAGCGGGACCTCGAGGTGGCGCGCCACCGCCAGCACCATCTCCGGGCTGGGTCGTGAGCGACCGGTCTCCACGAAGCTCAGGTGCCGAGGCGACACGCCGACGTCGAGCGCCAGGTCCAGCTGGCTGCGGCGGCGGCGGTGGCGCCAGTCGCGCAGCAGGTCGCCCACGGGGACGGTGGCGGTGGCGGTGGCCATGGCCGAACCGTACGGAGGACCGGTCATGGCCGCCATTACCTCAGAGGTGATCGCCGTGCTTCCCCGCCCGGTGGACGATCGGTCCATGACCACGATCACCGCACCCCTCACCGACACCACACCCGCCACCGCTGCCGGTCGCCTCCGCACCGTGCTGTCCGTGAACGCAGGCACCTCCCTGGCGTCCGGGCTGCTCGGCCTGCTGGCCACCGACCGGCTCGTCGACGAGCTCGGCCTGCAGAGCGCGGGGTGGACCCGCCTGGTGTCGATCGGGCTCGTCCTGTTCGCCCTCGACGTCGCCCTCGGCGCCCGCTCGTCCCGGCACCTCGCCACCACCGCACTCGTCACGTCGGTGGCCGACGTGGCGTGGGTCGGGGCGACGGTCGTGGTCCTGGCCACGGTCGACCTCACCGGGCTCGGGCAGGTCGTCGCCGCCGTGATGGGCGTCGCCGTCCTGGACTTCGCCGTCCTGCAGCTCTGGTTCCGGAGCCGGTCCGGCGCCTGACACCAGATGGCAACGGGTGTTGCCACCCCACTAGCCTGGTCCCTGGCACGACCCGGGGACCAGGGGGAACGAAGTGGCTGACATCCGCAGCGAGCCGTCGCAGGTCGACGCGCCGTGGCTCACCGATGCCCTCGAGGAGGCCGGCGTGGCCCGTGGGGCCAAGGTCCTGGACGTCGACTACGTCGGTGACATCGGCACCGGCCAGACCGGCCGCAACTCCCGCTTCGCGCTCACCTGGGACGACGGCGAGGACCGCCCGGCCAGCGTCGTCGGCAAGTTCCCCTCCGCCGACGAGAACGCCCGCACGGCGGCCTTCGCGGGCGGCACCTACCTCAAGGAGCACCTCTTCTACAGCCAGGTCAAGCCGACCGTGGGCATCCGCACGCCCCACTGCCACGTGGCCCGCTACGACGGCGAGGCCCAGGCATTCGTGCTGCTGATGGAGGACCTGGCCGACTGCCGCCAGGGCGACCAGCTCGACGGCCTCGGCGCCGACCAGCTCGCCCTCGCCCTCGAGCAGGCCGTGGCCCTCCACGCCCCACGCTGGGGCGACCCGTCGCTCGAGACCTTCCTCGACGTCGGCCAGCCGGCCCCCACGGCCGAGCAGGTCGCGATGATGGCCCAGATGATGTACGGCGCCACGCTGCCGGGCTTCCTCGACCGGCTCGGCGACCGCCTCGACCCCGACATCGCCGAGATGGCCGCCACGTTCGGCCAGCTGGTCGGCGCCTGGGTGGCCACGGGCGCCGAGACGCCGCCCACCGTGATCCACCTCGACTTCCGCGCCGACAACTTCCTGTTCGGCCAGACGCCGTCGGCACCGCCGCTGGTGGTCTGCGACTGGCAGACGCTCAGCGCCGGCCCGGCCATGAGCGACATCGCCTACGTGATCAGCGGCAGCTACCCCGACCCGGCCGAGCGGGCCAACGCCGAGCGCGATCTCGTCGAGCAGTACCGCCGGCAGCTCGAGGCCGCCGGCGTCGACTACTCCGCCGAGGACTGCTGGCGCGACTACCGGGTCGGCAGCCTGTGGGGGATGGTGATCACGGTGATCGCCACGGTCCAGGCCGCCGAGACCGAGCGCGGCAACGACATGCTCACGGCCATGGCGCAACGCCACGGGCGCCAGGCGCTCGACCTCGACGCGCTGTCGCTCCTCGCCTGATGTGCTGATGGCCGCCGCCGGAGCACGCCGCTGGGTCCTCGCCCTGGCCGTCGCGGCGGTGCCGGTCGCGCTCTGGGCGCTGGGCGGCCACGCCGGCGTCCACGCGGCGCGCAGCATGCTCGTGCCCGGCGCCGGCCTGGCCGAGTCCGCACCGCTCCTGGGCGCCGCGTTCGTCCTGCTCGCCGTCGCCGCCACCGTGGCCTGGCTGCGGTGGGGCACCGACTGGGCGCTGGTCGCGGTCGTGGTGGCAGCGATGGCGGCCTCGGCCGCATGGGGCAGCGGCGAGCACGGCAGCGAGGTGGCCTCGCGGGCCGCCCACGAGTTCCCCCTCGTCATCGTCATCGCCGGCGCGCTCGGGTGGGCCCGGGCCGGCCTCGGCGGCGTGCCGGGCTTCGCCTGGGTGGCCGGCCGCCGCGTGCACGACGACCACGTCACCGCCCTGGCCGACCTCCCACCCGTCGACCGGTGCCGGGCGGTCGCCGTCGCCGCCCTCGCCGGCGAGGTGACCGCCGAGCACCGCGCCGCCGTCGCCGCGCCGGACGTCGCCCGTC
>JAKFET010000148.1:0-11587 GCA_036675575.1 Acidimicrobiaceae bacterium
CGAGGGTGCCGGCGTCGACCTGCTCTTCGTGCCCGCCGTCGCCGAGATGTACCCGGACCCCGTGCCCGGCGGCCTCCTCGCCACGACCGTGTCCGTCGCCGGCGTCTCGGCCGGGATGGAGGGCGCCTCCCGCCCCACGCACTTCGCCGGCGTGGCGACGGTGGTCGCCAAGCTCTTCGCCATCGTCGGTCCGTGCCGAGCGTTCTTCGGCGAGAAGGACTTCCAGCAGCTGGCCGTGGTCCGCCGCATGGTCGCCGACCTGTCGATGCCGATCGAGGTCGTGGGCTGCGAGACCGTGCGCGAGCCCGACGGCCTCGCCATGTCCAGCCGCAACGCCTACCTCTCGCCCGAGCAGCGCGCCGCCGCGCCGGTGGTCCACCGGGCCCTGCGAGCCGGCGCCGCCGTCGTCCTCGCCGGCGAGCGCGACCCCGCCGCCGTCCGCGCCGCCATGGCCGCCGTCGTGGCCCTGGAGCCGCTCGGCGAGCTCGACTACGCCGAGGTCGTCCTGGCCTCCGACCTGTCCACCCCGCCCACCCTCGACCCCACCGATGTGCCCGGCGACTTGCGCCTGCTGGCCGCCGTGCGCTTCGGTTCCACCCGTCTCATCGACAACCTGGGGGTGACCGCTCCGGCGGCGCCCACCGTGAGGAGCTGATCCACGTGCGTCGCCGCATGATGAAGTCCAAGATCCACCGCGCCACCGTCACCGACGCGAACCTCCACTACGTGGGGTCGGTCACCGTCGACGAGGACCTCCTCGACGCCGCCGACATCATGGAGTTCGAGCAGGTCGCGATCGTCGACGTCGACAACGGCGCCCGCCTCGAGACCTACACCATCGCCGGGCCCCGTGGCTCCGGCGTCGTGTGCCTCAACGGCGCGGCCGCCCGTCTGGTCAGCCCCGGCGACAAGATCATCATGATCAGCTACGCCGACTACGAGCAGGCCGAGCTGGCGCACTACGCGCCCGTGGTGGTCCACGTCGACACGCAGAACAGCCAGATCGACGAGGTCACCGCCGAGCTGCTCGCCGAGCAGACCCGTGGCCCCGCCCCCCACCGCTACATCGAGGTCGACGGCACCAGCCCCGTCACCCGCTGACGGCCCTCCGAACTGGCAGCCCTCCGGTCGCAGCGGGCGGAGGTCAGCTCGGCGCCGAGGTGACCACGAAGCGCACGGCGAGGTCGTCGTCGGTGTCCGGGTGGTCGGTGCGCGTGTGCGCGCCCCGGGTCTCGGTGCGGGCCTGGGCGGCGACGACCTGGGCGAACCCGAGCGTCGCCAGGTTGTGGACCTCGGCCGACGCGACGTCGTCCACCGGCCGGGCGAACGCCTGGACGGCCTCGGCCAGCGCCACCTCCAGGGAGCCCGCATCGCGGAGCACGCCGGCGTGCAGCGTCATCGCGCGCTGCAACCGGTCGCGAGCCTCCTGCGTCGTCCGGGCTCCCTCGGCGGGCGGTGCCACGTCGACCGCACCGTCGAGCGCGCGCCCGGGGATGCCCGTTCCGCCGTCGTCGCCGAGGAGGGCCCGCATCGCACCCGTGGGCTCCGGCCCGTCCTTGCCGCCGTCGATGGCCTCCACGACCCGAGGACCGAAGACCATGCCGTCGAGGAGCGAGTTGGACGCCAGGCGGTTGGCGCCGTGCACCCCGTTGCACGCGACCTCCCCGGCGACCCACAGGCCCGGCAGCGACGAGGCGCCGTCGAGGTCGGCCAGGACCCCACCGCACGTGTAGTGCGCCGCCGGGGCGACCGGCAGCCAGTCCGTGGTGGGGTCGAGGCCCACCACGGCGAGGGCGGCGCTGATGGTCGGGAACCGCTCGTCGAACTGGTCGAGCACGGTCGCGTCGAGCCAGACGTGGTCGGTGCCCTCCGCCTGCAGCCGCGCCGTGATGGCGCGACTGACGACGTCGCGAGGCTGGAGCTCGTCGACGAAGCGCTCGCCCGACGAGTCGCGGAGGAAGGCACCGTGGCCCCGCAGCGCCTCGGACAGCAGTGGCCGCGGCATCGCCTCGTGGTGGAGCGCGGTGGGGTGGAACTGCACGAACTCCACGTCGGCCAGCGCGGCGCCGACCCGCAGGGCCATGGCCATCCCGTCGCCGGTGGCCTCGAGCGGGTTGGTGGTCACCGAGAACAGCTGCCCGCCGCCGCCCGTGGCCAGCAGGACGTTGCGGGCCCGGACCTCGATGCGCTGGCCGTGCTCGTCGATGGCCGTGACGCCCGCGCACCGTCCGCCCTCGACGACCAGGTCGAGCGCGAACGTGCGCTCCAGCAGCACCGCGGCGGTCTTCTGGACGGCCTCGACGAGGGCCCGCTCGACCTCGACGCCCGTCGCGGCGCCCCCGGCGTGGAGGATGCGGGCATGGCTGTGCCCACCCTCCCGGGCGAGCTGGTACTGGCCGCCCTCGTCCTGGTCGAACATGGCACCGAGCGCGATCAGCTCGTTGACCCGCACCGGGCCCTCGTCGACCAGCACGCGGACGGCATCGAGGTCGCAGAGCCCGGCGCCGGCGCCGAGCGTGTCGGCCAGGTGGAGGTCCGTGGAGTCGGGGTCGCCGCCGAGCACCGCCGCCACGCCGCCCTGCGCCCAGCGGGTCGTCGCCTGGTGCAGCTCGGCCTTGGTGAGCACGCCCACCCGCATGCCGTGCACGTCGGCCGCCCGGACCGCCGCCGACAACCCGGCGACCCCGGATCCGAGCACCAGCAGGTCGAGCGCGTCCATCGCGGCAGTCTGCCCCACCCCCTGCGGGACGGTCGTCCGGCGGCACGCCGTCCCCGAGCTGGCAGCGCTCCCGTCGCACGCCTCCCCGAGCTGGCAGCGCTCCCGTCGCACGCCGTCCCCGAACTGGCAGCGCTCCCGTCGCACGCCGACCTGGAACTGGCAGCCTTCCGGTCGCACGCCTCCTCGAACTGGCAGCGGTGGTGTCGCAGCGAAGAGGGAGGCGCGTCAGCGTCCCGGCCACCCGCCGAGTCGTTCCAGCGTGCGTCGCACCTCACCGAGCACTGCGCCAGGCGCGTAGGTCAGCGCTTCCTCATCGAACCGGAGCACCTCCCAGCCGAACCTCCGCAGCACGGCGTCCCGACGGGCATCTCGGTCTCGAGCGACGGCCGTGCGGTGGTGCGGCCCGTCGATCTCCACGTCGAGTCGCACCGGCACGTAGGCGAAGTCGAGCCGGAACGGGCGATCAGGGTCCCCGCCGGGCAGCGCCAGGACGTACTGGCACTCCGGCACGGGGAGGTCGGCGTCGATGACCAGATCGAGGAACCCCTGCTCGAGGGTGGTGTCCGGGATGCCCCCGACGCCGTGGTAGCGCTCGAGCTGGCGACGGAGGGGCCCGCAGCCGTTCCGGCCCCGACGGCTGTGCAGCTCGAGGATCGCAGCGAGCTGCTTCCAGGAGACCCCGTGATCTCGGCGGAGGTCGCGGATGACGGTGGTGTAGGCGGTCTCACCGAGCACCGCGCCGAGGTCCACGGCCAGGCGTCGCGGCGGTGTGCACGGGATGCCCTGGACGTGGGCGGGCGGGATGTAGGCGAGGTCGCGGCTCTCGTGGACGATGACCCCTGGCCTCCGGAACGTGCGCTTCGTGGGAACGGTGATCTCGACCGGGGCACCCTCGAAGGTCGCGAGGCCGAGCAGGCGGGCCGCCGAGCGGTGCGACGCCACGGCCGGCCTCCCGGCTGCGAGCAGGGCGAGATGGAGGCGGCGCTCCCAGGTCATGGGCACGCCGACGGTCCCGTAGACGCGGGTGTCCAACCGCTCGAGGGTCCCGTCCCCGACCAGGCGGCTGATGGTCGAGCTGTGGCCACCAGCGCTCCGGGCCTGCGATGGCGTGACCAGGTCGTGCTGGTCGTGGAGCAGTCGCTCGATGGTTCCTGGCATGCGCACGGCGCGTCTCTCCCGAAGGTCGGACCGTCGGGGGAAGCCGCTCCGCACGGTACGCACGACCTCTGACATCGACGTGCGACCGCACGCCTGCCAGTTCGGGAGGGCGTGCGACGGCAGCGCTGCCAGTTCGGGAGGGCGTGCGACGGGAGGGCTGCCAGTTCGAGGACAGGTGCGACGGGAGGGCTGCCAGTTCGAGGACAGGTGCGACGGGAGGGCTGCCAGTTCGGGAGGGAGGTCATGGCAGGCTGCGGCCCATGCCGGACGCGCTCTACCAACCGCCGATCCACGCCGTCCGAGCGGCGGTCGCGGCGGCTCTGGCCGAGGACCTCGTCCCCCTCGGCGACCTCAGCGCCGCCCTGGTGCCGGCCGACGCCACGGTCGAGGCGACCTTCGCCAGCCGTGCCCCCGGGGTGCTGGCCGGCACGGCGTGCGCCGCCGAGGCCTTCGCCCAGATCGATCCGCGCGTGACGGTGTCGTGGGCGCACCACGACGGCGACCGGCTCGAGGCGGGGACCCGCATCGCCACGGTCGCCGGGCCGCTGGCGCCGGTGCTCACCGGCGAGCGCACCGCCCTCAACTTCCTGTGCCACCTCTCCGGCATCGCCACCCTGACCCGCGCGTTCGCCGACGCGGCGGCCGCCGGGGGCGACGCTCGCATCTGGGACACCCGCAAGACCACCCCCGGGCTGCGGTCGCTCGAGAAGGCGGCGGTCCGGGCCGGCGGCGGGGCCAGCCACCGCGGGAACCTGTCGGACTGGGTCATGTTCAAGGACAACCACCTGGCCGCCATCGGCATCGAGGAGGCCGTCCGCCGGGCCCGGGCCGCCTGGCCGGCCCGCACCATCCACGTCGAGGTCGACGACCTCGACGGCCTGCGCACCGCCCTCGACGCCGGCTGCGACGCCGTCCTGCTCGACAACTTCACGCCGGAGCAGGCGGCCGAGGCGGTCGCCCTCGCCGACGAGTGGGCCGCCGGGCGTGGGGGGCGTCGACCCCTGCTGGAGTGCTCGGGCGGGATCACGGTCGACACGGCCGCCGCGTACGCAGCCACCGGGGTCGACCTGCTCTCCACCAGCCAGATCACCCAGTCGGCGCCGGCGCTCGACATCGGCCTGGACGTGGCCTGATCGGAATCGGCCCACGGCGACCCGCTCTCCTAGCCTCGCCGCCGTGAACCTGCTCGCCATCGACGTCGGCAACACGCAGACCGTCATCGGGCTCTACGACCTCGACTCCGGCGTCGAGCTGCCCGAGCGGGTCGCCGACACCGACCTCCTCGACCACTGGCGGATCGCCACCAACGTCGAGCGGACCGCGGACGAGTACGCCCTGCTGTTCCAGGAGTTCCTCGCCTTCCACGGGTTCGGCTGGACCGAGGACGTGCAGGGCTTCGCCGTGTGCTCGTCGGTCCCCCGCGTCACCGGCGCCCTGCGCAGCTTCAGCGACCGCTACCTGGGCTTCGACGCACTGGTGGTCGAGCCGGGCGTCAAGACCGGCATGCCCATCCTCTACGACAACCCCCGCGAGGTCGGCTCCGACCGCATCGCCGACGCCGTGGGCGCGTGGGACCTCTTCGGCGGCCCCACCATCGTGGTCGACTTCGGCACCGCCACGACGTTCGAGGCCGTGTCGGCCAAGGGCGAGTACATGGGCGGCGCCATCTTCCCCGGCATCGACATCAGCCTCGACGCCCTCTTCGGCCGGGCCGCGGCCCTGCGCCGGGTCGAGCTGGTGGAGCCGAGCAACGTGATCGGCCGCTCCACCATCGAATCGATGCAGTCGGGCGCGGTCTACGGGTTCACCGCCGTCGTCGACGGGATGGTGGCGCGCTTCCAGGACGAGCTCGACCAGCCCTGCACCGTGGTGGCCACCGGAGGCCTGTCCGGCCTCATCGCCCCGCTGTCATCCACCATCCAGCACCACGAGCCCTGGCTCACGCTGCACGGCCTGCGGATCATCCACGAGAAGAACCCCCGTGGCTGATCCTGACGTGCCGGCGCCGTCCGAGCCGGACGACGCCCCCTTCGAGCCGCCCTACCGCCTCGACGTCACCGATCGCGTCGGGGCGATCCTCGCCGAGTTCGGCCACCTCGCCGACGGCGAGGAGACCGACCGCACGGTCACGGTCGCCGGCCGCGTGATGCTGCTGCGCGACCAGGGTCGGCTCGCCTTCGCCACCCTGCGGGAGGGCAGCACCGGCGACGAGATCCAGCTGTTCGCCCTCTCGAAGGTGCTGGACGGCTTCGAGCGGTTCGTGAAGCTGAACCTCGGTGACTGGATCGGTGCCACGGGCGAGGTCGTGCGCACCAAGCGCGGCGAGCTGTCGATCAAGGTCACGTCGTTCGTGCTGCTGGCCCGGGCCCGACGCGGGTTCGGCGACAAGTTCCACGGCATCACCGACACCGACCTCCGCTACCGCCAGCGCTACGCCGACCTGTGGGCCAACCCCGAGTCGGCCGTCGCCCTGCGCGCCCGCAGCCGCATCATGAGCCTCACCCGCCGCTGGCTCGAGGACCGCGACTTCGTCGAGGTCGAGACGCCGGTGCTGCAGCACGTCGCCAGCGGTGCGGCGGCCACGCCGTTCACCACGCACCACAACGCGCTCGACGTCGACCTCAAGCTCCGCATCGCCCCCGAGCTGTTCCTCAAGCGCCTCGTGGTCGGCGGCTTCGAGCGGGTCTTCGAGATCGGGCGCGTGTTCCGCAACGAGGGCATCTCCACGCGCCACAACCCCGAGTTCACGATGCTCGAGCTGTACCAGGCCTACGCCGACTACAGCGACATCATGACCCTGGTCGAGGAGCTCGTCGCCCACCTCGCCACCGAGCTGCACGGCACCACGACGCTCACCTACGACGACCGCGAGCTCGACCTGTCCACGCCGTGGCGCCGGGCGTCCATGGCCGAGCTCATCGAGGAGGCGATCGGCGTCCGCCTCGACGTGCGCCAGCCCATCGACGAGGTGCGCGCCGTGGCCACCGAGAACGGGGTCGAGGTCGAGGACGCGTGGGGCACCGGCAAGCTCATCCTCGAGATCTACGAGAAGACCACCGAGCACGGCCTCTGGGGCCCGATCTTCGTCACCGACTACCCGGAGGAGGTGTCGCCGCTGTCCCGCTCGCACCGCGAGGTCCCCGGCGTCACCGAGCGCTTCGAGGCGATCGTCGCCGGACGGGAGCTGTGCAACGCCTTCTCCGAGCTGGTCGACCCCGACGTGCAGCGGGCCCGCTTCGAGGACCAGGTCCGCCAGAAGGACGCCGGCGACCACGAGGCCATGCCGCTCGACGAGGACTACCTCCGGGCCATGGAGTACGGCCTGCCCCCCACCGGCGGCCTGGGCATCGGCATGGACCGCCTCGTCATGCTCCTCACCGGCACCACGTCGATCCGCGACGTCGTGCTGTTCCCCACCCTCAAGCCCGAGCAGTAGCGACGTTCGGCCTCAGGTCCGCTCGCCGTACTTCTCGAGCAGGTCGTCGAGCCCCTCGCGCAGCAGCGACGCCTCGGTGCGGCCCGTGGCGTCGGAGAGCTTGGACAGCCGGTCGAGGTCGGCGCGGCTGTAGTAGTTGCTCTTGAGGACCATCTTCTCCTCGACGTACATCGCGATCCGGTCGCGCCCCTCCCGCTTCGCCCGCATGAGGGCCTGGCCGGCGGCGCGCAGGAGCTCCTCACCGTTGCTGGCATGCGGCGGCACGGCAGCGACCCCGACGGAGGCGGTCACGTGCCCCACCCCGGCGACCGGTCGCGACGCCAGGTGGACCCGGATCTCGTCGAGCAGCAGGAGCCCGTTCTCCGCGGACTGCCCCGGGAGGAGCACGGCGTACTCGTCGCCGCCGAGGCGACCGACGACGGCGTCGGCCGGCACGTTGGCGAGCAGCACCTTCTCCCAGGCGACGAGCACGGCGTCTCCCGCCTCGTGGCCGTGCTCGCGGTTGACGGCGGCGAAGTCGTCGAGGTCGGTGAGCGCCATGGCAGCCGGGACGTTGCCGTGGTGCAGGCGCTCGTCGACGGTGGCGACGAACTCGTCCTTGCTCCCGATGGGCAGCAGCGACACGTCTGAGGTATGAGCCATGACATATATATGTCGTGCGTGCTCATGCTTGTCAACGGCGAACCGGCCAATCGGCCAATCGGCGGAACGTGCGACGCGTCAGGAGCGGACGCTGGCGACGGTGCCGAGCACGTGCTCGACGCCGTCGTGGAGGGCGGCCTTGGCCGGCGTGTCGGCCAGCGGCGCCAGCGCGGCCTGGGCCCGACGCGCGTGGGCCTCGGCGTCGTCCATCGTCGATTCGATGCCGCCCGAGTGCAGCACCAGCGACCGGGCCCGCTCGCGCTCCTCACCCTCGATGGGCGAGCCGAGCACGCCCCGCAGCGCTTCGCCGGCGTCGGTCTCCAGCGCCCGCAGCACCGGCAGGTTGTAGATGCCCTCGGTGAGGTCGTGGGCCGCCGGCTTGCCCAGCTCCTCCTCGGTGGCGACGAGGTCGAGCACGTCGTCGACCAGCTGGAACGCCACGCCGAAGGAGTGCCCGTAGTCGGTGAGCGCCTCGACCTGGTCGCGGGGGAGCTCGGCCACGATGGCGCCGATGCGGCAGGCCGTGGCGTAGAGCGAGGCCGTCTTGCCGGCGATGGCGGCGAAGTACGCCTCCTCGGTGCGGGCCGTGGAGTAGGCGTGGCGCAGCTCGAGGATCTCGCCCTCGCAGAGCCGGCCGATGGTGCGGGCCAGGAGCCCGGCGACCTCGGTGCCGAGCGACGCTGCGATCTCGGACGCCTTGGCCAGCAGGAAGTCGCCGGCGAGGATCGCGGTGAGGTTGTTCCAGCGGACGTTCACCGTCTCGACGCCCCGGCGGACGTCGGCCTCGTCGATGACGTCGTCGTGGTAGAGCGAGCCGACCTGCACCAGCTCGACCGCCACGCCGCCGTCGATCACGTCGACGGTGACGTCGGCGCCGGTGGAGGCCGCGAGCACGCCGAGCATCGGGCGCAGGCGCTTGCCCCCCGCCCGGATCAGGTGCGAGGTCATCTCCGTCAGCTGCGGGTCGTCCGTCGTGACGGCTGCCAGCAGGCGCTCGTCGATCAGCGCCAGGTGGGCGTCGGCGCCGGGGAAGTCGAGCAGCGGGTTGGGACCCATGCAGGGAGGCTACTGGCGCCCTCCGACGGGCCCGCAGTCGCCGGCGCCCCACCGGCGCGCGCCACGGTGGCCATCGGCGCCCGGTTGGGGTACGCCTGAGGCATGCGCATCCGGGGCGACGGCCACGTCGGGCTCCCGTTCCGCGACCGGGTCGATGCCGGCCGGCGCCTCGCCGCGGTGCTCGCCGAGGTCGACCTGGGCGAGGACGTCGTGATCGCCGGCCTGCCTCGGGGCGGGGTGCCCGTGGCCGCCGAGGTCGCCGACCGCCTCGGCGCCCCGCTCGACGTCGTCATCGTGCGCAAGGTCGGCGTGCCCGGGCAGCCGGAGCTGGCGATGGGCGCGGTGGGGGAGGGCGGTGTCGTCGTCCGCGACGAGCGGGTGCTGTCGGCCGTCGCGCCGCCGACCGATGCCGTGGACCGGGCGGTGGCCGCCGAACAGGCCGAGGTCGAGGCCCGGGCCCGCCGCTTCCGTCCGGGTCGCGAGCAGCGCGACCTCGCCGGCCGGACGGTCGTCATCGTCGACGACGGCCTCGCCACCGGGTCCACCGCCGAGGCTGCGGTGGCCGTCGCCCGGGCGCAGCACGCCGCGAGGGTCGTCGTGGCTGCGCCGGTCGGGTCGCGGCAGGCGGTGGCCCGCCTCGAGGCGGTGGCCGATGCCGTGCTGTGCCTCGCCACGCCGCCCGGCTTCGGTGCCGTCGGGTACTGGTACGAGGACTTCTCAGAGACGACCGACGACGAGGTGGTGGCGCTGCTCGGCGAGCCCGGTGCGCCCACCTGAGCGGCGCGGTCACTGCTCGCCGGGCAGGTCCACGATGTCGGGGGTGATGGCCTCGGGGGTGTACCGCACCGTCGCGTTCCACAGCAGCCAGTTGTCGACGCCGAGGTCGCGTGCGGCGTCGATCTGGGCCCGCACCTCGGCCGGTCCGTACGGGATGCCGATCGAGAAGTCCTGCACCCAGAGGTTGAACGCCACGCCGGACCCGGCCGCCTTCACCTGGAAGTCCGCCAGGGACTTGGCGATGATGTCGTAGGGCTGGGCGTTGGGGTGGTCGACCCGGTACTCGCCCCGCACCCAGTGCGAGGGGTAGAGCATCGGCGCGATGTAGTCGACGTGGCGGGCGATGGCCGGCACCGGCTGGCCGATGGCGTCGGGGTTGCGGGCGGCCACGCCGAACAGCGAGGCGCCCTGGTACACGCACGCCTCGCGCAGCGGGTCGCCGGCCTCGGCCAGGAAGGCCACGACGGCGTCGTTGACGGCCTGCTTCTCGGAGAGGTCGTCGCCCGGCTCGTCCTGCTGCATGCCCGGGAAGACCATGCCGGCGATGTCGCCCTCGGGCCGGCGCACGTAGTCCCAGAGGATCTCGTCGACGCCGCGGTCGACGGCCTCCATGGCGAGGTCGATGTTGTACTGGCGCACGTCGGCGTTGGCGACGTTGGTGAACCCGCCGTACTTGGAGAGCATCTCGCCCTCGGGCGTCTGGATGACGTAGTCCATGCGGCCGTTGTCGACCGCCCAGCGGGCCAGGGGGCCGTCGCGGAACGCGACGATGCGCCCGATGATGCGCATGCCCTTGCCCTTGAGCAGCTCGATGGCGTCCTCGAGCACGTACTCCTGGCGAACGGCACCGATCTCGTGGGCCAGGTCGACGTCGCTGTCGTAGCCCACGACGCCCCCCTCGTCCTTGATGTCGAGCTGGACGGCGGAGACCTTGCCGGCGTCGACCAGCTCGATGATGTGCTGGCGCAGCGGGGCGTACCCCCAGGCCGCCGCGGTGACGTGCACGGCCTGGGTGGACGGGTACCGGACGGGGATCACGATCTCGGCAGCCGCGCGGTTGCCGGCCACGTCCTCGGCCCGGATCACGATGGGCCCGGTCGGCGCGTTGTCGAACTCGAGGGTGAACGAGCCGCCCTCGTCCACGTCCAGGTCCTCACCGTCGACGGTGATGCTGGCGAGCCCCGGCTCGGCCCGGCCCGACACGGTCACCGGCGTGCAGATGGGCGCGGCCGGCTGGGGCGAGGCGACCTCGATGAGCGGGGGCGTGCCGTCGACGGCGAAGGTCCACTGGAACTCGGCCTCGTCGAGGAGCGGACGGCCGACCGACATGGACAGCTCGTGGACCCCCTCCTCCAGGGCCGGCGGGGTCCAGCGCACGCCGTCCTCGGACACCTCGTAGGTCTCCTCGTCGGCGGGCAGGCCGTCGAAGAACAGCGTCGGCGTGAGGCCGGCCTCCAGGTCGAGCTGGGCGACGTCGATGCGCACGTCGAGGCCGCTCGCCTCCTCGACGGTGAGCTGGGCGCCGTCGTCGATGCCGGTGATGGCGACGTCGACGCGCGTGGCGTTCCAGAACTGGTTCCAGATGAAGGCGCCGAGCGCGACGAAGCCGAGGGCGATCAGCAGGCTCGACCACGAGATCGACCGGCCGGGCGTGCGCGGCGTCCACGCCTTCGGCGCCTTGGGGCGGCGCCCGAAGCGCGCCGGCGGCGGGGCCAGGCGGCCGGAGCGCCGGGGGTCGCCGAGCAGCGGCGGGTCGTACTGCCGGGGCGGGCGGGCGGGCGCACGGGAGCGACCCCGAC
>JAKFET010000042.1:0-1584 GCA_036675575.1 Acidimicrobiaceae bacterium
AGCAGAACTTCACCTTCGCCTTGACCTCGATCAGGACATCAGCGAGACGGCGTACGTCGACGGGCTCGGCCTGCAGCAGGTGGAAGGCGATCCGCTGGGCGCTCTTCGGACCGATCCCGGGCAACCGCCCGAGCTCGTCGATCAGGTCCTGGACAACGCCCTCGTACAAGGGAAGCCCTCAGCCCAGACCGGGGAGGCCGCCGCCGAAGCCTTCGGTCAGCGGACCGATCGACTCGCCGGCGAGGGCCTCGGACTTGGCGCGCGCGTCACGGTAGGCGGCGACGATGAGGTCGGAGAGGTCGGAGAGGTCGTCGGCGTCGGAGCCGTCGAACTCACCCGCGCGGATCGCGACGTTGACCAGCTCGCCGACGCCGTTGGCGGTCACGGTGACCGCCCCGCCGGCGACAGTGCCCTCGACGGTCTGCTTGGCGAGGTTGGCCTGGGCCTCCTCGAGCTGCTGCTGCATCTGCTGGGCCTGCTGGAGGAGGGCGTTCATGTCGAAGCCGCCGCCTCCGAGGGCGTCGAAGGGGTTCTCGGTCATCGTGTCTCCAGGTGGGTGGCTGTCAGTGGGTCGGCAGGTGATGGCGTGGGGCGGTGTCGAACGCTCAGTCGTGCTTGATCTCTTCGATCAGCCTCGCGCCGAGCGTCTGGCTCAGCAGGGACTCGGTGTCGAGCGCGGCCGTCTCGGCGTCCGGGTCGTCGGGGTCGACGTCGTCGTCGGCCGAGCGCACCGGCTCCTCAGCCTCGGGCGCGACTCCGGCCCGGGCCTGCTCCAGCGCCTCGCGGGCCGGGGCCGCGGACATCGGGGCGGCGGTCGACTCGGCGGCGGTCGATGCGGCAGTGGGCGACGTCGGGGCAGCGTCGTCAGGAGCGGCGGGCTGCTCGCCGGTCACCCAGCCGGGCGGGCCGTCGGGAGCCGGGGGCGCGTCGGCGGGAGGCGACCAGGTCGGCGCTGGATTCGGGTCGGTGGCGGACTGACGGATCACAGGCTGCTCGGCAGCGGCCCCACTCGGGTCGACGATGGACTCGATCTTCCAGTCCATGCCGACGACGTCGATGGCGCTCTGGCGCAGGATCTCGTCGCAGCCACCGTTGACGAAGGAGTCGCGAGCACCGGCGTTGGCGAAGCCCACGGTGAGGCGGCTGCCGTCGACGTCGACCACATGGGCGTGCTGGGAGAGGACCATCCACGCCAGTCGGCGGCGGTTCTTGGTCTGGTCGAGGATGTCGGGCCACAGGCGGCGTACGTCGACCAGGCTCAGGCCGCCGCGCGGACCGGCCGGCTGCTCGGCGAGGGACTCGGCCGATGTCGTGGCCGGCTCAGCCTCCGGGGTCGCCGGCATGGGCGGCGGGGGCTCGCTCGCGGCGGCAGCGGGTGCGTCGGCAGCGGGAGCGGGAGCAGAGGTCGGCATCGGCGGAGGCGGCGGCGGGCCGTCGACGGCAGCGCCCGAGCCGGTCGGGGTCGGCGCGCCGGCCTGAGCCGGAGCCGGGATCGGAGCCGCCGGACGTGGCACCTCGGCGGGCGGCGCGGACTGCTGCTGGACCGGGGCCGCTGCAGGCCGGGACTCCGGGTGCTGGGCGGGC
>JAKFET010000244.1:0-1580 GCA_036675575.1 Acidimicrobiaceae bacterium
GAGCAGGGACGGGCGGGACATGGATCCTCCGAGTGGGGGTGGGAGAAGAGAACGGATCAGAGCGGGGTCAGACCGAGCGAGCAGAGCTCGTCGCGCACCCAGGCGAGCTCGCCGGCCAGGCCCTCGGCCAGCGCTGCCTCGCTGGTGGGCGCACCCGAGGGCAGCACCGACCAGGTGTAGGTCTCGACCTCGAGGTGGTCCACCCGGGCGGTGGGGCCGCCGAGCAGGGTGGCCAGCGACTGCGTGAGGTCATCGCGGCTGTGCCGCAGTGGGGGTGTGGGATCGGCGTGCACGGGCACGTGGAAGTGGATCCGCCACGGGCTGCCGGTGCCCAGCTTGCGGCGCCCGTCCAGGGCATCGGGCAGGTCGTCGCGCGAGGCGAGCCTGGCGCCCTGGCGCTGGCGCACCTGGTGGAGGAACCGGTCCTCCGAGTAGGCAGTCAGGGCCTCGCGGGTGGCCTCGTCGTCGGGGTCGTCCACCACCAGGGCGGCGGCCGGCTGCACCTTGACGACCGGCAGCCCGGCGGCGTCTAGCCGGGCCAGGGCGTCGGCCGCAGTCTCGAAGCCCACCGCCAGGTGGCAGAGGTCCAGGCACACCCCGAGCCACTTGGTGTCCACGCTCGCAAGACGTTCGACGGCCTGCTCGGTCGTCTCGACGACGCAGCCCGGCTCGGGCTCGAAGCCGACGCGGATGGCCCGTCCGGTCTCGGCGGAGAGGTCGGCGAGCCCGCTCGCGAGCTCGGCGAGGTGGGTCTCGGTCTGTCGCTGCCGGTCGCCGAGCCAGGGCGTGCGCCACCCGAGAGGCAGGGTGGAGATGCTGCCCCGCTCGGCGTCGTCGGGCAGCAGGGCGGCCAGGACACGAGCCGCGGCCAGGGTGTAGTCGAGGCGGGACCTCTCGGCCCACGTCGGGTGGTAGACGGCCCGCTTCACGACCGCGTCCTGGAAGGCGGCGTAGGGGAAGGCGTTGAGGGTGACGACCTCGACGCCGTGGCGGGCGAGCGCGTCGCGCAGCCGGGCCACCTCACCGAGGTCGGCGGCCAGGCGGTGCGCGGCGGCGGCCGGGAGCCACAGCCCCAGCCCGACGCGGTCGGTGCCGAGCAGCGCGCGGAGCCGGTCGCCGTACCCGGACACCTGGGCGACCAGCCCGTCGACGTCCTCGGCCGGCAGCACGTTGGTGCCGTAGGCGAGGTGGACGACCGTCCCGTCGGGGTGGCGGAACCTCATGCCCCGCCGCCACGCAGGATCGAGTTGCCCTCGAACGTCGCCGTCCGTTCGGTCGCCGAGCCGTCGGCCGAGTCGTTGGCCGGATCGATCAGGAGACGGCCGCTCTGGCCGAAGAACTCGACGGGGTTGCGCCACAGCACCCGATCGACGTCGTCCTCGGTGAAGCCGGCATCGAGCATCGCCCGGCCGGTCTTCGCGGTCTTGAGCGGATCGCTGCGACCCCAGTCGGCGGCCGAGTTGACCAGGACCCGGTCGAGTCCGCGCTGCTGGAGGATGGCGACCATCCGGTGCTCGTCCATCTTGGTGTCGGGATAGATCGAGAAGCCCATCCAGCAGCCGGCCTCGTCGACCTGGTCG
>JAKFET010000236.1:0-1574 GCA_036675575.1 Acidimicrobiaceae bacterium
CGGGCGGTCGAGGTGGCGGCGGAGCGGGACGTCCGGATCCCCATGTCCGAGGTCGCTCGGCCCGAGCCTGCGAGGGGCGAGTGAGAGCCGAGGAGGTTGAGGAGCGCCGGCTGGCGGCCGAGCGCAGCTCGGCTGGCAGCGGCGCGTCTCGAAACCCAGACTTCGAACAGATGTGGGCCGACCTCGCCCCAGTCGGCCGCTCGTCCACCTCCGGCGGCTACTTCCGCCAGCCCTGGGCGAGCGCGGAGGAGGAACTGCGGGCGTGGTTCGCCGAGCAGGCGGCGGCGCGCGGCCTCACGCTCGAGACCGATGCGATGGGCAACCAGGTCGCCTGGTGGCGCCCGGTTCCGGTCGCTGGCCGGGTCGAGACGCTCGGCGTGCTCACCGGCAGCCACCTCGACAGCGTCCTCGACGGCGGGGCGTACGACGGCCCGCTCGGAGTCGTCTCCGCGCTGGCCGCGATCGACCTGCTGCGCGAGCGCGGCGCCGAACCGGGCCGCGCGGTCGGTGTCGGCGTGTTCCGCGAGGAGGAGGGATCCCGCTTCGGGCTGGCCTGCCTGGGCTCGCGGCTCGCGACCGGTTCGGTGGCGTGGTCCGACGTCGAGGGACTGCGGGACCGCACCGGGGTCGCCCTCGGCGACGTGACCGCCGCACCCGCGACCGGCGCCGACGGCCTGCTGGCCGAGGTCGGCTGCTTCGTGGAGCTGCACGTCGAGCAGGGGCGAGCGCTCGTCGACCACGGCGTTCCGGTCGGCCTGGCGAGCGGGATCTGGCCGCACGGTCGCTACCGCTTCGACTTCACCGGCCGGGCCGACCACGCCGGCACCACCCGGATGGAGGACCGGGCCGACCCGATGCTCACCTACGCGATGACTGCACTCGCCGCCAACAAGCAGGCCCGGCTCGGGGGATCGCGCGCGACCTTCGGTCGGATCGAGGCGCACCCCAACGGCACCAACGCCGTGCCCTCGCGCGTCACGGCCTGGCTCGACGCGCGCGCGGACTCCGACACGACGCTCGCCGGACTCGTGGCCGCCATCGAGAAGCAGGCCTCCGAGCGCGCCGCACGCGACGGCACCTCGGTGGCCGTGACCGCCGAGTCCGTCTCGGGCGAGGTGGCGTTCAACGTCGATCTCGCCGCCCGGATCGGCGAGGGCCGCGACTGGCCGGTACTGCCGACCCAGGCAGGCCACGACGCCGGTGTCCTCGCCGCAGCCGGCCACCCGACGGCCATGCTCTTCGTCCGCAACCCGACCGGCGTCTCCCATTCGCCCGACGAGTTCGCGGAGACGGAGGACTGCCTGGCCGGTGTCGAGGCGTTGGCCGACGCGCTGACGGCCCTGGGGGTGTGAGCGTGCTGACGATCCCGGCCATGGCCAACGCCCACTCCCACGCCTTCCACCGCGCCCTGCGCGGCCGCACCCAGCAGGGCACGGGGAGCTTCTGGACCTGGCGCGAGCAGATGTACGACCTCGCGGGTCGCCTCACGCCCGACCTCTACTTCGACCTGGCGCGGGCGACCTACGCCGAGATGCTCGCGGGCGGGATCGGTGCGGTGGGGGAGTTCCACTACC
>JAKFET010000027.1:0-1574 GCA_036675575.1 Acidimicrobiaceae bacterium
TCGAGCTCGCGGGCCACCTTGCCGGCGACCTCGGCGTTGGTGATGGCGGTCAGCACCATGCGCAACGTCGAGGAGCGCAGCTCATCACGCGCCTTGATGGCAGTGGTGAGGTCGGCGCGGAGACGGTCCTTGAGAGCACTCATGGGCCCATTGTGGCAGCCTTGCGTGGTGCCTCTCCTCCCGTTCGTACGCCGTGCCGCGACCGTCGGTGTCGCGGCCGGAGCGGGGCTGGCGGGCTACGCCGCCTGGGAGGCCAGGCAATACACCCTGCGCCACGTCACGGTCCCGCTGCTGCCCGACGGTCACGGGCCGCTGAAGGTGCTGCACCTCAGCGACATCCACATGACTCCCGACCAGCGCGCCAAGCAGGACTGGCTGCGCGGCCTGGCCGCCCTCGAGCCCGATCTGGTGATCAACACCGGCGACAACCTGGCCCACCCGGGCTCGGTCCCGGTCGTCGCCGACAGCCTCTGTGAGCTGCTCGAGGTCCCGGGCGTCTACGTCTTCGGCTCCAACGACTACTGGACGCCGACCATGCGCAACCCCTTCCTCTACCTGCTCCCGGACACCGGCAAGCGCCACACCAGCGGCCGCCAGCTCCCGTGGCCCGAGCTGAAGGAACGCTTCAACACGGCCGGCTGGGTCGACCTCACCAACGGCTTCGGCTCGCTGTCGGTGGGCGGCACGTCCATCGCGTTCGCCGGCGTCGACGACCCCCACCTGATGTACGACGACCTGGCGCGCGTCGCCGGCCCGGCGGACGCCGGCGCCGACGTCCGTCTCGGCGTGACGCACGCGCCGTACCTCCGGGTCCTCGACCAGTTCGCCGCCGACGGCTACGACGCGATCATCGCGGGGCACACCCACGGCGGCCAGGTCTGCCTGCCCGGCGGGCGCGCCCTGACGACCAACTGCGACATCGAGCCGGCGCGGGCGCGCGGGCTGCACCGCCATCCCGCCGACTCCGCGCCCGGCGACGACCGCTCGGCCTGGCTGCACGTCTCGGCCGGGCTCGGCACCAACCCCTACGTCCGCCTGCGCCTGGCCTGCCGTCCCGAGGCCACCTTGATGACGCTGGTGCCGGCCGACTCCGGTGCGCCCACCTCGATGAGCGCTGCCACCACCGCGGCGACGGCGGGCGGGTCGGGCGGCTCGCCGTAGGTCGCGGCGTGGATGCGACGGCGTACGCCGGGCAGCTCGGTCGCGTGGACATCGGGGTTCCGGTGGGCGCGCAGCGCCAGTCCGGGAAGCGTCGTGACCCCGAGGCCGGCCGCGACCATGGCCTGCACCACGACCATGTCGTCGCTCAGCGAGCCGATCGTCGGCGCGAAGTCGGCTCCACGGCAGACGGTGAACAGCTCCTCCTGGCAGCGTGAGCACCCGCCGATCCACGGGGACTCACGGTGGTTGGCCAGGGCGTCGTCGGCCTGGAGGCTGATCAGGTTGATCGAGTCGTCGCCGACGTGGACCAGTCGTACGCCGTCGTCCTCGGCGGGCTCCTCGGCCAGGCTGAACACCAGGGCCACGTCCACGTCACCGTGCTTGAGCATCTCCAGCGCCTCGGCGGGGTGCCG
>JAKFET010000235.1:0-1565 GCA_036675575.1 Acidimicrobiaceae bacterium
ACCCGCGGCTGGCCGGCGACGCCCGGCTGCCGATGCTCTCCCTGCACTACACCCAGGCCGGGCTGTGGGAGCGCGCCTACCGCTGCTCCCTCGACGCCGGCGACGAGGCCAAGGCCGCCTGGGCCAACGAGGAGGCGGTGCAGTTCTACCGCCGCGCCTACGACGCCGGGAAGCGCCTCAAGGTGCCGGCCGAGCACCTGGCCAGCCTGGGCGAGTCGATCGGCGACGTGCTGCAGGTGGCCGGCCGCTTCGACGACGCGGTGCGGGCCTACCGCGAGAGCCAGCGGCTCTGCGCGGATCCGGAGGACCGGATCCGGCTGATGCTCCGGGTCGGGCGGATGCTCGACCACGAGGGCAGGTTCGGCCCCTCGGCCGCGCTCTACCGGCGGGCCCGCGCCACGGCACCGGACGACCCGCTGACCGTCGCCGAGATCGACGTCGCCGACGCGTCCAGCCGGCACCTGCGCGGCCGCAACCGCGAGGGCCGCGACCTGGCCGCGGCCGCCTGGGAGACCACCGCCGACCTCCCCGACACCGAGCGGGTACGCCGCCTGCGCGCCCGCGCGGCCTTCATCCACGACACCTGCGCGGGGTACGTCGACGGTCCCAAGGGGCACCGGTTCGGCGACATGCCGCTGCGGCTCTTCGAGGCCCTCGGCGACCACTACTACGCCGGGATCGTGGCCAACAACCTCGGGATCCTGGCCTTCGAGTCCGGGCGCTGGCCGGACGCGATCACGCTCTACACCCGCGCCGGGGAGTACTCCCGCCGTGCCGGGGACCGGGTCGGCGAGGCGATCACCGACATGAACATCGGCGAGATCCTCGGCTACCAGGGCCACCTGGCCGAGGCCGAGTCGCTGCTGGAGGAGGCCCGCCGGATCTTCACCGTGCACGACGTCTCCCTCTGGTATGCCCAGTGCTGCGCGATCCTCGGCGCGATCGCGCTGGGCCAGGGCGACACCGCCCGGGCCAGGGCGCTGCTGGAGGAGGCCGCCGAGGTCGACCGCGAGCTGGGGGCGACGCACGAGAGCGACCACGTCGAGGTCACCGGCCTGGACCTGCTGCTGCACGAGGGCGACCTGGCCGGGGTGCTCGAGGCCGGCCGCGCGCTGGTCGACCGGCGCGAGCCGCTGGCCGGGGTCCAGGAGTCGCGGGCCCGGCGCGCCCTGGGGGCGGCGTACCTCCGGACCGGCGACGCCGAGGCCGCCCGCACCGAGCTCGAGCGCGCCCTGGAGCTGGCTCGCGGCATGGAGTCGCGGCACGACATCGCGCTGACCCAGCTCCTCCTCGCCGAGCTCGGCGGACCGGATGCGGAGGAGCTGCGGGCGTCCGCCGAGGCGACGTACGCGGACCTCGGCATCGTCACGCCGCCGATCGGTTCGCCGGTGGGGGCCTAGACCGGGCCGGACCAGTTCCGAGGCGGAGAACCCGGGGTCGGGGTAGTCCCAACGGGCCACGGGTCGTTCCTCGGGTGCCCGAAACCGGCAGGCGGAGTTACCTTCGATGGGTCGTGTGTGTGGGGCGGGCGTCACACGTACTTTCTCGCCCGTCGGACCTAAGAG
>JAKFET010000221.1:0-1547 GCA_036675575.1 Acidimicrobiaceae bacterium
GCCCGCCACGACACCGAGCTCAGCACGACGACCGACGTAGCGTCGCGCGCCGAGTTCGCCCACCTCCGCACCACCCACACCATCGACGGTGTCGCCCAGTGCGGCTGGTTCGCCCAGGACTTCACCGTCGCCCAGCTCAAGACCCTCGCCGCCCGCGAGCGGATACCCGGCACCCGCCCCGCGAACACCCTGTACGACGGCGCCGAGGGCATCCCGACCCTCACCGAGGTGCTGGCCATGGTCGGCGCCGAGACCGCGAGGCGCGGCCGCACGGTCGGCCTGATGCTCGAGCTCAAGCACGCCACCCACCACGATGCGATCGGGCTCCCGCTCGACGATCCGCTGCTGCGCGACCTGGCCCGCCACGGCCTCGACCATCCGTGGGCGCGGGTGACGCTCATGTCGTTCGAGACGTCGATCCTGCGCCGCCTGGCCGGGCGCACCAAGCTCCCCATCATCCAGCTGATCGAGACCCCGTCGCGGCATCCGGCCGACCTCGTCGCGGCGGGCGACCCGCGGTCCTACGGCGACCTGATCACGCCCGAGGGACTCGCCTGGATCGACGAGTACGCCGACGGCATCGGCCCGCACAAGTCGCTGATCCTGCCGCGGGACAGCGCCAACGCCATCGCCGCACCCTCGACCCTGGTCCGCGACGCCCACCGGCTGTGGCTGACCGTCCACGCCTGGACCGTGCGCGGGGAGAACCGCTACCTGCCGAGCAACCTCCGCCACGGCACCGCACCCGATGGCCTCGGGGACATGGCCGCCGAGGTGCGCGCCCTGATCCTCGCCGGCGTCGACGGCGTGATCACCGACCATCCCGAGGCGGCCCTCCGCGCGACCCGTGAGGTTTGCTGAGCCGACCCGTCGAGGAGTCGTCACGACCCGTTCACCCACGGGTCCCGGCCCCGCCGTCGTACGAGGCTTGGCTCGGGGCATGACAACCCGGACGTCATGGGCCGCCGTCTCGCTGGCCGCCCTCATGACCACCCTCATCGCTCCCTCGACCGCCACGGCCGCCATCGAGCGGCCCGCCGCATCGGACGACACCGCCACGCCGATCGTCATCGGCCACCGCGGTGCCTCCGGCTACCGCCCCGAGCACACCCTCGCGGCCTATCGTCTTGCCATCGAGCTGGGTGCCGACTACATCGAGCCCGACCTGGTCTCCACCAGGGACGGTGTCCTCGTGGCCCGCCACGAGAACGAGATCTCCGGCACCACCGACGTGGCCGACCACCCGGAGTTCGCCGACCGCAGGACCACCAAGGTCATCGACGGCGTCTCGGTCACCGGCTGGTTCACCGAGGACTTCACCTACAAGGAGATCCGCACGCTCCGCGCCAAGGAGCGGCTGCCGCTGGTGCGCCCCGACAACACGGCGTACGACGGCCAGGAGCGGATCCCGACCCTGGACGAGGTCCTCAAGCTCGCTCGCCAGGCCGGCGTGGGTGTCTACCCTGAGACCAAGCACCCGACCTACTTCGACTCCATCGGGCTCTCGCTCGAGGAGCCGCTCGTCGCGGCGCTGGCCAAGCGCCACC
>JAKFET010000201.1:0-1540 GCA_036675575.1 Acidimicrobiaceae bacterium
CGAAGCGGTAGGCGTTGCGGGCCGCCCGGCTCCCGACCTGCACGGCCTCGAGCAGGATCATCATGGCGATGAAGGTGGCGAGGCCGCCGACGGCGAGCCACGCGACGTAGAGCAGCGCCTCGATGAGCGAGGCGATCGCCCAGACCCGGCGGGCGCCGTACCGGTCACTGAGCTTGCCGAGCGGCACGGCCAGGAAGAACGACACGACACCCGCGACGGTCAGCCCGAGGCCGACCTGCGCGGCGCTGAGGTCGACGATCTGGGTGAAGAAGACGGCGCTGCCGGTGAGGAAGACCCCGTCGCCGAACGCGGAGAGGACCGATTGGGCCGAGAGTCGGCGGACCAGGGAAGTCGGGCCGGCGAGACGCAGGAGCCACGATGGTTGAGGTGCGAGCGAAGCGAGCCTCGAAACCCGTTGTCTTGACATCAAGACGATTTTACGACGGAACCGGGCTCCGTGTCGAACGTTTTTCTGCCGCGGCGACCAACCACCCGAAGATTGCCGGGCCGGTCGGGTCGTGCGGCCATTCGTTCCAGGTGAGTTCGGGGTGCCACTGCACGCCGAGCACCGGCCAGCCCGGGTGCCGGGGCTCGACGGCCTCGATCACCCCGTCGCCCGCCCAGGCCGTGGGGACCCACGTCGGTCCCGGATCCTCCACTGCCTGGTGGTGCAGCGCGCTGGTCGTCGAGGCAGCGCCGATCAGGGTGCCCACGATCGAACCGGGAGCGGTCGTGACAGCGTGCCCCGTCGCGGGATGATCGTGGTCCACGTCGGTGCCCAGCGTCCCGCCGAACGCGACGACGAGCACCTGCATTCCTCGGCACGCACCCAGCACGGGGACTCCGGCCGCAGCCGCCGCCCGGACCAGGTCGATCTCCTCCTCGTCCCGGCCGGCATCCACGTCGCGCGCCGCCCCCGGCACGCCGCCGTAGCGGGCGGGATCGATGTCGCCACCGCCCGTGAGGACCAGGGCGTCGAGCACGCCGAGCAGGTCGATGCCGGCGCCCGGCGGCACCACCACCGGCAACCCTCCGCTCGCGCGGATCGCCGTCGCGTAGGACTGCGGGGCGCCGTACACGGGGAGGGTCCCGAAGGGCCTCGGGACGTCGTACCCGTGGCCGGCGATGCCGATCACGGGCCGTCCCGCCGTGGACCGTCTCATCGGGTCACATCGCGACCAGGGCCGTCACCCCGAGGGCGACGCCGGAGAGGTAGGTGAACATCGCGCCCGAGTCACGGACCGGGCCGTGGTCTGCGAGCGTCGTGGCGCGGAGCATGCCGTAGGCGTGGGTGAACCGGGCTGCGGCCGCGGCGATCGCCAGGGCGTCGAGCCACCAGCCATCGGTCAGTGTCGAGCACACGACGAGCAGGACGACGAGGGTCGGCACGTACTCCGCCGCGTTGCCGTGGGCGCGCTGTGCAATGAGCAGGCGGTCGGCGGGGTCGGTCGGCATCTGCGGTCCCTTGTCGCCGCGGATCGCCCGGTGGCGGGTGACGTTGGCGCCGAGGAGGAACAGCAGGATGCCCATCAGGGCGATG
>JAKFET010000165.1:0-1539 GCA_036675575.1 Acidimicrobiaceae bacterium
GAGCGCGAACGGCTTCGTGAGGTAGTCGTCCGCACCGGCGTCGAGCCCCTCGACCCGGTCGCCCACGGCATCGCGCGCGGTCAACACGATCACGGGCACGTCGTTGCCGGCAGCGCGCAACGCCCGCGTCGTCTCGAGGCCGTCGAGCTTGGGCATCATCACGTCCATCACGACCACGTCCGGCGCGAGCGCACCGATCCCCGCCAGGGCTTCGGCTCCGTCGCCGGCCAGGTGGACGTCGTACCCGTTGAAGACGAGGGAGCGCTTCAGCGACTCACGCACCGCGCGGTCGTCGTCGACGACGAGCACGCGAGCAGGCGGGACAGGGCGGGACACGGCACCATCATGGCCGATGGGCCTGAAGACGTCCTGAGAGCGAGGTCAGTACAGGCTCGCGGGGCATTCCGGCGGGTGCGGGTCGGAGTTGATGCAGAACCCGTAGCTGGGCAGTGGCGGCAGCGTGGCCGGGAGCGGCAGGCGCAGTCGTGGGTCCTCGGCGATCTCGAGCATCGCCCGGCTGCTGAGCTGGAGCTTCTCCTTCAGGTCGGCGATCGTCAGGTCGGCCGGCGGGTCGGCGAGTCGTTCGCCGACGAAGACCTCGACCCGACCGGTCGCCTGGTCGGCAGGAACGACGAAGTTGTGGGAGGCGCTGGGGATGGCCCGGTTGATGTACCAGTAGTCGATGGCGGTCCGGCCGTCGCTCGTCGGGACTTCGGTGCACTCCGTCAGCACGTCGCCGCGGGACTGGAGGTCCGCGCACTTCCAGTCGTAGTACGACCCTCCGTCGCTGGGCTCGTGCTCGGCGCGGATGTCGAGCCGCCGGTCGTCGATGCTGGTGCGCACCGTCCACGACGTCGCCTCGGCTCGTTCGCCCACGGCGAGGTCGCGCGGAAAGTTGTCGGTCAGGTTGTCTGCGGCCGTGCTCCAGGACCGGGCGCTCACCTCGGGGTCCGTGGCGCCCGGGAACGAGTCGAGCGCCACCTCCTTCATCAGGTCCGCAATGGCGTACTGGTCGGCCACGGGTGGCCCGTCGGTGGTCGGCCCGTCGGTGGTCGGGCCGTCGGTGGTCGGCCCGTCCGTCGTGTCCGTGGGGGGATCGGTGCGCCGGGCGGATGGATCGTCCTGCGCGATCAGGATCGCTGCCGTGGTCCCGCCACCGACCAGGGCCAGCGCCAGCAGGACGGCGCCCACGATCAGGCCGGTACGGCGCCGGGGGCGCGCCGCGGCCGGGGGTGGTCCCCAGGCCGGGGGTGGCGGGAGTGGCTGCGTGTACGCAGGTGGAGCGGGCGGCGGGGCGGGCTGGGGAGTGGGTGGCGGGGCGGGCCGTGGAACGGACGGGGCGGGCGCCGTCTGTGCGTCCAGTACCCCGCGATCCAGCACGCCTGCCGCCACACCGAGCACGGCGACCGCCCACCGGCTGGGGGCGACGTCGGTGGCCGCCCGGTCCCGCGCGAGCTGGTCACCGGCAGCGGCGACGGCCATGTGCGGGTCCCCGCCGTGGGCGATGTCGCGCTGCATCCGGTCGAAGGCGCCCTGGCG
>JAKFET010000043.1:0-1539 GCA_036675575.1 Acidimicrobiaceae bacterium
GTGGTCGTGGTGGACCGCGAGGGTGCGCTGTCGGCCGACGACAACTCCCTGTCGGCCGCACATGTCGAGCTCGCCGCGGCGACGAACCCGCGCCGCGCCACCGGGTCGCTGGAGCAGGTCCTGGTCGACGCCGACGTCTTCGTGGGCGTCTCCGCGCCGGGCATCCTGGACGCCGAGTGGATCCCGTCGATGGCGCCCAAGCCGGTCGTCTTCGCCCTGGCCAACCCCGACCCGGAGGTCGACCCGGCCGAGGCCGGCAAGTACGCCGCCGTGGTGGCCTCGGGCCGCTCCGACTACCCCAACCAGATCAACAACGTGCTCGCCTTTCCCGGCGTCTTCCGGGGCCTGCTCGACGCCGGAGCCAGCGAGGTCACCGTCGACATGCTGCTGCGGGCGGCGAAGGCGATCGCCGACACGGTCAGCGCCGAGGAGCTCCACCCGGCCTTCATCATCCCGAGCGTCTTCCACCCCGACGTGACGAAGCGGGTCGCCTCGGCGATCAGCGGCCGCGACGGCTGAGCCTCCCGCCACGACCTCAGGCGGCCCTAGTCGTCCGTGTCGGCCTTGCGGTGGGCGACGAGGGCGGCGCCGACGATGCCGGCCCGGTTCTGCAAGGTGGCGGGCACGATCTCGGTCTCGATCTCGATGAGGTGGCCGAAGCTGTCCCACGACTTGCTGACCCCGCCGCCGACCACGAAGAGGTCGGGGGTGAAGAGCCGCTCGAGGTGGCGGAAGTACGCCGTCAGCCGCTCGCCCCACGCCTCCCACGACAGGCCCTCACGCTCGCGGGCGCTCGTGGCCGCGCGGACCTCGGCGACCGCGCCGTCGATCTCGAGGTGACCCATCTCGGAGTTGGGCACCAGCTTGCCGTCGAAGATCATCGCCGAGCCGATGCCGGTGCCGAGCGTGATCACCATGACCAGGCCACGGCGGCCGCGCGCGGCGCCGTACTCCGCCTCGGCGAGCCCGGCGGCATCCGCGTCGTTGACGACGTGGACCTCGCGGCCCAGGGCCTTGGTGAAGATCGCGTCGGCGTCCTCGCTGATCCACGACTTGTCGATGTTGGCGGCCGAGAGCACCACGCCGTGGCGCACGATGCCGGGCACGGTCACACCGACCGGGGTCGTTGATGCCGGGAAGCTGTCGACGATCTGCTGGAACACCTCGGCCACGGCCTGCGGCGTCGCCGGCTTGGGGGTGTCGATGCGGACGCGGTCGTGTGCGAAGTCGCCGTGCTCGAGGTCGACGGGCGCGCCCTTGATCCCGGTGCCGCCGAAGTCGATGCCGAAGGGATGATGCATGGGGGAGACCCTAACGGGACCGTCGGCCGACGCCTACGACGTTCCGCCGGCAGAACGCTTGACCGAAAGAGGCCCTTGCCACGCGGGTTTACAAATCGTACGCTCTTGTAAACACCCCCCGATTGGCAGGAGGTCCGGCAATGCCCGGCTACCCCACCCGACTGGCCCCCAGCGGCACCGTGCCCGAGGGCACGACGGAGCTCTGGAAGGACAGCAAGCGCTACCTGTGGCTCATCGG
>JAKFET010000082.1:0-1539 GCA_036675575.1 Acidimicrobiaceae bacterium
CTACGGCCGCGGCCACGACGGCATGCAGCTCCCCTACGTCGCCGAGTGCTTCCGCGCCAAGGTCCGCGACCAGCGGGAGTCGGCCGCAACTTCTCCCGAGGACGGCGCATCACAGGAGGGACCGCTCGTGAGCGACGGGACCGACACAGACATGTTGCTCATCGACTTCCGCTGATCCATTTCCGTCCCCGGGGGGACCCCATGCGTCGTAGGACGTCAGTGACCGCTGCCACCTTGCTCGGCCTCGCCCTGCTCGTGCCCGCTGCCTCCAGCGCGGTGGGCGAGACCTGCCGGGGCGAGGCCGCCACCATCGTCGGCGCCGGGCCGGCCATCACCGGCACCGAGGGGCGGGACGTGATCGTGTCGGGCCCGGCCGGCGTGATCGACGCGCTCGGCGGCGACGACCTGATCTGCGTCGCCGGCACCGTGACCAACTCCAACGTGCTCGTTGTCGACTCCGGCAGCGGCGCCGACGTGGTCGACACGACGACCCTGACACCGGGCTACTACGTCACGACCGTCCTCGGCCCCGGGGCCGACACCTTCGCCGGTGGGCGGGCCGACGACGCGGTGTATGCCGGCGAGCGGGCCTCGCTGGGCAACGGCGGCACCGGTGCGGGAGCCGACACCGAGACCGACACGATCGACACCGGGGAGGGAGGCGACGGCGTCTTCTCCGGCTCCATCGGCACCACCAACCACGACGCCGTCACCCTCGGCCTGGGCGACGATCGTGCCTACCTCGCCTCACCCCAGGTCGCGAGCGACACCGTGCTCGACGGTGGTGCGGGCGCCGACTCGATGCACCTGGTGACGGGCGACGCCGACATCAGTCTCGACATGGCCCTCGGCACGTTCACCACCTCGTTCGGCACGGCCCGGGCCGCCTCGTTCGAGTCCGTCGGCCTCGTCGTCGGCTCAGCACGCGTGACGTACCGCGGCACCCCCGGCAATGACTCGATCGACATCCACCCGACCGCCGCCGGCACGCCGACCCTCGACCTCGCGTCCGGTGCCGGCCAGGACCAGATCGTGGTCGAGCCCGCCACCATCGCGTCCGGCAGCCGCATCGACGGTGGGGACGGCCGCAATGGGCTGGTCGCTGCCAACCGGACGGGCACCATGGCGCTCGACCTCTTGCAGGGCTCGCTCGTGATCGACGGTCGCCCGATCGCCGTGGCCGGGCTGCAGGACGCCTTCCTCATGGCTCCCGACATCACCATGGTCGGCGACGCGCGCGGCAACAACCTCTCCTTCGCCGGATGCCGCGCCGAGCTCAGCGGCCGCGCCGGGCGCGACCGCCTGGGCAACGGCTACGACTACTACTTCGAGTCCTACACCTTCGCCTGCCGGACCGAGACCGAGATCTACGGCGACGCCGGCGCCGACCGACTGCGGGGTGGACAGGGAGCCGACCGGCTGTCCGGCGGATCTGGCAATGACGAGATCGAGGGCCGCGGCGGCCAGGACCGGGTCCGCGCCGGCGACGGCCGCGACACCGTCGACGGTGGCGAGGGACGCGACGACCTACGCGGCGGC
>JAKFET010000091.1:0-1539 GCA_036675575.1 Acidimicrobiaceae bacterium
ACCACTGACGGTGAGCCGACCGGACGCACGAGGGCGGCCACGTCGTCGTCTGCGACCAGGCGGGCGGTGGTGTCGAGGGTGGCGCCCAGTGGCGGGGTCGGCCAGTCCGCGTCGGCCATCACCACGACCGGCACCGACACTCTCCACGCATCCCCACGGCCACTCACCCGGGTGGCGCGAGCGTCCACCACCTGCACGTCGCCGAACTGACCGGCGACCATCTTCGCGTCCGAGGTGATCTCGAGACGCAGCGACACGACGGCTCGTTGTGCCGCCAGGTCGGACACCGGCGAGGTCTCGACGAGGGTCTGCTGGAGTGCGGCGACGCCCGCGACCGCGGCCAGGGCGGCGACGGGTGCGAGCCAGGCCGGGGCGAGGCGCCGGCGTACGACGAGAGCACCCGTCGCGACGACCACCAGCCCGACCGTCGCCACCGCGATCCGCCCGGGCAGGACCAGCACGACCAGCGCCCCGATCCAGGCGCCCGCGCCCAGGAGGAGCGCACGCAGGTCCATCGACCGTCAGATGGTGACGTGCGGGGCCAGGTCGGCCAGCGTGGCGTCGCCGATCCCGTCGACCTCGAGCAGCTCGTCGACCGAGGTGAAGGAGCCGTTGTCGGTGCGCCAGGAGACGATGGCCTCGGCGGTGACCGGCCCGACTCCGGGCAACGTCTCGAGCGTCGCCTGGTCGGCCGTGTTGATGTTGACGAGGGCGCCGGTCTCACCGGGTGTGCCGAGAGTGCCGGCCACTCCCGTGGGCACGGCAACGCCGACAAGGATCTGCTCGCCGTCGACCAACGGTCGCGCGAGGTTGAGCGACGTGAGGTCGACACCACGGCGCGCGCCGCCGGCGGCCTTCAGCGCGTCCACCACCCGCGACCCGGGCGGCAGCACCGCGATGCCCGGCTTGCGCACCTTCCCAGCCACGTCGACGGTCACGTCGACTTCGTCGCTCGTCGCCGTGGACGGACTCACCGACGTCAACGGGCTCTCCACCGGCGCCACCTGCGGCGCCGGCACCGGCTCGGCCTGGTCACGGATCACCGTCCACGCCGCGAAGCCGACAGCCACCGCGACCACGACGGCGACCACGGCCAGGTGCACGGGACCCAGCTGCAGCGCACCGACGCTGAGCCGGCGCGAGGCGTGCCGGCCCGGGATCGGCAGCACCACCGGAGCGACCGCGAAGTCGGTCGGCTCGCCGCGGATCCGTGTGTGCTGCTGGTCGGTTGTCGATGCGGTCGGCTCACGGCGTACGGCGGCGAGCTCGGCGCTCAGCGTCGCCAGGCGTCGCGACACGGCCTCGGTGTGCTCGGGCGAGGGCTGGTGACGACGCATGCCTCAACGCTAGGAATCGGCACGACCCACCGAAAGCCCGTCCGGGCAATCTGTGGACAAGCGCGCTCAGGGTCTGGGAGCGACGCACACCGCGACCATGCCGGGGCCGACGTGCGCACCCAACACGGCACCCAGCTCGCCACACATGACCTCCCGGCCGTCAAGACCGTCAGCCAGTCGTTCGGCCAGCGCCGCGGCGAGC
>JAKFET010000070.1:0-1524 GCA_036675575.1 Acidimicrobiaceae bacterium
CGACGAGCGGCCCGGCGTCGGCGAGCTCGTCTACACCGGGCCCAACGTGATGATGGGGTATGCCGACACGGCAGCCGACCTCGGCCGCGGACCCGAGCTGACCGAGCTGCGCACGGGCGACCTCGCCCGCGAGGTCGACGGCCTCTGGGAAGTCGTCGGCCGCTCCGGGCGCCAGGTGAAGCTCTTCGGCCTGCGCCTCGACCTGGACCACCTCGAGCGACTCGTCGGCGACGGGGCAGAGGTCCGTTGCGTCGTCGTCGACCAGACCCTCCACGCCTTCACGACCCGCCGACGGACGGGCGAGCGCCTCCGGCAAGCGCTGATGGCGGCGAGCGGCCTGCCCACGGTCGCGATCCGGGTCGTCGTCATGGAGGCGCTCCCCCGCACCAGCAGCGGCAAGCCCGACCTGGCCGCCCTCTCCAGCCATGCTCGCGCCCTCGCCCTCGCCGAGGCGGAGACCGCCGGCGCCGGTCCGGCGAGCCCCGAGGCGTTGCGCGCCGACTTCGCGGCGGTCCTCGGCCGCACCGACGTCGGCCTGGGCGACACCTTCGTCGGCCTCGGCGGCGACTCCCTGTCCTACGTCGAGCTCTCGCTCCGTCTCGAGCGACGGATCGGCCGACTGCCTGCCGACTGGCCGCGTCGCTCCATCGAGGACCTCGCCACCCTGCTGGGCAACGCCGACCACCCGCGGCGCCGGGGCTGGGCACGCATCGACACGACGATCGCGCTGCGTGCCGCCGCCATCGTCTTCATCGTCGGCACCCACACGAACCTGTGGCTGCTCTACGGCGGTGCCCACGTGCTCCTCGCCGTCGCCGGCGCCAACTTCGCCCGCTTCCACCTCGCCGACGAGAGTCCGCGCGACCGGGTGCGCCGGGTGTTCCGCGCCACCAGCCGGGTCGTCGTACCGGCTGTCCTGTGGATCGGCGCGGTGTCGCTGGTGACGGGCGACTACCCGTGGCGCAGCGTGTTCCTGCTCAACGACGTGCTCGGCGCCCGGACGTGGTCCGAGCCGGCCTGGCACTACTGGTTCATCGAAGTCATCGTGCTCTTCGCGGTCGGCGCCGGACTGCTGGTGGCGATCCCGCGCGTGATGGCGCTCGAGCGCCGGCACCGCTTCGCACTCGCCGCCGGTCTCACCGCCCTGGCGCTCCTCCCGCGCTTCTGGGCCACCGTGTCGTCCTACGACGGCGACATGATCCACTCCTCGACGTTCGTCGCGTGGCTCTTCCTCGGCGGGTGGGCGGCGTCGGTTGCCCGCAACGTGCAACAGCGCCTCCTCGTCACCACCCTGCTGCTGGCCGGCTCCTGCGACTTCACCGGTGACGTCGCCCGCGACCTGATGATCGCCGGCGGCGTGGTCCTGCTCGTGTGGGTGCCGACGGTGCCGTGGCCGCGGACCCTGGTCGGCCTGACCGGAACGATCGCCAGCGCCTCGCTCTACGTCTACCTCACGCACTGGCAGATCTACCCGCACCTCGAGCACCGCTGGCCGCTCGCCGGGCTGCTGGTCTCCCTCGCCGC
>JAKFET010000132.1:0-1511 GCA_036675575.1 Acidimicrobiaceae bacterium
GAGCGCGAGCTGACCACGGCCCTGGGAGTCAGCCGCACCACGGTCACGAGGGCCTACGCCGAGCTCCGGGACCGGGAGTACGCCGAGTCGCGACGTGGCTCCGGCACCGTCACCCGGCTGCCGCTGCGCGCGCAGTCGGTGACCGATCGCATCTTCGCCCCCTGGTCGCAGGACCCCGACGTGATCGACCTCAACTGCGCCGCGCCCAGCGCCCCCGCCGGGGTCGCCGCCGCCTACGAAGCGGCGGTGGCCGAGCTGCCGCCCTACCTCTCCAGCCATGGCTACTACCCGGCCGGCCTGACCCGGTTGCGGGAGGTGATCGCGGAGACCTATGTCGAGCGTGGTCTGCCGACCTCACCCGAGCAGATCATGGTGACGAGCGGGGCGCTGGCCGGGGCGGCCGTCGTGGCACAGGCACTGACCGCACCCGGCGACCGGGTGGTCGTCGAGGACCCGGTCTACCCCAACGCGACCCAGGCGCTCGGCCACCGCAGTGCCCGGCTGGTGCCTGCCCCGGTCGACCCCGACGGCTGGGACCTCGCCGCCACGGCGGCGATCGTCCGTCAGGCCGCTCCCCGGCTGGCCTACCTGATCCCCGACTTCCAGAACCCGACCGGGCTGGTGATGAGCGACGAGCAGCGGGCCGAGTACGCCGCCGCGTTGAAGCGCGCTCGTGTGACCCCGGTCGTGGACGAGGCGCACGAGGCCCTCGCGCTCGACGGGCAGGCCATGCCGGCGCCGTTCGCCACCCACTCCTCCGCGGCCATCAGCATCGGCAGCGCCAGCAAGCAGTTCTGGGGCGGCCTGCGGCTGGGCTGGCTGCGGGTGCCCGAGCCGATGATGCCGATGCTCCTGCAGACCCGGATGAGCCTGGACCTCGGCGCGCCGCTCCTGGAGCAGCTCGCGCTGGTGCACCTGATCGAGAATCGCCACGAGGTGTGGGCCGCCAACCGCGAACGGCTCGGCAGGCAACGCGACGCCCTGCTCGACGCCCTCGGACAGCAGCTGCCCGCCTGGACCTTCCGCCGGCCCACGGGTGGCCTGGCGGTGTGGTGCCGCCTCCCCCAGCCCCGTGCCAGCGCGCTCGTGGCGGAGGCCGAACGGCTCGGCGTGATCGCCGCGGCCGGTCGCGTGTTCGCCGTCGAAGGCGGGCTCGAGCACTACGTCCGGCTCCCGTGGACCCGCCCTTCCGACGAGCTGGAGCTCGCGGTCACCCGCCTTGCCCAGGCGTGGGCCACACCTGGTGCGGCCGCCCGCGGGAGCTCCGAGCGGCTGACGGTGGCGTGACCGACGCCGGACACGTCAGACCAGGTCGGCGGCCCGCACCGAGACGGCGTTGATGGCCGTCTCGATCTCGGACAGGGTCTCGGCCGTGATGGCCGAGTCGACCGACAGCGCGACCAGCGCCTCGCCACCCTTGTCCTGGCGCGAGACCTGCATGCCGGCGATGTTGACCCCGGCGTCGCCGAGGATCCCGCCGACGGTGCCGACCATGCCGGGCTTGTCGGCGT
>JAKFET010000276.1:0-10855 GCA_036675575.1 Acidimicrobiaceae bacterium
CGTAAGTGGGAATCGTCGTCCAGCTGTGGACCGTCGTCGATTTCACGAAGGGCAGGGATCAGCACCGTGGACTACCTCCAGAGCAAAGTTAGGTAAACCTTACACTGATGTGGGCAGCGATCAGTGACTCGCACCGAGTTCGATGAGAAGCACGCCTGCCGCGATGAGGCCGATCCCGACCATCATGAGCCTGGTCAGCGGTTCGCGAAAGAGAATGCGGGATGCGATTGCCGTCAACGCCACTCCACATGCGGTCCAGATTCCGTAGGCGACGCCGATGGTGAGGCCCGCGTCGAGCGCGAGGGTCAGGAAGGCGAACGCGGCGAGATACCCCACGGTGACAACCGCGAGCCATCGTTTGTCGCTGCCGTCCTGCGACGCCATCCGTAGTGACAACGTCGCGGTGACCTCGGAAATAATTGCAGCGATCAGAAATACGAAGGTCATGCCCGGTCCGCCGGCCCGCTGTCGGCGGCAGCCTGGGAGCCGAGTTCGACGCACAGCACTCCGCCGATGACCAGTGCAATCCCGACGCCCATGGTGGCCGTCAGAGGATCTCCGAAAAGGGCCGTTGCGAATACTGCGGTCAGGACAACTCCGGTTGCGCCCCAGATTCCGTATGCAACACCGAGTCCCATGCCCTCCCGCAGGACGAACGACAAGGCGGTGAATGCTGCGAGATATCCGCCGACGACCACGATGTACCAAGCCGGGTGATCGAGGGCGGCGCGCAACGACAGCGTCGCAGACACCTCGGTGAGGATCGCGGTGATCAACAACAGCCATTTCTTCACGGTTGGGATTCTGTCAGGCTCCACCGATTCCGGTCGCGCACTACGGTTGAGACATGACGTGCGTACTGCTCGGTGGAATCCGCAAAGGTGACATCCGCCACGACGCGTCGGGTGGCGATGTGGCCGCAACTCCGATCCTCGACTGGGGCCACGACGACGTGGCCCGCAGCATCCGGGAGGCCCACCGGGTGCTGAAGCCCGGCGGGGTGCTCTCCGTGTCGACCGAGCTGCGCATCGCCGGTCCCGGCCCCGGCCTGCCCGACATCCTCATGTTCGACTGGGCCGAGCTGGCGGCGTGCGTCACCGACGCCGCGCCCTGGGAGCCGATGGACGAGCTGCGCCGGGGGTTGCCGGATCGGGCGATTGCCGTAGAGTTCTCCGAGGCGGCAGCCGACGTGCAGAGGCACGTCGCAGAGCATGGGGAGATCAAGTGGGCCCAGCTGCGCTGGTCCCACTTCCCGCAGATCGTGCTGCGACACCTGGACTTCGACGACGAGCGGCTCTGGACCAGCGTGCACCTGGCCCTGCGCAAGCCTCGCTGACTTCCGGTTCTGCTCAAGTCCACCCCTTCGGGGTGCCGATGGAACTGCGACCCCCATGCCCACCGACCGCACCCGACGCACCCTCGCCGCCTTCGCCGCCCTCGTCCTGACCCTGCCGGTCACGACCGGCGTCGCCGGCGCGCTCCCGGCCGAGCCGCCGCCGGACTGGGAGACCGCCGAGGTCATCGAGCTGCCCGCCGAGCCCGACGCGGTGCTGCTGCCCTCGACCACGTACCCGAAGGTGCCCGGCGTGGACCTGCTCGGTCTCGGCTACACGGGCGACCCCCTCGACGCCGAGGTCCTCGACCGCATCGGGGCGCCGCTGCCGACCGAGCCCGAGGCCCGCATCGAGGAGCTCTCCATCCGCCTCGAGGTCGGGCCCCGCCAGCGCGACGGCCTGGTCGAGGCCCAGCGGCTGCTGTCCGACGCCGTGCGACGCCTGGGTCCCGCTGCGGACCGGCTGCGCGAGGCCCTGGCGGTCGCCGAGCAGCACCAGGCCGAGGCCGCGCACCGGGTTGCCGACGCCGAGCGCCGAGTCGTGCTGCGCACCGCCCAGCTCGCCGACCACCGCGACGAGATGGCCGAGGTCGCCGTGGCGGCCTACGTGAGCCCGCCCGACGCCGACGTGCTCGCCCAGGTGCTCGGCGGCGTGGCCACCACGACGAGCGACCTCAGCGCCGGGGTGCTCTTCGACGCCAAGGCCGACCACGACAGCCTGGTCCGAGACCAGCTCGAGGTGTCCATCGCCGTCTCGCGCGAGCGGATGGACGAGGCCCGGGTGGTCGCCGAGACCGCCGCGGCCCGGAGCGCGACCACCGCAGCCGAGCTGGCGGGCGCACAGGCGCGTGCCGACGCGCACCGCACCGCCCTCGGCCTGGTCGAGGTCGCGCTGGCCGACATCGAGCCCCGGCTCCCGGTCCTGCAGGCGGACCTGGACCGCACCATCGAGGAGACGTGGGGTCGCATCGAGGACCTCATCGGCATGGACGTCACGGCTGTCGCCGGGATCCCCACCACGACCGTCATGGGCATCCGCATCCACCCCCTCATCGCCCCCCGGCTCCAGGCCCTGCTCGAGCAGGCCCACGCCGACGGGGTCCCGCTGGGCGGGTGGGGCCACCGCACCACGCAGTCCCAGATCGAGCTGCGCCGGAAGCACTGCGGCCCGACGCCCGAGGACATCTACCTGAAGAAGGCCTCGGAGTGCTCGCCCCCGACGGCGAAGCCGGGCAAGTCCATGCACGAACGGGGCCTGGCCGTCGACTTCCACCTCGCGGGGCGCAGCATCGCCAGCCGCTCCTCACCCGGCTACCTGTGGCTCGCCGAGCACGGTGCCACCTACGGCTTCTACAACCTGCCCAGCGAGCCGTGGCACTGGAGCGTCAACGCGAAGTAGCCGTGGCACGGGAGCGTCGTCAACGCCGAGTAGCGGCGCGGCGCCTCAGGCGGGGGCGTCGTCGTCCCGCTGCTCGACGTCGTCGATGCGCTCGTCGAGGCGGTGCAGGTCGGCGCGGAGGCGGTCGATGACCTCGTCGAGGTGCTCGGCGACCGGCGCCAGCTGCCACCCGGTGACCCGGGCGATCAGGCGCTTGACCTGGGGCACGCCCGGGCGGGCCGAGTCCGTGGACGCCCGCGGGGTCTGGTGCAACCGGTCGGCTTCGAGGGGTGCCCGGCTGCCGTCGTCGGCACGCGCCCGGATCAGCTCCTGGATGGCCGCCTGCTCCCGGGGGACCGTGGTCTCGGCCACCGACCGGTCGCCCAGCTGCAGGCCGGCGACCTCGGCCATGGCCGCAGCCAGGGCGTCGTCGTCGGCGACCACGCGGGACCCGGCGGGCGCCTGGGCGGCCAGGCCGCCGACGTCGGTGGCGATGACGGGCACGCCGTAGATCCCGGCCCGCTCGATCACCGACGACGACCAGATCTCCCGGTAGGGGAGCACGAGGCAGTCGGCGGCGACGAGCCACCGGTCGAACTCCTCGTCGCTCACGTAGCCGGGGCGGAACTCGGCACCGGGGACGCGCTGGCACAGCGCCTCGAGCTCGTGGCGGTAGTCGAGGAGGTCGGGGTGGTCGATCCGGATGTCGCCGACGACGTAGATGCGGGCCCGCCCGTCGGGGTCGTCGAGGCGGTCGAGCGCCTCGACCCCACGGTCGAAGCCCTTGTGCCGCTGGACGAAGCCGATGGAGAGGAACACGAACGCGTCGGCCGGCACCGAGAGGCTGGCTCGGGCGTCGTCGCGCGTGGTCTCGGTGCGGCGGGCGAAGTTGGAGCCGTGGTCGACGAGGGTGACCGTGCCCGGCGCCAGGCCGAACGCCTCGGTGAGGCGCTGCTGCTCCGGCTCGGTGTGCACCGTGACGGCCGCCGCCGCCGAGAGCGCGGCGTGGCCCAGCTTGCGGGCCGTGGGGTCGTTGACCGGCTCGTCGTACTCGATCTCGTGGATCCGCAGCTCCACCTCGGTGACCGAGCACAGCGCCCGCAGCAGCCCCCAGACGGCGAGCCGCTCCCGGCGGCCGCGGCAGGCGCCGAAGAGGAGCTCGGGGTAGAGCTGGACCGTGACGCGGTCGTAGCCCCGGGCCACGTTGACGAGCCGGGCCATGCCGGGGGCGGAGCCGAGGCGCAGGTGGTGCTGGGCCGCGGACGGAAGCGGCGAGAGCACCTCCATGTCCCGCCCCGCGGCCCGGGCGGCGGCGACCTCCTGCACGGCGTAGTTGGCGATGCCGTCGCGGTAGGGCGCGTACGGTGTGACCATCAGCTCGGTCATCAGCTGCCTCCCGGGGCGGGCGGCGTGGTCCAGTCGAGCAGCAGCTGGTCGACGCGATCGCCGATGCGGGTCGGGTCGTAGTGCTCGGTCACGTAGGCCCGACCCGGCGCGGCCATGGCGCCGAAGGCGTCGGGGTCGGCACCGACGAGGAGGAGGGCCTCCATCAGCTCCCGCTGGCTGCGGTAGGTCACGCCGGCCCCCGAGCGCTCGACGTGCCAGCGCACGACCTCGCTGTCGTCGTTGGCGATCACCGGCGTGCCGGCACCCCAGGCCTCCAGCACCGTGCGCGAGAAGCTCTCGAGCGCCGACGGCTGCACGTACGCGGCGGCGGCGGCCATGGCGTCGTTGCGCTCGTCGTCGGACACGAAGCCGAGGTCGATGACCCGGTCGGGGGCCATGCCCTCGGGCAGCTCGACCTCGCCCACGCCCGACGTCACCAGGCGCAGCCCGGCGGCCCGGTGGACCCGGGCGAAGGCGTCGAGCAGCTGGGTCCAGCCCTTGGCCCACTCGCGCCGGCCGGCGTAGTAGATGAACGGGCCGGTGATGCCGTGGCGGGCCCGGAAGCCCTCGGGGTCGTAGCGGTCGGGGAGCGTGATGGCCGAGCCCACGACCTCGGTGCGGGCCGGGAGGCGGAAGATCCGCTCGGCCAGCTCGGCCTCGGGGTCGGACAGGAACCAGACCCCCCGCGCCCCGGAGAACAGCGGCTGGTAGATGTCGAGGTAGGCGGCCGGCTCGTCGTGCAGGCAGGGCATCAGGATCGTGCGCTCCGGGCGGATCTGGCCGACGGCGTAGGTGGTCCAGAACATGTACGGCGCCAGCACGATCGCCCGGTACGAGGCGCCGTGGTCGAGGACGTGGTGCCACAGGCCGCTGACCCGGAGGCTGTCGTTGATCCACAGCTGCTGCTCGGCGATGGAGAGCCGGCGCCCGGAGAGCAGCTGGTCGCCGAGCGCCTTGCGGTGCACGCCGGGCGTGTCGGTCTGGGTCTCGAAGCGGCGGACGGTGACGTCGCCGTCACGGCTGGTGCCTGCGGGGTACTCGTTCGCCCAGGTGAAGTGGTCGCGGGCGCAGGTGGTGAGCACCTCGACGTCCCACCCCCGCGCCGCCAGCATGTGGGCGGTCTCGGTGATGACGGCCTCGGCGCCGCCGACGACCTCGGGGCCGTAGCGGGGCGGGACGAGGGCGATGGTCCCGGAGCGGTCCGGCGTCTGGTCGCTCATGCGGCAGGCAGCCCCGTGTCGTGCTCGACCTCGATCGCCAGCTCCACGCGGCCGGTGATCGGTCGGCCGGTGAAGACGTCGAACGTGCAGGCGTCGAGGTCCTCGTCGTACTGGAAGGTCTCCGACGGGTCCTGCAGGACCACGCCGACCCGGTAGGTGCCGTCGAGCAGGGGCAGGCGCTGGATGCGGAAGCGCACGCTGCCGGCGCCGTGCAGGTCGCCGAGGTCGTGGCCCAGCAGGTCGAAGGTGCTGGCGTTGAGCATCTGCACGCCGTCGTGGGTCGTGATGACGATGCGAGCCCGTGCCGACGGGATGTGCTCGGTGGCCAGGTACCGCAGCTCGATGGTGACGCCGTCGCCCGGCCGCACGGTGTCGGTGCCGTCCGAGGCGGTGGCGGTGGCGTCGACGATGGTGAGCGCGCCACCGACGGCGGCGGCGGCCGCCTCGGCGAGCACCGGGTCGTGGGCGCCGCTCGACGCATGGAGGGCGTGGCGGAACACCCGCACGGCCTCGGCGGTCTCGCCGACGTGCAGGGCGTGGCCGTGGTCGAGCACGAGGGCCCGGTCGCAGAGCTGGATGACCTGGTCGGGGGAGTGCGTGACCAGCACGATCGTGCGGCCCTCGGTCTGGAACCGGCGCACCCGCTCGAGGCACTTGCGCTGGAAGTTCTCGTCGCCGACGGCGAGCACCTCGTCGACGAGCAGCACGTCGGGCTCCAGGTTCACGGCCACGGCGAAGCCGAGCCGGGCGTACATCCCCGAGGAGTAGTACTTCACCTGCTGGTCGATGAACTCCTCGAGCTCGGCGAAGGCGACGATCTCGTCGAAGATCCGGGTGACGTGCTCGCGGCTGAAGCCCAGGATCGAGCCGTTGAGGAACACGTTCTCCCGGCCGGTGAGGTCGGGGTGGAAGCCGGCGCCGAGCTCGAGCATCGCGGCCATGCGGCCCCGGACCCGGATCTCGCCCGTGGTGGGGCGGATGGTGCCGGCGATGCACTTCAGCAGCGTGGACTTGCCCGAGCCGTTGTGACCGAGCAGGCCGATGGTCTCGCCCGGCACGACGACCAGGTCGATGTCGTGGAGCGCGTCGAACTCCCGCACCTCGTTCTTGCGGAAGTAGAGGAGGCGCTCCTTGATGCTCTTGTTCGGCTCGGTGTGGCGGCGGAACCGCTTGGTCACGCCGACGATCTCGATGGCGGGCTCCATCACAGCTCTTCGCCGAGGTCGGCCTCGAGCTTCCCGAAGATCTTCACGCCCACGACCAGCACGACGGCGGCCATGGCCCCGGAGATGGCGAGGTTCTCGAGGTACCAGAGCCCCGACCGGCCGAGCAGGAAGTCGAAGTTCATGGCCGCCTCGGTGCCGATCTCGTGGGTCGGGTTGTAGATCACGCGCTGGAACGTGGTGACCACCGGGATCATCGGGTTGACCATGGCCAGGCGGTCCGAGAGGCCGCGACCGACCAGCAGGTCGCCCATGAGGTCGAACTGGTAGACGATCGGCGTCATCCAGAACCAGGCCAGGAAGAGCAGCTCGAGGAGGTGCTGGACGTCGCGGTAGTGGACGTTGATGGCCGACAGGACGATGCCGAGCGCGGCGGCCCACAGCACGGTGACGAGCAGGGCGGGCACGAGGAGCGGCGCGTACTCCCAGGCGGGGGAGCGCTGGAACACCACGAGCGCGATGACCAGGACGACGAACTGGAAGAAGAAGTTGATGAGCGCGGCGCCGATGGCCGACAGCGGCAGGATCTCGCGGGGGAACCACACCTTCTGGACGAGCGGTCCGTTGCCGGTGATGGAGATCGTGGCGCCCGTGGTCCCCGTGGAGAACATGGTCCAGGCCAGCAGGCCGGTGAGCAGGTAGACGCCGTACAGCGGCACGTTGGTGCGCAGGAACACGGCGAACACGATGCTGAAGACCACCAGGTACAGCAGCGGGTTGAGCAGGGTCCACAGGAACCCGAGGACGCTGTCCTTGTACTTGATCTTCAGCTCGCGGCGGGTGAGCGATCCGAGGAGCTCGCGGTACTCCCAGACCCGGCGCCCCCGCTGCAGGAAGCCGGGCGCGACCGTGCGGTTCTCGCGGACCTCGTAGTGCGAACGCCGGGCGGAGGGCTCGTGGCGTTCAGGGGTTGCGGCGGTCACGGACGGTGCACACTCCGGCTCGGGGCAGCCGCCGATGGTACCGGGTGGTGCCGTGCCGGCCGCACTTGCCGGCCGGCGCCCGATCAGCCCGTGGCGTTGCGGTAGTACTCCTCCGACGCCGCCAGGTTGGCGGCGAGGGCGACGTCGCCGAGCGTCAGGAGCTGGCGGGTCCAGTAGTCGCGACCACCGGGATCCGGCGCCCGTCCGAGGATCTGGCGGAACAGTCCGTCGACCCGGTCGGTGCGGGACTCGATCGAGGCGTAGAACTCCGCCGCGACCCGCTGCCGGGTGATCGTGCGGCGGTCGAGCTGGTCGGCCCAGTAGTCGCGGCCCCGGTCGTCTGCGGGCCGCTCCAGCAGGTCGAGGTACAGGGCCTCGACGTAGCTGCGGTTCGTGCTCCCGTTGGCACCGAAGTACTCGGGGCTCCCGTAGAACTGGGCGGCGATGTCCTCGATGCGCAGGCCGCGGGCGACCTGCTGCAGCCAGTAGGCCCGCCCCTCGGCGTCGGCGGGACGGTCGAGGATCTTGCGGTAGAGGCCGTCGATCTGGACACCTGCCCACTCGTCGCTCACCGAGAGGGCCTTGGTGAGGGAGAGCCGGTCGCCGTCGCGCACGGGGCGGCACCAGCGGTCGACCTCGCTGCCGGTGGCGGTGCGGCCGAGGAAGAGCTCGTGCACGGCCTCGATGTACGCGGCCTCGGCCACGCAGGCCAGGTCGAACCAGTCCGACAGGAGGCCGGAGCTGAAGGTCGTGCCCCGAGCGTCGGTGCACGAGCCCTGGTTGAGCGTGCCGCGCACGTCGTTCCCGGTGACGGTGGCGGAGGTGCCGTTGCCGAAGCCGAGCACGACCTGCTGCACGCGCCCGCCCCACTCGCCGAGCCCGTTGCGCCGGGTCACCCGGAAGCTGGTGAGCGACCCGCCGTTGCCGTACCTCGCTTCGAGGAGCGATGTCGGCACGGTGCACTTCCAGGTGTGGCGGGCGCTGATCACGTCGCCCTCGTCGATCACCGCCGGGAAGGTGCCGCCGGCGGTCCAGCCGCCCGAGGTGGAGGAGAACTCGGTGCGGGCGATCCGGTCGTCCGTCGTGAGGCGGACGAGGTCGCGGGTGGCCCGGATGGCGTCGTCGGTGCTGGCGGCGGTGGTGGCCACGGGCGCGCCGTTCGAGAGGCGGAAGTGGCCGACGTAGACCTGGCAGAAGATGGTGTCGCACGTGTCGGCGCCGACCCAGCGGTTGTCGCCGGCGAGGGCGTAGCCGCGGGCGGCCACCGCCTGGGCCTGGAGGGCGGCCGGGGCCCAGGAGGACGGCGACTCGTTCGGCACGACGGAGCGCAGCTGCTGCTCGATGGTGGTGACGTTCACGGTCTGCTGGATCGTGCCGGCGGCGATGTGGGTGCGCAGGACGCCCGGGTACCAGATCGAGGTGCCGGTCGGGCCGTTGCCGCCGTACTGCGTGCAGAGCCGGATCATGTCCGCGGCCTGGCCCGTGTAGGCAGCCGTGGGGGTGACGTCGACCGAGGTGACGGTGCCGGTGTTGCCGAGCAGGGTGAAGTCCTCGCCGGCGCACGTGGTCCTCGTCGCGGTGTACACGTCGAACCCGCCGCTGTCCTTGCGGGTCAGGTGGACGGCCTTGGTCCCCGCAGGCAGCTGCAGGGTGCCGAGGCTGGAGGTGGCCAGCGCGCCGTGGGTGACCGTGGCACGGAAGTCGCGTCCCTCCGACCCGCGCAGGCGGATCCGGATCGCATCGGCGTTGATCGGCTTGGTGGCGGCGTCCTGCCAGCGGCCGGCCCGGGTGCCGCCGTAGTAGTGGTCCAGGATCCGTGCGCTGCTCCAGCCCGATCGGGTGGCGTAGCCCTGGGCGCCGTGCTGGCTCAGGCCACGGCCGTGCCCCCAGCCCCGCCCGTCGAAGACGAGCTGGTCGGGCAGGTCGGCTGCTGCCGGCTGCGCCACGAAGGGCAGCACGGCGAGGCCGAGGAGGAGGGCGAGCGCCGCGATGGCGGCGCGGGCGAGTGGGCGGGGGGTGCTCATGAGGTCGCTCGTTCGTAGAACTCGTCGGAGAGGGACAGCTCGACCGCCACCAGGACGTCGTCGATCTTCTGCAGTCGCTCCGCCCAGTCTTGCTGCTCGGTCCGGCCCGGTCGGCGACCCAGGATCGACTCGAACGCCCGCGTCGCCCGGTCGAGGCGCGACTCCAGCGAGACGTAGAAGCCGGACGCCACGTCGGCGGGCGTGGCCCGGCCGGACTCGAGCATCCGGACCCAGTAGTCGAGGCCGCCCTGGTCGGCGTCGCGGTGCAGGAGGTTCTCGTAGAGCGCCTGCACGAACGGCTCGGCGCCGCCCATCTTCTGGAAGTACTCACGGCTGCCGTAGAAGCTGATGCCGACGGTCTCGGTGCGCACGCCCGAGGCCAGGACGTCGAGCCAGTACGCCTTGCCCTCCGGGTCGGCCCGGCGGTCGAGGACCCGCTCGTACAGGTCGTCGATGATGACCCCGCTGTACGCCTCGGACCGTGCCATCCCGACGGCGGCGGCCCGCAGGCCCTGGCCCTCGGCCGTGCCCAACCAGGCGCGGTACTCGTCGGGGCCGGGCATCTCGCCCATGAACGTGTCGTGCAGGGCCACCACGTGGACGCCGGTGCGGGACTGGGCACGGACGAGCGGGAGCGTGGCGTAGCTGTGGTCGCCGGGGCAGGCGGTGGTGCCGAGGTCCCGGTGGCCCGGGACGGTGGGGACCGGGACCTGCCCGCCGTTCGGCACGCCCTTGATCGTGCTTCCCGTGCGGTTGGTGAGGGTCGTCCGGCCTGTGGGGTCGACGCCGTGCAGGCCGAGCTTCCAACCGACGAGCTGGCGCGTGGCCGTGGTCATCGCCGCCGGCGTGGTCGTCTGCTGGAAGTCGCCGACCTGGGCGACGGAGGTGGTCTCGGAGTTGAAGCCGTAGGTGTGTCCGCCGACGATCGCCCGGTCGATGCCGCCCTGACGGCCCTCCCACAGGCCACCGAAGCGGTCGACGAAGAAGTTGTACGCCACGTCGCACCAGCCGCGGGTCTCGGTGTGGAAGCGCCAGAAGCCGCGCAGGATCGACGGCACGTCGGCGGCGGCGTAGGGCTGGGTGTTGGTCGCCGTGTGGTGGACGACCATGGCGCGCAGGTCGCGGGTCTCCGAGGGGGAGCCGCTGCACTTCCAGTCCATCTCGCTCGTGGCCCACGCCGACCGGGGCCGGATGAACGACGTGGTCGCGCCGGCCGCGATCGCGCTGGCCACCGACGAGCGCAGGGCTCGGAAGCCGCGGACGGCGGCGGGTTCGGGCTCGACGTGCAGGCCGACGACGTCGACGTCGACGACGGTGCCGTCGAGCGAGGCGACCTCGACGTGGGTGGCACCGTGACCGATCCAGATC
>JAKFET010000151.1:0-10778 GCA_036675575.1 Acidimicrobiaceae bacterium
CGACGACATCCAGGCCGTCGCCCACGAGCTCAACAACCGACCCCGCAAGACACTCGGCTACGCCACACCCGCCGAGGTCTACCGTGACCTCGTTGCGCTGACCCCCTGAACGCGCCTCGACGAATCGACGCCCAGTCGCCGGACGCGGAGGCACGGTCGCGGCGCGGGACGGTGCGGTTGCGGTCCGGCTCACCGGCGGCCCGCTCAATCGGACGGGTGCGGATCAGTGCTGGGCGAGCCAGGCGGCGTGGAAGCGGGCCAGCTTGGTGGGGTTCAGGATCCCGAGGACCTCGGCGACCCGACCGTCGCGGAAGGAGGGGACGAGCAGCAGCTCCGGGCGGCCTTCGACCGTGACGTACCAGCCGAGCTCGCCGTTGACCCGCACGGGATCGACCTGCGTGCCGGGCTGGATGCGCGACGCGAGGTTGACGAGCAGGCGGGCCACCCGGTCGGCGCCGACGACGGGGCGGCGGGCGGCGCGGCGGTGCGGGCCGCCGTCGGACAGGTGGACCACGTCGTCGGTGAGCAGCCGCCGGAGCCCGTCGACGTCGCCCTGCACGACGGCGCCCAGGAACGCTGCGGCGAGCTCCTCGGCGTGGGCGGGGTCGGCGTCGACCCGGGGCCGATCGGCCTGGACCCGCTCCCGCGCCCGGCGGGCGATCTGGCGGGCGGCCGCCTCGGACCGGTCCACGCTGGCGGCGACCTCGGCGAAGGGATAGCCGAACACGTCGTGCAGCAGGAACACCGCCCGCTCGACCGGCTCCAGCCGCTCGAGGACGGTCAGGAAGCCGAGGGTGAGGGACTCGGCGCTCGCCGTGGCGGCGAACGGGTCGTCGTCGACGATCGGCAGCGGCTCGGGCAGCCAGGGGCCGACGTAGACCTCACGGCGGTGGCGGGCCGAGCGCAGGCGGTCGATGGCGATCCGGGTCGCGACGGTCGTCAGCCACGCGGCAGGCGAGTCGATGGCGTCCCGGTCGGCCGCCTCCCAGCGCAGCCAGGTGTCCTGGACCACGTCGTCGGCGTCGTCGGCCGTGCCGAGCATCCGGTAGGCGAGCGATGCGAGCCGGGCCCGCTCGGCCTCGAAGACCTCGAGGAAGCCCTCGCCCGCGGTCGCGGTCACCCCGCCACCGGCAGCCGTTCGACGTGGTGCACGGCAGCGAGCGCTGCGGCGCGGGCGCTGGCCAGCACGGCGTCGGCGAGGTGCCCCTCGGGCCCGACCCAGTCGCCGGCCACGAAGATCCCCGGCCGATCGGCGAGGGTGGCGAGCACGTCGATGCCCGGTCGGCCGGCCAGGCCGCCGTGCGACGCCAGCGGGATCGCCGAGCACGCCACCATGCGGTGAAGGTACCGCTGGGTGACGATGCGCTCGGCGTCGATGCCGGCGATCGCGGCGAACTCCTCGAGGCGCGGGCGGGACGGCTCGACGCCGGCGCCCAGGTACTCGGCGACGGCCACGGCGGAGGAGCCCGCCGGCGCCCGACCGCCAGGCCGGGAGTGGAGCGAGGCGTAGCACGGCACGTCCATGCCGAGGGCCAGCGACTGGGGCGGTGCACCCCGGATGCCGAGGTCCAGGCACGACGCCTCGGCGGCCGGGCCGACGTCGAGCAGCGCCGGATCGATCCCGGCCAGGGTCGCCGCGTTGTCCGGACCCCCGGCCGCGACGATCACGGCCGCCACGTCCGGGAGCTCCCGCACGCCGTGGTCGCGCTCGATCCGCACCCCTTCGACGGCTGCCAGCGCGCCCACCAGCTGGTCCCAGCCGCGCTCGAGGTAGCGCACCCCGGACCCGAGACCGGCCTGGATCATGCCGATGCCGACCTCGGCGCTGAGCTCCTGGGGCCGGTTGGCGTACGTCGTGAGCCGGACCAGCATGGCAACCGCCTGGCGAGCGCCCTCGTCGCGGAAGGTGCCGTCGATCCAGTCTGCGACCGTGCGGTCGGCGTGCGCGGCGGGGCGCTGGCGGGGGAGGGTGGCGAGGAACCTCCCGAGCTCCAGCTTCGCCCGCCAACCGACGGCAGTGGTGCGGAGCAGGGTCGCGGCGCCGGACGGGGCCCGATGGGCTCGGCCGTCGCGCACCCACACGCCGTCCACCCCGGGCGCCTGGCCCCGGGGATGGATGCCGAGCTCGGCGAGGACCCGCTCGGCCGCACCACCCCGGTACAGGGCGTGCGGGCCCTGGTCGAAGCGGAAGCCGTCCCGGTCGTCGGTCGTGGCTCGCCCGCCCAGGCGGTTGCGGGTCTCGTGCACCACGACCGGCAGGCCGGCCCGGGCGACGAAGGCGGCGGCGGTCAGCCCGGCCAGGCCGGCGCCGATGACGTGGATCTCGTTCTTCGTGCTCATGCCCCATCGACGAGGCAGCCCGCCCGGATGTGACAGGGCGGTGGGAATCTCCGCGACGTCCGAGGCCACGCCAGCGCACACTGTCGGGCATGACCGTGACCATCCGGGCGGCGACGGTGGCCGACCTCGAGGATCTGATGGACCTGCGGGAGGCCGTCGCCGGGGAGGGCGTGTGGATCGGCGCCGAGCTGCCCCTCGACCGCGAGGGCGACCGGGCCAGGCACCGCGAGACGATCGAGTGCGAGGACGGCACCCGGGTGCTGCTGGTGGCCGAGGACGACGGCACGCTGGTCGGGGCGCTGAGCGTGCTGACCCGGGTCGGCATTGGCGGCCTCGGGATGAACGTCGCCGCCGGCATGCGCGGCCGGGGCGTCGGGGCTGCGCTGCTGACCGAGGCCATCCGGTGGGCCGAGGCCGCTGGCGTGCACAAGCTGGAGCTCGAGCACTGGCCGTGGAACCACCGGGCGCGGGCGCTCTACGAGCGGGCCGGGTTCGTCGAGGAGGGCTACCGGCGTCGCCAGTACCGCCGCAAGGACGGCGCGCTCTGGGACTCGGTGCTCATGGGCCTGGTGCTGGACCACGACGCGCCGGGGCACGCAGAGCGCGCCGACGAGCCGCCCACCGGACGTCCCCGCTAGGCGACCTCGGGTGCCGGCCCGGAACGCTCGCGGACGAAGGGGCCGAGGCCGCCGAGCACGGGACCTGCGGTCAGGACCGCCCGGGCCCGGTCGGCCCGCCACAGGTAGGCGCCGAGCCCGATGATGGCGGCTGCGGTCACGAGGCCGATCCAGCGCTTGCTGGAGGAGGTGGCATCGGCGAGGGGTGGCGCCACGGCTTGCTCGGAGTCGATCGGGGTCGTGACGGTGGGCGTGCCGCTCGTGCCTGCCGTCGGCGCCTCGACGCCGGGCACGGTCACAGACGGGCCGGCGGGGGAGGTGAAGCCTCCGGACGAGGGGCTCGGCGTGAACGACGGCGAGCTGGGCGCAGCGCCGCCGCCGATGGTCGGGCTCCCCGTCGACCCCCCACCGGAGGTCGAACCGGACGGAACCGGGGGCGCAGCCGTGGTCGGTCCGCCGGTGGTGATGTCGGCTGGTGTCGGGGCCTCGAAGTCGACCGTGAAGGTGTCGGCCACGGGGTCGTCGCCGGCGGGTGCGGGGCTGATGACGACGTCGACGGTCGGCGAGGTCGCGAGCTGGCTGAGGTCGAAGGACACCGTCGTGCCGGCGACGAGGCCGAGCGCGGTGCCGGCCTCGCAGTCGTAGGTCGGCGCCTCGGACAGGGGTGCGCCGGCCTCGCCGGTCCACTCCGACGTGGCGGGGCAGGCCTGGAGCGCGGCGGTCGCAGGCGCCGGGTCGCCGACGACGCGCAGGACGAGCATCGGGTCCTCCTCGCCCTCGTCGAGCTGGAAGCGGACGGCGGCGATGGCGCTCGCCCCGGCGGGATCGTTGCCCACCCGGATGGCGCCGTCCGGCGGCGGGTCGATCTGGGGGAGCAGCGCGTCGGCGTTGCGGTCCCACCAGCCGGCATCGTCGACCGTGGCCGCACCGACGGCGGCTGCGCTCCACCCGAGCAGCGAACCGCCCGCGATCAGCAGGATGGCCAGTGCTCGTCTCATGCGTCCTCCCGGGGCGCGGCCACCAGCGGCTCGCGGCGGCGTCGTGCCGGTGCGGGTGCGCCTGCGGCGACCGGTGCACCGAGCTGCTCCAGGACCATCGTCGGGTCGATGACGGCCCCGTCGACCCGTGGCCCGCTGCTGGAGCGGTTGATGGTCGCCTCGTCCGTCCCGAGGTAGGAGGCCACGACCCGTGGGTTGGTGATGACCTCCTCGGGGGTCCCGGCGGCGACCGGGTGCCCGAGCTCGAGGGCGATCATGCGGTCCGACACGCCGGTGATCAGCGGCATGTCGTGCTCGATGAGCATCAGCGCGCACCCGGTCTCGCGCTGGATGCGCTCCAGCAGCGGGCCGAGCGCCTCGGCCTCCTTCTGGGCGATGCCGGCGGCCGGTTCGTCGAGGAGCAGGACCTTGGGGTCGTGGGCGATGCACATGGCCAGGTCGGCGACGCGGCGTGAGCCGGTGGAGAGCTCCCGGACGAACTTGTCGCGGAACGCCCCGAGGCTCATCAGCTCGATGAGGTCCTGGACCGTCCACGCCACGTGGGCCTCGATCGAGCGCTGGCCGGGCAGGCCGAGGAACGGCGCCAGGTAGTCGCGCACGTCCATGTGCCGCTCGACGCTGAGGGCCAGGTTCTCGGCGACGGTGAGGCTCGGGACGAGGCGGGCGTCCTGGAACGAACGGCCGAGGCCGAGCCAGGCCCGCTGGTCGGGCCGCAGCTCGGTGATGTCGATCCCGTCGAAGGTGACCCGGCCCTCCTCGGGGATGAGGAAGCCGGAGATGATGTCGAAGATCGTGGTCTTGCCGGCGCCGTTGGAGCCGATGAGGCCGAGGATCTCGCCCTGGCGGAGCTGGAACGACGTGTCGTCGACGGCGGTGATGCCGCCGAAGCGCTTGGTGACCCCGGCCAGCTCGAGCACCACCGGTGCGTCGGCCGGCGGCGCGGTGCGGACCGCGACCGGGGCGGGGGCGGACGCCGAGCCGGGCTCGTGGTCGGCCTGCTCCTCGGAGGCGCCGGCGAGGAACACCGAGCGGACGATGTCGTCTCGCTCGAGCAGCTCTGCGGTGGGGCCCTCGAAGCGCACCTCGCCCTTCTCCAGGAAGTAGGCCCGGTCGGCGACGGTGAGCGCCACGTTGATGGACTGCTCGACCAGCACGATCGCGGTGCCGCTGGCCTGGATGCGCCGCACGATCCCGAGCAGCATCTCGACGATCGTGGGGGCGAGGCCGAGCGAGAGCTCGTCGATGATGAGCAGCTTCGGCTCGGCGATGAAGGCCATCCCGAGGGCGAGCATCTGCTGCTCGCCGCCCGAGAGGTTGCCGGCCGGCTGGTCGATGCGCTCGCGGAGGCGGGGGAACGTCTCGTAGACCTCCTCCACCTTGGCGGCGACGCGATCGGTGTCGCCCCGGAAGAGCCAAGACGCCGCGCGCAGGTGCTCGGCGACCGACAGCGTGGGGAACACGGCCTTGCCGCCCGGAACCACGACGATGCCGAGCTCGGCGGTGTCGGCGGTGGACAGGTGCGTGATGTCGCGGCCCTCGAAGAAGATGGCGCCGCCGATCGGGTCGACGATGCCGCTGATGGCGTTGAGGACGGTGGACTTGCCGGCGCCGTTGGTGCCGAGCAGGGCGACGCACTCGCCTCGCCGGACGTCGAGGTCGACGCCGAAGAGCACCTGGACCCGGTCGTAGGCGACCTCGACCTTGCGGCACGTGAGGATGGCGTCGGAGTCGCCCCCCATGGACTCGGCGTTGAGGGCGACCTCGGCCGTCAGCGTCGTGAAGGCGATCTCGGCGTCCTTCATCGAGAACCGCTTGGAGCTCATGTAGACGAGCCCGGCGAGCGCCTCGAAGAAGGCGAGGATGGCGAGGCCCTGGCGGTAGCCGTAGTCCTCGGCGATGCCGCTGGCGAAGCCGGCGATGACGATGGCGCCGAGGCCGAAGAAGAACACGAAGTAGGCGAAGGCCTGGGAGCGCAGCCGGGGCGGCGTGATGGCCGCGACCAGCGGCAGGTTGTACGACGTGAAGCCGACGCTGACGACGCCGACCAGGAACAGGAACACCATCGACAGGCCGATCCACGGCGACAGTGCCATGCCGACGAGGCAGGCGGCGCCCGCGATGAGGGACCGGCCGCCGTACACCGACAGCTTCGGCAGGTCGAGGCCGGCCAGTGCCTTGGTGGCGTAGCGGGCCCCGAGGTTGATGCCGATGATCGAGCCGAAGCCGAAGAACGTCAGGATCGCGGAGCGCCCGAAGTTCGTGGTGATGTCGTACACGTTCTCGAAGAAGAACGAGATGAACGACGTGATCGGCACCACGGCGGCGCCGAGGAAGAACGCCGCCCACCACGTGCGCTTCAGGGTCGGGATGGCGCTGAGCCGCCGCCACCCCTCGCCGAGGGGGATCTTGTGGGCCTTGGCCTCGGCGGCGAGGGCCAGGTCCATGTCGATCTGGCCGCCGCGGGGCGGGTGGGGGAGCTTGGCCACGAAGGCGATGACGACCAGGGTCGGGATGGCGAGGACGATGAACGTCGTGCGCCAGCCGATGATGTCGGCCAGCAGGCCGCCGCCGAGGGCCAGGATCAGGCCGATGGGGTTGCCCTGGCGGTGGAAGGAGAAGACCTTCCCGTGGGTGTGGGTCGGGTAGTAGTCGGCGAGGAGCGAGGCGTGGACCGGCTCGTTCATGACCCGGCCGAGGCCCGAGCCGATGCGGGCGGCGATGAGCAGCGGCAGCACGACGAGGAAGCCGGCGACGCCGGTCAGCATCGACATGACCATCCACAGCAGGGCTGCGCCGCGCGTCAGCTTCACGCGGTCGTGGCGGTCGGCCAGCACGCCCATGAAGACGCTGCACATGATCACCAGGGCGCCCGAGACGCTGGCGATGGTGATGACCGCCTGCTCGGAGATGCCGAACGTGGACTCGATCTCGGGCGCCACGACGCCGTAGAGCACCTGGTCGAACTCGTCGACGAGGTTCAGGAGGAAGAGCAGGACCAGCGGGAGGGCGGCGTTGCCGTCCGTGACCGCGTCCAGCCAGCGCTTGAGCGGGTTCATGCCGATACCTCCTCGCCGACCACGACGAGGGTCTCGTCGATCGGGGTCTCCTGGTCGGCGTCCGTGGGCTCCTCGCCGAGGGACACGGTCTCGAAGCCGTGGAACTCGTCGTGGCCCTCCGTGACGAGGGAGTCGGCGACCAGGCTCGGCACGTGGATGCCGTGCTTGGCCGCCACCCACCGCAGGAAGGTGTCGCGCCAGCCGTAGACCAGCTCGGACAGGCCGCCGGGCAGGAAGAGGAGCACGGCCAGCACCCCGAAGCCGGAGATGAGCTGGCGGATCTGGTCGACGTCCTTGAGGAAGGGCATCAGCGGCAGGCCGAACACGAACAGGGCGCCGATGACGGCACCGGGCAGGGTGGCGGCGCCTCCGATGACGACCATGGTGAGGGCCAGGAGCGACTTGTCCGGCGTGAACACGGAGTCCGAGACGCTGCCGAGCTGGTAGGCGAAGATGGCGCCGGCCACGCCGGCGATGAATCCGGAGAGGGCGAAGGCGAACAGCCGGACCTGGGAGACGTTGATCCCGTAGGCCTGCACGCCCTTGGCGTTGTCCCGCACCCCCACGAGGAGGCGACCCGTGCGGCTGCGGCGCAGGCTGCTGGCGGCGGCGCAGAACAGGCCGAGGAAGACCAGGGCCAGGTAGTAGATCTTCGTGTCCGGGCGCAGCTCGACGCCGAGGACGTCGGACCGGGAGCCCAGGTCGACGATCCCGTAGAGGATCGGCGGCTCGACGAAGCTGCCCGACTCGGGCTTCAGGAAGTCGAACCACTCGTGCTGCAGGACGAACTCCTGCACGGCGAAGGCGAACGACAGCGTCGTCACGGCGAGCAGCAGGCCCTGGATGCGCAGGGCCGGCAGGCCGATGAGCAGGGCCGTCAGGGCGCCGGCGATGCCGGCGATCAGCAGGACGACGAAGAAGTCGTAGTTGTAGTTGGCGGCCAGGCCACCGCCCACGATGGCCCCGACGCCGGTGATGGCGAACTGCCCGAGGCTGATCTGGCCCGACCAGCCCGTCAGGATCACGAGCGACACGCCGACCATGGCGAAGACGACGAGCTCCACGGCGAGGCCGGACTCCTCGGCACCGATGATGAACGGGAAGGCGAGGGCGAAGATCGTCCCGACGACGGCGACGCCCAGGCGGGCCAGGCGCACCTCCTTGACCTTGCGCAGCTCGGTGGGGGTGTTGCGGATGTCCTTGACCGCCTGCCACGTCGACACGCCGGTGCTGAACGCCCGGCCCTTCTTGGACGTCTGGGTCAGCAGGGCGATGAGCACGATGGCCAGCAGGATCGGAGCGACCAGGCTGGCGCGGCGGGTCTGGAAGGCGATGGCCTCGGTGAAGACCGAGATGAACATGCCCGACAGCAGGGCCAGCGGGAGGTCGTCGAACTTGGCCATGGCGGCGGCGACGAGGCCGAACTGGAGGACCGCGAGGCTGATCGAGCCGCCCAGGTTGAGGCCGATGAGCGGGATGCGCAGGAAGACGGCCACCCCGGACAGCACGGCGGCCATCACCCACACGATGGTGCTGACCCGCTTCACCGGGATGCCGAGGAGGCTGGCCCGGTTGGCGTTCTCCGCCGAGGCCCGCACGGCGATGCCGAGGTCGGTGTAGCGGAAGAAGGCGCCGAAGGCGGCCACCAGCACGCCCGTGATCACGACGGCGGCGATGTGGTTGCCCGTGAACGTGACCACCCCGAGCCGGAAGGACAGGGCGTCGAAGGGCGTGGGGATCCGGTCGCCGGCGCCGTCGAGCAGCTCGCCCGGGATCCAGACCTTGGCGTAGAACTCGAGGACGACGAGGAGCAGGCCGACGCCGATGGTGGCCACCGTGAGGATCAGACGCGGGGCGGAGGAGAACCGCCGGATGATGGTGACCTCGACGCCGGCGCCGAGCAGCGCCGAGCCGACCAGGACGATCGGCAGCACGAGGAGGTAGGGCGTCTGCTGGCGGGCGATCAGCAGGGCGGCCACCACGGCGGGCACCGCGCCCAGCTGGGCCTGGGCGAAGTTGATCACCTGGTTGGCCCGGTAGACCACGATCAGGCCCATCGCCACGAGGGCGTAGAGCGCGCCGACCACGGCGGACTGCAGGAAGACCTCCCGCGGGATCGACTGCTCGCCGAACCCGAGCTCGAGGAACCCGACGTCGACGAAGGGGATGTCGATCTTGCCGTAGGCGAGCTGGAGCAGGCCCTCGATGAGCACCAGGTAGCCGACGAGGGCGAGGAACGCGGTGCCCCACACCGGGATGGCGCGGATCTGGCGGAAGCGGTCCCGGGCCGACGTCAGCGCGCCGGCCACGGCGATGGTCTGGGCCACGGGTCAGCCCTGCGTCGGCTCGACGGGCACCTTGAACTCGGAGGTGAACTCCCCGAGCACGTAGCGCTTGCCGCTGTCGATGGACCGGTACGAACCGGTGTTGCCGTCCACCTGCGAGCGGGCGGTGGGCACCCAGTAGGCCTCGCGGATGTCGTCGATGGCCGAGTAGTCACCGGGCCGGAAGCCGAGCCCGATCGTCACGCCCTGCCCTCTGGTCTTGGCCAGGTTGAACAGGCCGGCCTCGACGGTGCCCGGGTTCAGGTCGGGGCCGGCGTTGTGCACCATCGAGGCGAACAGCGAGTAGTACACCCACGGCAGGTTGCAGGAGTTGCACGGCGTGCCCATGCCCTGGTCCTTGAAGACCCGGGACACCTGTTCGTCGGCGAAGGGACGGGTGTCGGCCAGGTGGCTGGGGCCGAAGGCGTGGATCCACTGCTCCCGGGTGTAGAGGCGGCCGACGGTGTCGGCGTCGAGGAGGCCGAGGCCGGGGAGCATGTGCTCCGGGAAGTAGCTGGCGGCCGACGCCGACGAGGTCAGGAACACCGGGAAGATCGGGTCGCACATGCACACGACCGTGGTGACGCCCTCGCTGACCATGCCCGAGACAATGCGGTTGGCCTCGTTCTGGGCCCGGTCGATGTTGTTCGGGTACGTGTCGAGCACCGGGTTGCCGCCGCAGGCCTTGACCCGGGCTGCCACGAGGTCGGCGGTGCTCTTGTTGGCCGGCCGGTCGGGGACCACGATGCCGAGGCGCCGCGGCGTGTTGCGTCCGCCGATCTGCGGGTGGATCAGGGTGCCGGCGTTCGAGGCGGCCTTGCCCTGCAGCTTCTTGCAGTAGTACTCGGCGATGAACTCGGCGGAGTCGGTGCCGTCCACGAAGATGTCCCAGCGGAACGGGCGGCGACCGGCGAAGAGCTCCTTGTCGAAGTGCCAGCCGCCGATGGTGAGGATGCCGGCCCGGGTGAACTCCTCGAACAGCTCGGGGTAGCTGGGCTGGGCGAAGAAGACGGCGAAGGGCTGCATCTCGATCACCTTGCGGGCATCGGCGATGCAGGTGGGCACGTCGGCCGGGGTGCTCGGGCAGCGGGCCTCGAAGCGCTCGAAGACGACCTCGCGGCCGTAGGTCTCGTAGTACTTGTTGACGAACCCGGCGGCTGCCTTCCTCACCGCTTCTCGGTCCTGGGGGGTGGAGGCCAGGCCCTGGGACTTGAGGATGGCGTCGAGCTGCTCGTTCGGGGCCGGTTCGATGATGACGACCTTGATCGAGTCGGCGGTGACGCCGGTCCAGGTCTCGCCGCCGTTGTCGGCGCCCTCGGGCCACTTCGGCTTGCAGGGCGGGTTCTCGAAGTCGACGGCGAAGACGTTCATCTGGCGCTCGCCGGCGCAGTGGCTGGTGTCGCCGCCCTCGGCCGCGGCGGCGCCGCCGGGCCCGCCCGCCGC
>JAKFET010000142.1:0-10592 GCA_036675575.1 Acidimicrobiaceae bacterium
GGTCGGAGCCGACGCCCGCCAGGCCCTCGAGGCTCGGCGGGGCGGGCAGCTCGGCGCCCTCGGGTGCGAAGGCGATGGTGAAGGCCATGCCGTCGTCCTCGAAGCGGACCGACTCCAGGTCCTCGGTGACGATGCGGTCCGGGTCCTCGCCCTCGGCCGCGGCGAAGGCGGTGTCCCAGACGGCGACCTGGACGATCGGGTCGCCCTCGAGGCCCTCGCAGCTGTCATCGCCCTCGACGTAGGTGTCACCACCGGGCACGCCCAGGGTGTCCTCGCTGAGCTCGTCGCCGCCGCCGAGGACGGCACCGGCGTCGGTGAACCAGTTCACCAGGGTGGCGTTGGTGCCGGAGCGGGCCGTGGAGAACGGGTGGATGTGGAGCAGCCCGTCGCCGTGGGTGTGGTTGCCGCCGTTCTGCGGGGCGATGAACTCCGGCAGGTCGGGCTGGAAGTCCTCGCACACGTAGATGCCGTAGGCGGAGTGCCAGTGGTCCTCGAAGGCGAGCGGGGCCTCCAGCGCCTCGGCGGAGCGCTCGTCGCGGGCGTACACCACGAGCAGCGTGCCGAGGACCACGACGGCGGCGAGCGCCGTCGGGAAGAGGATGTTCCGTTCGCCCGCAGCGCGAGCCCGGCCGCCACCGGCCTTCGCGGCCCGTGCGACCTTCTTGTTGGAGGAGGCCTTGCCCATAGCGGGTCGACGTTACAGGGCAGCCGTCACCGAGCGGTAAGTGGCGAGGAGACCCTCGGCCGATCGTCGGGGCGTGAAGTCGCGGGCCCGCTCGAGGCCGGCGGCCACCATCGAGCGCCGCCACTCGGGGTCGTCGAGCACCCGGTGGACCTCGACGGCGAGCTGCGCCTCGTCCCCGTGGGGGATCACCGCGCCGGCGTCCCCCACCAGCTCCGGGGCGGCGCCGGCGTCGGCCACGATCACGGGGACCCCGCAGGCCATTGCCTCGAGCACGGGATGGGCGAAGCTGCCGTACACCGACGGGTAGACGACGACGGCCGCGTGCTCGAACAGCGACGAGCGCACGGCCTCGGACACCGCCCCGAGGCGCTTGACCCGCTGCTCGAGGTGCAGGTCGCGGACGGCGTCGAGCACCTGGCGCTCGGCGGGGCCCTCGCCGCCGATGAGGACCAGGGTCGTCTCCTTGTGCCGGGCCGCCAGGTGCCGCATGGCGCGCACGGCGACGAGGTGCTCCTCCTGGGGCTTGGTGCTGGCCGGCAGGAGGACGATCTGGCCGATGATGCCGTTGCGGGCCCGGATGGTCTCGATCGGCGCAGGATCGGGGTGGGGCGGGAGCGGCCAGGGCACGATCGAGATGGAGCCGGGGTCGGCGCCCAGGGCCTGCACCAGGCGGTCGCGCACGAACCCGGAGGGGACGATGACGGCGGCGGCCTGGGCCACGGCACGCGGCACCATCCGACGGTGGTAGGCGACGCGCAGGAAACCGACGCCCCGGGGGCGCTCCAGCGGCGACAGGTCGTGCACGGAGAGCACGCGGGGCACGTCGACCGCACCGGGCGAGGTGCCGCCGGCGTCGTGCAGCAGGTCGAGCCGGGCCCGTCCGGCCGCCCAGCGGAGCCAGCTGTGCTCTGCGGCGACCCGCACGGTGGCCGACCCGGGCGGGAACGGGAACGCGTGCGACTCGAGGGCTCCGAACAGCTCCGGCCGGGCCTTGGCGAGCGACCGGGAGCCGAAGAGCACGACCTCGACGTCGGCGTGCGGGTCGGCGGCGATGGCGCCGAGCGTGTCGAGCAGTGCGTGGTCGGCGTGGTGCAGCGACGTGGGGTCGATCCGGCACAGGTTGACCCCGACCCGCAGGACGCTCATGCCAGGACCTCCCGGTAGCCGGCGACGGCGAGGTCGGCTGCCCGCTCCCACGTGTGCTCGCCCGCCCGCGCGCGGCCTGCGGCGACGAGGCGCCGGCGGAGGTCGGGGTCGTCGAGCACGGTCGCGAGCCCCCCGGCGATGGCATCGGGGTCCCGTGGGTCCACGGCGATCCCGGCACCGCCGGCCACGAGCTCCGCCGTCGACGTCCCCGAGGAGGTCACCACCGGGCAGCCGAGCGCCATGGACTCGAGCACCGGGAGGCCGAACCCCTCGAACAGGCTCGGGTAGCACGACGCGGTCGCGCCGCGGTACAGGGCATCGCGGGTCCGAACGTCCACGAACCCCGTCATCGTCACGTTGTGCCCCGGAGTTGACTGATCCGGCACATCGCCCCACCCGTCGGGGCCGACGAGGACCAGCCCGACGTCGTCCCGCCCGAGCCGGCGCCACGCCTCCAGGAGGCCTCGCAGGTTCTTCCGGGGCTCCCGCGTGCCGACGCAGACCACGTAGCTGTCGGGGAGGGCGAACCTCTCCCGGGCGGCGGCGACGTCCTCGGGGGTCGGGTCGGTGACCGTGCAGCCCCACGGCACGAGGCGGAGCCGTGCCGGGTCGATGCCGGCGTCGACGCAGTCGTCGAGGGTCGCCCGGGACGGCACCTGCACCTGGGCGGCGTGCTCGCGCACGAGCGCCAGCGACCGCCGGAAGAACCGCCGGCCCTGGCGGCTGAAGAGCTCGGGGAAGTGGCGGGACGCCAGGTCGTGGACGGTGACGACGAGGGGCGCCCGGCTCGCCGGGATGGCGCCGCCGACGGCGTGGCAGACGTCGATGGGGCCCGTCGCCCGCTCGACCTGGGGACGGCGCAGTGCGTGCCACGTCTCGTGCAGCAGCTGGCGCGGGAGCGGGAGGTGGTGCACCGGTACGGGCGGGCGCCAGGCGGGCGGCGCCGCGGTGCGGTGGCGGGCGGCGAAGCCCACCACGTCCACGTCCGACCGGGCGTCGAGCGCCGCCGCCAGGTCGATCGTCGTGCGGGCCGTGCCACCCGGGACCGCCGTCCAGCACTGCTCGAAGGGCACGGCGACGCGCATCGGGGCGAGTCTCGCACCCGGCGTACACTCCGTCGCCCATGCGCGTCCTGCTCGATGCCCGGCCGCTGCCGGGACACCGCCTGGGCGTGGCCCAGTACGTGCTGCGCCTCGCCGAGCACGCCGCCCGGCGGTGCGACCTCGAGGTCCTGGCCAAGGCGAGCGACCGCGACGACTTCCCGCCGCCGGTGCACGTGACCCGGGACCTGCCGAGGCCCGTGCGGCTGGCCGTGGAGGTGCTGTGGGACGGACCGCGGGTGAACCGCCTCGGCCCCGACGTCTTCCACGGCGTCCACTACACCCTGCCCCGGGGGCTGCGGGTGCCGGCGACGGTGACGTTCCACGACGCCACGATGCTGACCATGCCGGAGGTCCACGAGGCCAGCAAGCGGCTGTTCTTCCAGCGGGCGATCCCTGCCGGCATCGCCCGGGCCGACCAGGTCATCTGCGTCTCCGAGTCGGCCCGTCAGGGCGCCATCGACCACGCCGGCGCCGACCCGGCCCGCACCCACGCCATCCCGCTCGCCGTCGACCACGACCGCTACCGCCCGGCCGAGGGGCCACGGCCCGATGCCGTGCGCGCCATCTGCGACGGGCCGTACCTCCTGTGGGTCGGTGCCCTCGAGCCCCGCAAGGACGTGCCGACGCTCGTGCGGGCCTTCGAGCTGCTGGCCGCGGAGATCCCCCACCAGCTCGTGCTCGTCGGCCCGGATGCGTGGGGGGCCGAGGCCATCACGGAGCGGATCGCCGCGTCCCCCGTGCGGGACCGCGTCGTGCGCACCGGCTACGTCGACGAGGACACCAAGGCCGACCTCTACCGCCACGCCGACGCGTTCGCCTACCCGTCGTTGGCGGAGGGCTTCGGCCTGCCCGTGCTGGAGGCCCTGGCCTGCGCGACGCCGACCGTGACCACCACCGGGTCGGCGCCCGAGGAGGTCGCCGGCGACGCCGCCCTGCTCGTCCCGCCGGGTGACCCGGAGGCGCTCGCCACCGCGATCGGCCGCGCGCTCGGCGACGAGGCCGCCCGCCTGCGGCGCGACGGCCCGGCGCGGGCTGCCGGCTTCACGTGGGAGGCCAACGCCGACCGCACCGTCGAGGTCTGGGGGCTGGCGTGCAGGTGACCGCGTTCCTCGTCAACTACAACTCGGCGCCCGACATCTTCGAGTGCCTCGACAGCCTGCGGGCCAGCGAGCACCCGGTCGACCTCGTGGTGGTCGACAACGCATCGAGCGACGGCAGCCCGGAACGGCTGGCGGCGCTGGACGACGTGCGCCTGGTGCGCTCGGCCCGCAACCTCGGGTTCGGCGGCGGCGTGAACCTCGGCGTGCGCACCGTGGACCCCACGGGCGCCATCCTGCTCGTGAACCCCGACGCGACCCTCGCCCCCGACGCCGTCGGCCACCTGGTGGCCACGCTGGGGTCCCGGCCGCTGGCCGCCGCCGTCGGCCCGCTCGTGTGCAACCCCGACGGCACGGTGCAGCCGTCGAAGCGGACGTTCCCCACCTGGACCCAGGCCGCCATGCACGCCACCATCGGCGTGTTCTGGCCCGGCAACCCCGGCACCCGCGCCTACGTGTGCGCCGACGCCCCCGAAGACCGTCCCAGCCAGGTCGGCTGGCTGTCGGCGTCCGTCCTGCTGCTGCGGGCCGAGGCGTTCCGCGACGTCGGCATGTTCGACGAGCGCTTCTTCTTCTACGTCGAGGACCTCGACCTGTGCCGCCGCTTCGCCGACGCCGGGCGCGAGCTGTGGTTCGAGCCCCGGGCCACCGCCGTCCACGCCTGGGGCGGGAGCACCCGCAAGCCGACCAAGCAGCTCTGGCAGCACCACACGAACCTGTACCGCTACGTGCGCAAGCACCAGAAGGGCTGGCGCGTGGCGACGCACCCGTTCGTCGCCGCCGGGCTCGCCGTGCGCTTCACGCTGCTCCTGGCGCGCATGAAGCTGCTCGGCCGGCGGCTGCCGGCGCACTCGGGCACACCCCGAGCGCGCCGACCCACCACGTAGCGGCTACTCGCCCGACCAGTTCGGCTGGCGCTTCTCGGCGAAGGCGATCGAACCCTCGATCGAGTCCTTGGACGAGAAGATCTTGCCGGCGAGGGGGCCCTGCTCGGCCCAGCCCTCGGCCTCGGTCCGGCCCGCCGAGTTGCGGATCATCTGCTTGGAGGCGGCGATGGACAGCGGCGCGTTGGCCGCGATGCGCTCGGCCAGGGCGATGGCCTCGTCGAGGACCTGGTCCTGGGGCACGACCTTGCTGACCAGGCCGTACTGCTTCGCCTCGTCGGCGTCGATCGGGTCGCCGGTGAGGGACATCTCCATGGCGACGGCGTAGGGCAGGCGGCTCGGGAGGCGCACGAGGGCGCCGCCCGCGGCCAGCAGCCCGCGCTTGACCTCGGGCACGCCGAAGCTGGAGCCCTCGGCCGCGACCAGCAGGTCGCACACCAGGGCGAGCTCGAGGCCGCCGGCGAGCACGGGGCCGTGGACGCCGCCGATGAGGGGCTTCTGCCACTGCTCGTTGTAGATGGCGCCCATCGAGGCGGGCGGGCCCTTGGTGGCGAACTCCTTGAGGTCCATGCCCGCGCAGAAGTTCTTGCCGTTGGCGGTCAGGACGCCGGCGGTGAGCTCGGCGTCGGCGTCGAGCTGCTCGAGGGCAGCCTTCAGCGCGTCGGCCAGCTCGGCGTTGAGCGCGTTGCGCTGGTCGGGGCGGTTCAGGGTCATGACCAGGACCCGGCCTCGGCGCTCGGTCAGCAGGACATCGGACACGTGGGGTGCTCCTTCAGGAGTCGGCAACAGACGTTGCCAAGGTACGCGCCGCTACACGAGTCGGGCGAAGTGCTCGATCGTGCGCTCGAGGCCCTCGCGCAGCTGCACCCGGGGCTCCCACCCCAGCAGCTCCCGCGCCTTGGTGATGTCGGGCCGCCGCTGCGTCGGGTCGTCGACGGGGAGCGGCTCGTGCACGATCTCCGACGACGAGCCGGTGAGCTCCAGCACGAGGTGGGCGAGCTCCAGCATCGTGAACTCGCCCGGGTTGCCGATGTTGATCGGTCCGACCTGGTCCGAGTCGAGCAGCGCCAGGAACCCGGCGACCTCGTCGTCGACGTAGCAGAACGACCGGCTCTGGCTGCCGTCGCCGTAGATCGTGATCGGGTCGCCCTGCAGCGCCTGCATCACGAAGTTCGAGACGACCCGGCCGTCCTTGGGGCGCATGCGCGGTCCGTAGGTGTTGAAGATGCGCACGATCCGGACGTCGAGGCCGTGGTGGGTGTGGTACGCCATCGTGATCGCCTCGGCGAACCGCTTGGCCTCGTCGTAGACGCCCCGGGGGCCCACGGGGTTCACGTGGCCCCAGTACTCCTCGGTCTGGGGGTGCACCTGCGGGTCGCCGTACACCTCCGACGTGGAGGCGATGAAGAACGTGGCGCCCTTGTCCTTGGCCAGGCCCAGGCAGTTGTGCGTGCCGAGCGAGCCGACCTTGAGGGTCTGGATCGGCATCTCGAGGTAGTCCTTGGGCGACGCCGGCGAGGCGAAGTGCAGGACCGCGTCGACCGGGCCGGGCACCCAGATGAACCTGGAGACGTCGTGCTCCACGAAGGTGAAGCCGGGACGGCCGAAGAGGTGCTCGATGTTGGCGACGTTGCCCGTGATGAGGTTGTCGAGGGCGACGACCTCGTCGCCCCGGTCGAGCAGGCGGTCGCACAGGTGGGAGCCGAGGAAGCCGGCGCCCCCGGTGACGACGATGCGGGCCACTCAGCTCCGCCCGATGCCGCGGAAGGTGAACCCCCGGCGGAGGAGCGCCGAGCGGTCGAGCAGGTTGCGGGCGTCCACGACGGCGGGGGTGGCCATCCGGGCCTTCACCTCGGCCATGTCCAGCCACTTGAACTCGTCCCACTCGGTGAGCACGAGGAGCACGTCGGCGCCGTCGCAGGCCTCGTAGGGATCGGCGACGACCTCGATGCCGTCGAGCGGCCGCGAGACCGCCGGGTCGTACGCCCGCACCTTGGCCCCGCGTGCGGCCAGGCGGCCCAGCACCTCGAGCGAGGGCGACTCGCGCAGGTCGTCGGTGCGGGCCTTGAACGTGAGGCCCCAGGCCGCGACCTGCTTGCCGTCGACGTCGCCGCCCATGAGCTCGATGGCCTTCTCGGCGGTGCGCTCGTACTGGTCGTCGTTGACCTGGATCACGCCCCGGAGGAGGTGGAAGTCGTAGCCCGCCTCCTCGGCGATCTTGACCATCGCCCGGGTGTCCTTCGGGAAGCACGAACCCCCGAACCCGGGTCCCGGCTTGAGGAACTCCGAGCCGATGCGCTTGTCGTAGCCGATGCCGAGGGCGACGTCGTTGATGTCGGCGCCGACGGCCTCGCAGATCGCCGCCACCGCGTTGATGAAGGAGATCTTGGTGGCGAGGAACGAGTTGGCGGCGTACTTGATCGTCTCGGCCGAGGCGGGGTCCGTCACGATCAGCGGGGCGGAGACGCCGAGGTAGAGCGACGCCACCTTGACGGCGGCGGCCTGGTCGTCGGCGCCGATGACGATGCGGTCGGGGTGCATGAAGTCGTGCACGGCCGAGCCCTCGCGGAGGAACTCCGGGTTCGACACGACGGAGACGTCGTCCCGCCCGAGGGCGCGCTCGACGACCCGGGTGGAGCCCACCGGGACGGTGGACTTGTTCACCACCACCGACTCCGACGGCAGCACCGGGGCGATCTGGCGGGCCGCCTGCTCGATGTAGCTGAGGTCCGCCGACCCGTCCTGGCCCTGGGGGGTCTCCACGCACAGGTAGGCGAACTCGCAGTCGGCGGCGGCGGTCGCGGCTCCGAGCACGAAGCGGAGGCGCCCGGAGTCCAGGCCCTCCCGCACGATCTCCTCGAGGCCGGCCTCCAGGATCGGGATCTCTCCCCGCTGCAGCCGCTCGACCTTGGCCTCGACGATGTCGGCGCACACCACGTCGTGTCCGAGGGCGCTGAAGCACGCGCCGGTGGTGAGCCCGACGTAGCCGGTGCCGATGATCGCGATCCTGCTCATGTGCGCTCCTCCGCCGACGACCTACGCCAGCAGGGCGTCCACGACCTGCTGCAGCGGCTCACGGTAGTGGCGCAGCGGGACGATGCCCGCCCCCCGCAGGGCCATGCCGTCGAGCTCGGAGTTCGCCGGGCGGGATGCCGGGCGGGGCGGGTCGAGCTCGCTCGTGGCGATCGGGCGGACCTTGCCCGGGTCCTCCCCCGCGGCCTCCAGCACGTCGCGCACGAAGCCGTACCAGGACGTCGCGCCCGCATTGGTCACGTGGAACAGGCCCGGCACCCGCTCCGCTCCCAGGTGGCGCAGGGTCACCGCCAGGTCGGCCGTGGCCGTGGGGCAGCCCCGCTGGTCGTCGACGAAGGCGAGCTCGTCGTGGTGGCGCAGCCCGAGCACGGTCTTCACCACGTTGTGGCCGTGCTGCCCGAACACCCAGGAGGTCCGGGCGACGGTCGCACCGTCGCCATGGATCTCCACCTCCTGCTCCCCCGCCAGCTTGGATGCCCCGTAGACGGTCCGGGGCGCCGGCTGGTCCCACTCGTGGTACGGCCCGTCCTTGGTGCCGTCGAAGACGTAGTCGGTGGACACGTGCACGAGGTGGGCGCCCGTGCGGCGGCACGACTCGGCCAGCCACCGGCAGGCGAGACCGTTGACGAGGAAGGCCCGGTCCGGGTCGGACTCGCATGCGTCGACCGCAGTCCATGCCGCTGCGTTGAAGACGACGTCGAAGCCCCCACCCTCGACGACCTCGCGCACCTCGCCGCGCGCCGTCACGTCGAGGCCGGAGCGATCGATGGCGACGACGTCGTCGCCGCTCGCCGCGCAGTGCCGGGCCAGGTCGGTGCCGAGCTGGCCACCGGCGCCCGTGACGAGCACCCGCATCAGGGTGCGGTCCCGTCGCGCAGCGGCTTCCACCACCAGGCGTTGTCGCGGTACCAGGCGACGGTGGCCTCGAGGGCCTCGTCGAGGCTGCGCTGGCGGGTCCAGCCGAGCTCGGTGATCTTGGTGATGTCGACGGAGTAGCGGCGGTCGTGGCCGAGGCGGTCCTCGACGTAGGTGACGAGGGATTCGTCCCGGCCGGTCAGGGCGAGGAGCTTGTCGACCAGCACCCGGTTCGGGGTCTCGTTGCCGGCGCCGATGTTGTAGATCTCCCCCGCCGTGCCCTCGGTGAGCACGAGGTGGACGCCGGCGCAGTGGTCGTCGACGTGGAGCCAGTCCCGCTCGTTCAGGCCGTCGCCGTAGAGCGGGATCGGGCGGCCCTCGAGCAGGTTGGTGGTGAACAGCGGGATCGCCTTCTCCGGGTACTGGTAGGGCCCGAAGTTGTTGGTGCAGCGCGTGACCCGGACGTCGAGGCCGTGGGTGGCGTGGTAGCTGAGGGCGAGCAGGTCCGAGCCGGCCTTGGACGCGCTGTACGGGGAGCGGGGCTCGAGCGGGTCGCCCTCCTTCGACGAGCCGGTCTCGACCGAGCCGTAGACCTCGTCGGTGCCGATGTGCACGACGCGGCCGATCCCGAGGCGACGGGCCGTGTCCATCACGACGTTGGTGCCGAAGCAGTTCGTGATGACGAAGTCGTCGCTGCCCTCGATCGAGCGGTCGACGTGGCTCTCGGCCGCGAAGTGCACCACGGCGTCGCAGCCGCGCATGGCGTCCTCGAGCGGGGCGGGGTCGCAGATGTTGCCCTTGACGAAGCCGTACCGGGGATCGTCGTCGACATCGCGGAGCGTCGACAGGTTCCCGGCGTAGGTCAGGGCGTCGTAGACCACGACGGTGTCGTCGGTGTTGGCGAGCACCCAGCGCACGTAGTTCGAGCCGATGAACCCGGCACCGCCGGTGACGAGGAGTCGCACGCCCGGGAGGCTAGGGAACGAAGGCGGGGGCGTCGCGGTCCTTGACCGACACCAGCGCCGGGTCGTCCGGGTCCACGGGCAGCGGCCAGTGGATCCCGAGGGACGGGTCGAGGGGTGCCACCGAGGTGCCCGCCATGCCCGGCACCCACTCGGCGTCGAAGCAGTACAGGTACTGCGTGCCGTCCTCGACCGCCTGGAACCCGTTGGCCACCCCGGCCGGCACCAGCACCTGGGTGCCGGGCGCCAGGTCGACCTGGACGACCACCCCGCGGGTCGACGACCCGGCCCGCGTGTCGAGGTAGGCCCCGTGCGCACGGCCGGACACCACGGCGACGAGCTTGGTCATGTCCTCGCCGTGCATCCCCCGGATCGCGCCCGTGCCGGTCTCGGTCACGTTGACCTGCACCCAGGGCCCGAGCGACGCCAGGCCGGCGTCGACGAACGCGGACTCCCGGTAGAACTCGCGCACCGTGCCCCGCTCGTCGGACACCTGCTTCATGGTGAGCACGCACAGCCCGTCGATGGCCGTGTGCGCCACGGCGAAGTCGATCACGCCCACGACGCCGCCTCCGACCCCGACGACCCGTCGAAGCCGAGGAGCCGCAGCAACGACTCGCCGTAGCCGCTCTTGGCCAGATCGCCGCCGTGCCCGGCCGCCTCGGCGAGCGCGTGCAGGGCGTCGGCGTCGATGAACCCCTCGCGGTAGGCGGCCGCCTCCGGGGACCCGATCAGCAGGCCCTTGCGGCGCTGCAGGCCCGCCACCCACGCCTGCGCGTCGAGCATGGCGTCGAAGGTGCCGACATCGAACCAGTCGGTGGCGAACG
>JAKFET010000302.1:0-10557 GCA_036675575.1 Acidimicrobiaceae bacterium
CAACGCCGGCTACGGCGTCCTCGGCCGCCTGGTCGAGGAGGCCACGGGCGACCACTACGCCCGGGCCCTGCAGCGCCGGCTCCTGCGCCCGCTCTCCCTCACCCACACGGTGACCCAGGCGGAGCAGGCCATCGTCCACCGCGTCGCCGCCGGCCACCACCACGCCGAGGACGGCACACCCACCGTCGCCCCCTGGGTGCTCTCCCGCTTCAACGCCCCGGTGGGCGGCATCATCGCCAGCGCCGACGACGTGCTGACCTTCGCCGCCATGCACCTGCGCGGCGGCCGCTCCGCCGACCAGCGCCAGGTGGTGCCGGCCAAGGCCATCGCGGAGATGTGCAACGGCGAGGTCGAGGTGCCCGGCACCGACGACGAGTGGGGCCTCGGCTGGTGGCTCACCCGATGGGGTTCCACCCAGGTCCTCGGCCACGATGGCGACACGGCCGGCCAGCGGGCGTTCCTCCGCCTCGTCCCCGACGCCGACGCTGCCGTGGTCGTGCTCACCAACTCCACCCGCGGCACGCCCGTCGCCGACGACCTGCTCCGCCTCGTCGGTGAGTCCGCCCTCGGCTGCGCACCGACGCCGCCGCCCCAGCCGCTGCCGGCGGGCGAGGGCCCGGACCCGATCCGCTACACGGGCATCTACGAGCGCATGCACCAGCGCCTCGCCGTCGCCGGCGGCGGCGAGGGCACCCTGCGGATGACCATCATCCCCGACGAGCTCTTCGTGCAGGCCGGGATGCACGAGCGCACGCTCACCCTGCACCCGGTCGACGACCACCGCTTCGTCGCGGTCGATCCCGAGACCCTGATCCGCCACCTGGTGGTCATGGTCGAGTCCGAGGACGACGACACCGTCCCCTACGTGCACTTCCAGCGGCGGGCCCACGCCCGCATCAGCTGAGTCAGAGCACCAGCAGCAGCTGCAGGGCGAACGCCACGAGGATGGCCAGCCCGCACAGCAGGGCGGCGATGATCAGGCGGCGGGTGCTCACGGGGCCAAGGTACCGGGGGCCGACCGGACGGCCCCAGCGCCCCGCCCTAGCCTCCGTGGCGTGCGCCGACCGACCGCTGCCCTCCTGCTGGCCGCCTCGCTCGCCGTCGCGGCGTGCGGCGGATCGGCCGACGAGGCCGACGTCGCCGCCGACACCACGCCGGACCGCGCCGCCACCACCACCGGCGGATCCGCCGCTCCGCCCACCGATGCCGGCGCCGCCCCCGAGGTGCCGGACGAGCTCGACTTCGTGGCGCCTGACGTCCGGGGCGGTCAGGTCGTCGGTGCCGAGCTGGCCGGCCAGGACCTGGTGATCTGGTTCTGGGCGCCGTGGTGAACGTCGTGCATCCGTGAAGCCCCTGCGGTCGCAGCGGTGCACCAGGAGCGGGGCGACGAGATCGCCTTCCTCGGCATGGCCGGTCTCGACGACCTCGGCCCGGTCGAGGACTTCGTCGAGCGCAACGGCCTCGACGGCTTCCCCCACGCGTACGACGCGGACGGGCAGATCTGGGCCCGGTTCGGCACGATCGGGCGGTCGGTCTTCGTGTTCGTCGACGACGACGGCTCGATCGAGGCCACCGGGTACGGCGAGTACGGCGACGCCGAGAAGCTCGACGCGAAGATCACCGAGCTGCTGAGCACCTGAGGGTGCGGGCAATAGGTTGGTGGGCCGTGATCGCCCTCGCCGGACCACTGCACCTGCTGGCGCTCGTGCTCGTCGTCAGCGGCATCCAGAAGCTCCTGGCCCCCCGGGCGGCCGCCACGGCGATGGCCGACGCCAGACTCCCCGTCCCCGCCCGGGGGCGTCCGGTGACCGGCGTGGCGCTCGGGGTGGTCGAGGCCGCCACCGGTGCCGCCGCCCTCGCCGTCCCCCATGCGCTGGCCGCCGTGTGGCTCGGCGCGTTCTACCTGGCGCTGGCCGGCTTCGTGCTCCTGCTGCGGGCTCGTGACGCCGATGCCGGCTGCGGCTGCTTCGGCGCCTCGTCCACGCCGCCCGGCACCGCCCACCTCGTGCTGAACGGCACCGCGGCCGTCACCGCCTTCGCGATCGCCGTCGCAGGCGTCCCCGACATCGTCGACGTGTTCGACGAGGGCATCGTCGCCGCCGCCGCCTACCTCCTGCTCCTCGCCACCGGGTCGGCGGTGCTGCTCGTCGCCCCCGCCGTCACGGCCGAGGTCTCCCGCCTGCTTCGGGACGAGCAGCCCCGTCCCACCGTCCGCACCTTCGGGAGCGCCTCGTGAGCCTCACCGCCACCCTCACCGACCGGGCTGCCGCCTTCGTCGATCGTCGCACCAGCCGCCGGGGCTTCATCTCCAGGACCGCCGTCGTGGGCAGCGCCCTCACCGTGGCCGGGCCCACCTACGTGCTGCGCCCGGGCACGGCGTACGCCGCCGTCTGCTCCTGCCTCGGCCGCAGCTGCGACTGCTCGTCGCTGTGCTGCGACGGCTACACCGAGTTCTGCTGCGCCATCTACGGCACCAACTCCTGCCCGCCGAACACGCTGCTCGCCGGTTGGTGGAAGGTCGACAACTCCTCGTACTGCAACGGTGCCGCCCGCTACTACATGGACTGCAACAAGGAGTCGCCGGCGTGCCGCTGCGGCTCCTCGGGCGTGTGCCGGGGCTCCGACACCACCTGCCAGTGCCGCAGCTGCGGCAACCGCAAGGACGGGTGCACCGTCTTCCGGTACGGCAACTGCAACAACCAGGTCGCCTGCGTCGGCCCGATCATGTGCCGGGTCGTGACCTGCACGAAGCCGTGGGAGCTCGAGCCGAGCTGCACCACCGTGGCCCGTACGGACAACAACACCCGCTACCACCACCGGGCCTGCCTCGAGCCGGTCCGGGAGCCGACCTCCGGCGAGCTCGCGTTCGTGCGTTCGCTCTACCCCGACTTCCTCGGTCGCGAGGGCGAGGAGTCGGGTGTCGACCACTTCGCCGAGAAGCTGGCGCAGGGGCACGGGCGCGACGTCGTCGCGTGGGCGTTCGCCTTCTCCGACGAGTACACGACCACGGTCGTGGACGGCCTGTACCGCGCCGCCTTCGACCGGCAGCCGGACGCCGACGGACGGGCCTTCTGGTCCCAGAAGCTGAAGTCGGGCACCACGCCGGCCGAGCTGGCGGTGGTCTTCTACGCCAGCGACGAGTTCTTCGCGGCCTCGGGCGGGGACCACGCGCGCTTCGTCGACCGCCTCCACGAGCGGATCCTCGGCCGACCCGCCACGGCCGACGAGCGACAGCGGTACGTGGCCGTCCTCGACGCCGGCGCCAGCCGCGACGCCGTGGCCCGCGAGGTCTTCGGGTCCGTCGAGTCTCGGGAGCGACGGGTCGAAGGCCTGTACCAGCGCTTCCTCGGGCGGGAGTCCGACCCGAGCGGCCGCGAGTACTGGGTCGCCTACATCGCGAACGGGCGGGACATCGAGCTGGCCCTGTACCTCGCCGCCAGCACCGAGTACCTCGAGCGGGCGGCGCTGCGCTACCCGCTCGGCGAGCCGAAGGTCACGGCGTGAGCGCGGTCGTCCTGCTCCTCGCCGTCGTCGTCGGCGTGCTCGCCCTGCTGGTGCTCGGCCTGCTGCGCAGCCACGCCGAGATCCTGCGTGCCCTGCACGACGCAGGCATCAGCCTCGACCCCGACCGCGAGCACGACCACGACGGGCCGGCGAGCCGCACCCGTGGCATGGAGCGCAGCCCGTCGGGCACCCCGACCTTCACGTCCGCGACGCCGCCGACCATCCGCACCACGGCCGGGGTGCCCGAGCCGGCCGGCACCACCGGGCGGCGCGCCGTGGACATCTCGGGCCTCACCCCCACCGGCGGCACCCGCACCGTGTCGGTCTCCCCCACCGACCAGGCGACGCTCCTCGCCTTCCTCACCACCGGCTGCGCCACGTGCGCCGACTTCTGGGGCGCATTCGCCGAGGGCGTGGAGCTGCCGCCCGACACCCGGCTCGTCGTCGTCACGCAGGGACCGGAGACCGAGAGCCCGGCCGACGTGGCGGCCATGGCCGCTCCCCACGTGCTCACGGTCCAGAGCACCGACGCCTGGGACGACTACGGCGTGCCCGTGGCCCCGTACTTCGCCCTGGTCGACGGTCGCCGCGGCATCGTCGTCGGCGAGGGCGCTGCCGCGTCGTGGGATCGGGTGCGCACCCTGCTCGACCGCGCGCTGGCCGATGCCGGCTACGGCGGCGGCCAGGTCCGCCGCCGCGACCTCCTGCTGGGCAAGGCCCGCACCGAGCGGGTCGACCGCGACCTCGCCCGCGCCGGCCTCACCCCGGGCGACCCCCGCCTCTTCCACGAGCCCCTGGTGCGGGACGACGAGTCGGCGACTGACGACGACGAGCAGCGCCACCCGTGAACGGGATCGTGGTCGTGGTCGGGCTGGTCGCCGCCGTGCTCGGCGCGATCCGCTCGACGTGGTCGCCGTGAGGCGAGTCGATGCTCTCGAGCATCCACCCGCTCGGGGAGCGGGGCAAGGGCAACCGGTTCGGCGTCACCGCCGGCGCCTTCCTGGTGGGCGCCGTCCTCGGCGGCGCGTCCACGGGCGCGGTGCTGGCGCTCCTCGGCCTGCCGATCGGGGCACTCCTCCCGTCGGAGGTCGCGACGGCGCTGATCGCGGGCGTCGCGGTCATCGCAGCCGTCTTCGAACGCACCGGCCGGTCGCTGCCGTCCGTGCCGCGCCAGGTCGACGAGGACTGGCTGAACGAGTACCGGGGCTGGGTGTACGGCGCCGGGTTCGGCTTCCAGCTGGGCGCCGGCGTGCTCACCTACATCACGACCGCCGCGGTCCACGTCGCCCTCGCGGCTTCGCTCCTGGCCGGGCACCCGCTCGCCTCGCTGGCGATCATGGTCGCCTTCGGCCTGACCCGGGGCCTCACCCTGGTGCCGGCCCGCTCCATCCGCTCGCCGCAGCGCCTGATCGAGTTCCACCAGCGGCTGCACCGCTGGTCGCCGGCGGTGCGCACCACGTCCACGTCCGTCCTCGCCGCATCGGGCCTGCTCGCCGGTGCCGCACTGCTCGCCTGATGGAGCTGCCATGAAGGTCCGATCCCGAGGCATCGAGCTCGACCTGCCCCCCGGCTGGGAGGCCGAGATCGACGGCGGCGCCGGCGAGGGCACGGGCGCGCCCAGCAGCGAGGTGCTCACCCCTCGCACGCACATCGCCAACTTCCCGCTCCCGCCCGTCCGTGGCGACTTCGGCAGCGGCGCGGTCGAGCAGATGATCGACGGCGACGTCCTCATCTGCCTGCTGGAGGAGGCGGGCGAGGCGGTCGGCTCCCGCCTGCACGGCCGCAGCGGCATCCCCCGCATCGGCGCCGCCGACTTCTCGCCCCAGGCCATGCAGCGCCCCCTGCGCGGCCAGTCCGGCGCCCAGGTCTTCTTCCACGCCCAGGGCCGGGCCTTCGTCCTCTACCTCGTCGTCGGCAGCCACCTGTCCCGCGCCTCGCGCATCGACGCCGTCAACGAGGTGCTCGCCGGGATCACCCTCCACCCCGACTGATCCACCGCAGCGCGTTCTGGGCCGCTCGGCACGCACCGGAGGCGCTCCCCGCGGCCCAGAACGGGAGACCGAGGTCAGACGACGTGGGTCGCGGCGGAGGACGCCGTGGCGTGCCCGGCGGCCTGGCGGGCGTGGTAGCTCGAACGGGTGAGGGGTGAGGCCTCGACGTGGCCGATGCCCATGGCCCCTCCCTCGGCGGCCCACGCCGCGAACGTCTCGGCCGGGACCCAGCGGGCGACCGGCAGGTGGTTGGTGGTGGGGCGCAGGTACTGGCCGATGGTGACGATGTCGACGCCGACGGCGCGCAGGTCGGCGAGTGTCTGGGACACCTCGGCGTCGGTCTCGCCCATCCCGACGATGATCGAGGACTTGGTGGTGAGCCCGGCGGCCTTGGCCCGGGCCAGCACCGAGAGCGAGCGGGCGTAGCCGGCGCTCGGGCGCACCGCGCGCTGGAGGCGGGCGACGGACTCGATGTTGTGGTTGAGCACGTCGGGGCGGGCGTCGAAGATCACCTGCAGCGAGTCGGCGTCGCCCTTGCAGTCCGAGATCAGCGCCTCGACCCCGACGTGTGGCGTGCGGGCGCGGATGGCCCGGATGGTGTCCGCGACGTGGCCGGCGGCACCGTCGGGCAGGTCGTCGCGGGCGACCATGGTCAGCACGGCGAAGGACAGGCCCATCTGCTCGACGGCCTCGGCGACGCGGGCCGGCTCGCCGGCGTCGAGGTCCATCGGCTTGCGGGTGTCGACCAGGCAGAACCCGCACTTCCGGGTGCAGCGCTCCCCCGCCACCATGAACGTGGCCGTCCCGTCGGACCAGCACTCGAAGATGTTCGGGCAGCCGGCCTCCTCGCACACGGTCACGAGGTCCAGCGAGCGCATGGTCTTCTTCAGCCGGACGTAGTCGTCGGTGATGCGGACCTTGGCCTTGACGTGGTCCGGCTTGCGAGACGAGATCGACAGGCCCTCGGTGACGCCGGCCTCGGCCAGGCGACCCGTCAGGCGGGCGCTCGGCTTGCGGGGCGCCTGCTCCCGCACGACCTCGCCGGGCCCCTCGCCCCGGCTGAACGGGGCCAGGTCGGCGTGGTGCTCGCGCCACACGACGTCGGCGCGCTCCGACCCGTCGGTGCCCCACCGCTCGGCGGCGAGGCGGGCCACCACGTCGACCACCTGCTGCAGGGTGACGTCGATGCCCTCGGCCGCCAGCGACGTCACCGCCTTGTCCGGGATGCCGCACGGGACGATGTGGCCGAACATGGCCATGTCGGGGGCGACGTTGAGGGCGAATCCGTGCATGGACCGGCCCCGGGTGAGCTTCACCCCGATCGCCGCGACCTTCCGCGGGTCGTCGCCTCCGGGCGACACCCAGACCCCGGGGTGGTCGTGCAGCCGTCCCACGTCGGGCAGACCGAGCTCGACGAGGGTGTCGATCACCAGCTGCTCGACCGAGCGGACGTAGGCGACGGTGTCGGCCATGCCCCCGCCTCGCTTCCCGGGCACGGTGAGGATGGGGTAGCCCACCAGCTGTCCCGGCCCGTGGTACGTGACGTCCCCGCCCCGGTCGGCCCGCACCAGCTCGGCGCCGACGGACGCCGGCGCGACGAGCACGTGCTCCATGTCGGCTCGGACGCCCAGCGTGTACACGTGCGGGTGCTCGAGGAGCAGGAGGTGGTCGTCCGGGCTCTCGTGGTGCAGGCCCTGCTGGAGGGCGTGGGCGTCCGCGTAGCGCACGGTGCCGAGCCAGCGGATCCGGAGGGTCACGGATCGAGGCTAGCCAGCACCGCGCCGGCCCAGACCTCGTGCCCGTCGCTGCTCGGGTGGTACTCGTCAGCCGAGAAGTAGCGCTCGGGATCGCTCGAGAAGGTGCGGCTGGTGCGCTCAGCCAGGTCGACGTGGTGCACGCCCCGCGCGCGGGCGACGCCGGCGATCTCGTCGTCCAGCTGGGCGCCGCGCAGGCCGGCGACCTGGCGCAGCGGCGGGAGGAGGCGCGGTGCGGTGCCGATGTCGGGGATGCCGACGAGCACCACCCGCGCAGCGCCGCCGACGTCCGCCAGGGCCGTCTCGATCCCGTCGACCATCTGCCGGTACCGGGCCGCGAACGTCCGGCGGCGGGTCAGCGCGGTGACGTCGTTGGCGCCGATGCTCACGAGCACGACGTGGTCGCTGCCGGGGAGGAGGACCCCGGGGAGCTCGGGCAGCTGCTCGTCGAGCACCTCGTGGACCTGGTCACCGGATCGGCCGAGCACCGTCAGCGTGACCGGGCCGTCCGTGAGGCCTTCGGCGACCCGCCACGCCATCGACTCCTCGACGCGGGCCGCCCCCACCCCGGTGCTCGTCGAATCGCCGAGCCAGACGACGTGGAGCGGCCGGTCCCCGGACCGGACGACGCGCTGGCGGGGCCGCTCCCCCGCCTCGTCGTCGAGGCGGCTGCCGCTGGTGCGGGCCAGCTGCACCTCCACGCCGAGCACGACGAGCGGTCCGACGACGGCCAGCGCCACCAGGGCGAGGAGCCGTCGACGGGTCACGGGCGCCGACCCTAGGAGGGCGGCCCGGACCTGTCCGACCATCTAGCGTCGCTCCGTGCCCCGCATCGTGTCGCTGCTGCCGGCCGCCACGGACATCGTGGCTGCGCTGGGCCGCTCCTCCGACCTCGTCGGCGTCACCTGGGAGTGCACCGTCCCGGCGGGCGCTCCGAGCGACGTGCGCGTCGTCACCCGCGACCTGTTGGCGGTCGACGACCGCAGCGACCCGGCTGCCGTGGACGCGGCGGTGCAGGCCGCGTCCGAGGCCCGCCAGCCGCTCGCCGCCATCGACGAGGCCGCCGTCGCCGCGCTCGCGCCCGAGGTCGTCCTGACCCAGGACCTGTGCCGGGTCTGCGCCCTCCCTGCGGGCCAGGCCACCGAGGCGCTCGACCGGCTCGGGTGCAGCCGGGCTCGGGTCGTGAGCCTCGACCCGATGACCCTCGACGACGTGCTGGCCTGCGTGACCGACGTGGGAGCGGCGATCGGCGCCGAGGCCGAGGCGGCCGAGCTCGTCGCCGGCCTGCGCGCCCGCCTCGACGCGCTGCCCGGCCGGACCGACGCCGAGCGGCCGAGTGCGGTCGTGGTGGAGTGGGTCGACCCCCTCTTCGTCGGGGGGCACTGGATCCCCGACCTGGTCGAGGCCGCCGGTGCCCGGTGCGCGCTCGGCACCCCGGGTGGGCGGTCATCCGCCCTCGCGTGGGACCAGGTCGGCGGCCTCGACGTCGACCACGTCGTCGTGGCGCCGTGCGGGTTCGACCTGGAGGGGGCGAGCGCGCAGGCGAAGGCCGTGCTCGACCGGGTGCCGGCCGGCGCGGCCGTGTGGGCCGTCGACGCCGACCAGCTGATCGTCCGGCCCGGACCCCGCCTCGTCGAGGGGGCCGAGGTCCTGGCCGCCGCCTTCGCCGGCCAGGCAACCGACCAGCGCGTGATCCGGCGCATCCGGTGACCCACCTCGTCACCGGCGCCGCCGGCTTCATCGGCTCCCAGCTGGCCGAGGCGCTGCTCGACGAGGGCCACGACGTCGTCGGCGTCGACGCCTTCACCCCGTACTACGACCGCGCGATCAAGGAGTCGAACCTCGCCTCGCTGCGCGACCGACCCGGCTTCCGCTTCATCGAGGAGGACCTGCGCGACGGAGACCTCGACGAGCTGCTCGGCGGCGTCGAGGTCGTGTACCACCAGGCGGCCCAGCCGGGCGTGCGCCTGTCGTGGTCCGACGGGTTCGCGACCTACGACACCTGCAACGTGCTGGCCACCCAGCGCGTGCTCGAAGCGGCCCGGCAGTGCGGTGTCGGCCGCGTCGTCTACGCCTCGAGCTCGTCGGTGTACGGCAACGCCGGGTCCTACCCGGTCACCGAGACCGACCTGCCCCGGCCCCACAGCCCCTACGGCGTCACCAAGCTCGCCGCCGAGCACCTGTGCGGGCTGTACGCCGCCAACCACGGGCTCTCGACGGTCTCCCTCCGCTACTTCACCGTCTACGGGCCCCGCCAGCGCCCGGACATGGCCTTCCACCGCCTGATCGAAGGTGCCCTCGACCAGGAGCCGTTCCCGCTCTTCGGTGACGGCTCCCACGTCCGCGACTTCACCTACGTCGGCGACGTCGTCCGGGCCAACGTGCTCGCCGGCACGGCCGACGTCGCACCGGGCACGGTCGTCAACGTGTGCGCCGGAGGGTCGACCGTGCTGCGCGACGTCATCGACGCCGTGGGCGAGGCCGTGGGATCGCGCGTGCCCATCGAGCAGCACTCGGAGCAGGCCGGGGACGTCCAGCGCACCGGCGGCAGCAACGCCGCCGCCCGCCGCCTGCTCGGGTGGGAGCCGCAGACCACGCTGGCCGACGGCATCGCCGCCCAGGTCGCCTGGCACCGCAGCCGCCGCTGAGTGCGACCGCAGCGCTGCCAGAACGATCGAACTGGCAGCCGGTACGTCGCAGCGCTGCCAGAACGATCGAACTGGCAGCCGTTTCGTCGCAGCCGCTAGGCCAGCTCCTGCTCCCAGTCCATGGTCTCGAGCAGCTCCTTGGTGCGGGCGAGGAAGGCCGCGGCGTAGGCGCCGTCGAAGGCCCGGTGGTCCCACGTGAGCGTGAGGTTGCCGGTGGGGTGGATGGCGATGGCCTCGGACCCGTCGGGCAGGTCGACCACGACGGGACGGCGCTTCACGCCGTCGGTGGACAGGATGGCGACCTGGGGCTGGTTGATGATCGGCATCGTCATCGTCGTGCCGTACGGCCCCGGGTTGGTGATGGTGAACGTGCCGCCGGTGAGCTCGTCGGGGCTCAGCTTCTTGGACCGGGCCCGAGCGGCCAGGTCGCGGACGCTGCGGGCGATGGCCCGCATGCGCAAGCCGTCGGCGCCGGCGATGACCGGGACGAGCAGGCCCTTGAAGTCGAGGTCCACGGCGATGCCGAGGTTCACGTAGTTGTGGATGATGAGCTCGTCGGGGGCGAAGCTCGAGTTGACCTCCGGGTACTCACCGATGGCGTCGACCACCGCACGGGAGATGAACGGCAGGTAGGTGAGGCTGAAGCCCTCCTTGGCCTTG